>CANKMW010000012.1 GCA_947483555.1 Myxococcales bacterium
CCAACTCCGGAGAGGTCGTGCGGCGGTTCTACCCCAGCGAGCCGGCCCGCCGCCGGTCACCGGCGACGATGGCGTTGCCGGCCCCGACCATCACGCAGCCCGCTCCATTGTGCCGTTGTTCACGTAGGCGGGCCCGCTCCCTAACACGCCGTCGTAGCCGACATAGTGCTCATCCATGGGACACTTGTAGAACGTGGATGGCCTGCGATCTCCTGAACGCCGAGCCCTCGCCGTACAGGAGACTTCGGCTACGACTTCGGCATCGGGAACGCGATCACGGTCGCGTCTTGGGTGTCGAGCGCGCTGCCGAGCCGGCCGTAGTCCTCGACGAAGGCTTCGGGCGCGAGGTGCGCGTAGCGCTGCACCATGGCGAACGACTTCCACCCGCCGATGCGTTGCAGCTTGAAGATGCTGCCGCCCTTCATCATCCAGTGCGACGCCCAGGTGTGGCGCATCCCGTGGAACGTCAAGAACGGCACCGAGCGACCCCCGAGCTGGATGCGTGCGAACCCCGCCTTCTCGAGGACGAGGTGCAGAGTCTCCTGAAAGGGCCGCGCGGACGGCTGGAAGATTTTCGCGGCGTTGTTCGGAAACACGATCGGGAGGTCGTTGCGGAGCCGCCACTCGCGAAGCACAGGCAACAGCGCATCGAGGATCGGCACGTGTCGGACTCGACCGCTCTTCGTCGGATTCTCGAAGCTGCGGCGGACCGTGATGAGGCGACGGACGAGGTCAACGTCCTCCCAGTGCAGACCGGCCAGCTCGCCGGCTCTCATGCCGGTGTAGATGGCGGCGGTGTAGAGCACGTACGCGCGCTCGTCGTGGTCACGGGCTGCTCGAAGGAAACGTACGATCTCCTCGTCGGTCGCGAAGTAGCGGTAGCTCGCGCCGTCATCGGTGAGCTTGGGCTTCTTGATCAGTGGACGTTCGCGCAACCAGTGCAGCTCATCGACAGCAAGACGGAACATCGAGATGAGCAGCGTGCAGAAGTTGTGTTCGGTCTTCGTGCTGCACTCGAGCCCCTGCCGCCACTCGTCGATGCGCTCAACGGTGACCTGGACGAGTGGCATCGCTCCGAACGAGGGTCGGAGGTGGCGACGGATGATGCTCTCGTCGTCCTTCTTCGAGCGCTTGCGTGATGCCCGATGCTCAATCCAGTAATCCGCCAGCTCGTTGAACGTGTGGGTTCCGAGCGGCCGGGGCCGAAGACCACGGCGGATCTCCTCGGCCTCGACCTCGTGACGCTGGAGGGCCAGCTCGGCGTCACGGTGCTTGGTGTAGACCTCGCTACACCGCTTGCCGTCGTGGTCGGTCCAGCGGATCCGCCATCGACGGTAGTGCTTCACCGGCCTCGACACGATCCCCTCGTATCGCGCGGGGCCGGCGGTGACTCCTGAACGCCAAGCGCTGCGCTTTCAGGCGCCGCTTCGCGCTCGGTGGCCCGGTGGTGGCCCGAAAAGGTTTTCGCGGAGTCAGCTTGAGGCCAACTCCGCGAAATCAGTAGCGGGGGCAGGATTTGAACCTGCGACCTTCGGGTTATGAGCCCGACGAGCTACCAGGCTGCTCCACCCCGCATCAAGTTTTCAGCTGGCTGAACCAGCGAGGGGTTGTTTGCCACGTTGAGCGGGCGGCGTCAAGGGGGCGCGAGGGTCACGTGGTCAGGGCGAGGCCGGTGGCGATCACCCCGGCGCAGAAGCCGGCGAACGCAAAGGCGAGCGGGCGCCAGCTGTCGCGGCGAAGGCGGAGGCGAAGGCGGGCGCGGCGGGAGCCGGCGACCGAGCCCACGATCGTGTGGTCCTCGGAGGCGGCCACGACGGCGGCGACCAGCGCGGCGCGGGCGTCGGCCTTGGCCTCCCATTCGTCCATCAGCGAGCGTCCGCCATCGCCGTCGCAGAAGGTCGGCGCCCACGACAGCGCGTCGGGATCGGTGAAGGCGTCGGAGAAGTCGTCGGAGAGCGCATCCGAGGTGAGCGCATCCGAGGCGTCTTCGGTGGCGTCGGGGTCGGTGGCGGGCTCGTCGGCGGGATCGCGACCGCCGTCCTCGGTGGGCAAGGGCCAGCGGCGGTGGCGGCGACGGGCGGCGCGGCGGCGGCGCGAGAGCAGCAACTCGGTCTCGCCGGTGGCGCCGGTGGCGCCGGTGGCGCCGGTGGCGTCGTCGTAGGCGTGGGCCGCGAGGGCGCTCATGACGCACGCCATGAGTGCAACCGAAGTGCCATGGGCGAGCTGCTGTCATGGCGCGGGGTCGCGCGACCAGCGGTCGCGGGGTCGTCGCGTTTCGCGACGCGCCGTCGCCGCCGGCAACCGCGCCCGGCAACCGCGCCCGGTCAGCGCTCGAGCCAGACGGCGAGCGAGCGGGCGGCGAGGTCGTAGCGGAGGCCGTTCATGCGGTACTCGGCGTCGGGGGCGTGGATGTTGGATTGCGGCTCGAGCCACGCGCCGGTGTCGGCCACCCGGTACCAGGCGGCGCCCGATGACGGCGGCGGCAGCGTGACCGCGACCTCGACCGGCGCGCCGTTGTAGGCGACGTAGATCGATCGCGCCGGCTCGGCGGGCGCGGTCGCACCGTCGAGGCGCCAGGCCAGGAAGTGGGCGCCCGGATCGGTGAAGAACGCGGCCGGCAGCGGCAGGCCGTCGGTGCCGAGCCAGACCAGCGACGCGGCGTCGTGCCAGGCGCGGCGGCGCAGCGCGGGGTGGGCGGCGCGGAAGGCGAGCAGGCGCGTGGTGAAGGTCAGGAACGCGGGCTCGCGGGCGGCCGCGGTGGGGTCGTGCCAGGTCGCGATCGAGTCGAGGTTGTAGGGGTTGTTGTTGCAGCGCTGGCTGCGCAGGACCTCGTCGCCGCCGACCATCATCGGCACGCCGGCGGAGAGCATGGTGAGCGCCAGGGTGGTGCGCGCGGCCTGGCGCTGGCGGGCGCGATCGCCGGCGTGGTCCCAGGCGTAGTTGGCGTCGGTGCCGCCGTTCGACGGACCGTAGGGCCAGGCCTGGGCGTTGGACTTGGTGTCGCAGGCGTGGACATCGCCGAGGGTGAAGCCGTCGTGCGAGACGATGTAGTTGATCGACGCCGTCGGGGCGCGGCCCGAGGCGCGGAAGATGCCGGGCGAGCCGGCGATGCGATCGGCGAGGCCGCCGAGGGTCACGGCCTCGACGCCGACCAGGTTGACGTCCTTGCGGACCAGGTCGCGATACTGATCGTTCCATTCCGACCACCCGGCCGGGAAGGCGCCGACCTGGTAGGTGCCGGCGCCGATCGCCCACGGCTCGGCGATGAGGTCGACGCCGGCGCCGCCGCTCGCGGGGCGCGCCGGGAGCTCGGTCGCGGCGCGGAGCAGGATGTTGCCGGGCTCGTCGGGGGCGAAGCGGAAGCAGCTGCGCTCGCAGCCGTTGGCGAGCACCGGCGCGAGATCGAAGCGGAAGCCGTCGACGCCGAGGTCGCGCGACCACCACGACAGCGAGTCGAGGACCAGGTCGCGGAGCTCCGGGCTCCGCGCGTTGGTGTTGGCGCCGACGCCGGTGTGATCGGCGAAGCCGGTGCCCGAGGTCGACAGCTCGTAGTAGGTGGCGTTGTCGATGCCGCGCAGCGAGAGCAGCGACGCGCCGCCGCCCTCGGCGGTGTGGTTGTAGACCACGTCGATGAAGACCTTCACGCCGTGGTCGTGGAAGGCGCGGACCATGGCGCGGAACTCGCGCGTCGGGCCGCCCGGCGAGCGGTCGCACGCGTAGCGGCGATCGGGGGCGAAGAAGGCCAGGGTCGAGTAGCCCCAGTAGTTGTCGCCGGCCGAGCTGTCGGCGACGACATCGTTGGCGTCGTTCCAGGTCTCGTGGACGGGGAGGAGCTCGATCGCGGTGACGCCGAGCGCGGCCAGGTCGGCAGCGCGGGCGGCGGCGCCGGCGTAGGTGCCGCGACACGGTAGCGCGGCGTCGCCGGCGGTCAGGCCGCGCACGTGGACCTCGTAGATCACGTCGTCGGCGAGGGCGCGCTCGGGGCGCGGGCCGAGCTCGGCGGCGGTGGCGCTGGCGAGCGCGGGCGCCAGCACGATGGCCTTGGGAGCGACCGGCGCGCTGTCGATGGCGCGGCTGGCGTCGTCGGTGCGGTAGGCCGTGGTGTCGAGCGCGCCGCCGGGGGCGGGGGTGGTCGGATCGTGGCTGACCTCGCGCGCGTACGGATCGAGGACCAGCTTGTTGGGGTTCATGCGATCGCCGTCGGGCGTCACGCGGGCCACGAAGCCGGCGTCGGAGCCCGGGGTCCACGACGGGTCGTAGCTCCAGCTCGGGCCCCAGACGCGGTAGCCGTAGTAGACGGTGTCGACACCGGCGGTCGTCAGCGCCGCGGCGTCGACGATCGCCAGCCAGTCACCATGGACGGCGCGGGTCGACTCGACGCGCAGGCGCTCGGCGTCGCCGAGCGGCGCGGCGTAGACCCAGACCTCGACCCGGGTGGCGCGAGGTGCGGCCAGGCGGAAGTGCACCGCGGCGCCATCGGGCGCCCAGGTCGCGCCGCGCGGAGCCACGAAGGGCAGCGCGGGGTCGGCATCGGGGTCACCGTCGTCGCGATCCTGCGACGACGGGCATGCCGTGAGCACGACCAGACACGGCACGACCAGACCCGCGACGAGCGTGGACCGCACGCGGGCCAAGCAAGCAAGTGCCGCACCGACGCGAGTTCAGTCCGGTTGCGTCGCGGTCAGCCCGAATTTCGGAGCAAGATCAGGAGGAAGGCACCCAGGAACCTGTCCCCGCTGCTGCTTCCCGGCGTTGCGGAAAGCAACGGGTCAGGTCCAGGGCACGCGGCTGGCGGTGAAGTTCAGGTAGAACCACCAGCCGATGGTGCCGTTGTTGGTGTCCTTGTCGTCGTTGGCGGTGCCGCAGTTGGCGTTGCAGTTGCAATTGCCGGCACCGCCGGGCAGCAGGCTCGACAGCGGCTGGCCGCCGACGATCGGGAAGCTGGCGGGGATGACCGTGGTGTTGGCGTCGGCCTGGCTGATGAAGCCCATGAGCAGGCCGTTGGTGAGCCCGGTCGCCGGGTTGCCGGAGTAGCGACCGCCGATGCGGGCGTCGCGCAGCGTGATCGGGATCCCGCCGAGATCGAGCGTCACGGTCACGGCGCTGGTCGTGAAGCAACCCGGCCCGCTCGCCGGCCCGACGACGGGGTTGTACGGGCGGACGGTGTTGGGCAGGAAGGTCAGGCACGTGCCGGTGGCCGAATAGGTCGCCGTGGCCATCGTCACCGTTCCGGTCCCCGCCGAGCAGCTGGTCGAGCTCTGGGGCGCGGTGCAGTTGGCGAAGTGCAGCTCGACCGGCTGGGTCGCCGCCGTCTGGTTGAAGGTGCGGAAGACCAGCGTCGGTGCCAGGTCGAGCAGTCCGTCGGGCGGATTGTCGCCGTCGGTCGAGATGTTGGTCTGCAGCTCGTCGTTGACCGAGAAGCCGAACGCGCCGTGCGGGGTCACGTCGCGGCAGCCCAGGAAGCTGACGTAGGCATGCGGGTCGCGCAGGTCGAGGTCGGTGAACTTGAACGCGGTCACGTTCAGGCGGCACAGGTTGCTGCACGCGTCGCTGTTGTTCAGGTTGCCGTCGTCGCACTGCTCGCCGGCTTCGACGACGGTGTTGCCACAGCGCGGCGCGCAGTCGTTGTCGTTGTTGCTGTTGGCGCCGGTCGGGCAGCAGCCGTCGCCGTTGGTCGGCGTCGTGATCGCCGCGAAGCTGCACGCCGCCATGCAGGTGCCGCCGCCGCTGAGCGTGTCGCGGGTGCACGCCATGTTGTCGTTACACGCCGTCGGGCAGCGGCCGTTGCCCGCATTGATCGCCGTGTCGCAGGTCTCGGGCGGGGTGACCGTGCCGTCGCCGCAGCCGGCGCAGTCGGTGTCGTTGGCCGGGGTGGCGCCGGGCGGGCAGCACATGTCGTTGTTGATCGGCGTCGTGATCGGCGCGTTGGTGCACGTCGCCTGGCACGTGCCGCCCATGCGCAAGGTGTCGGTGGTGCAGGTCAGGTTGTCGTTGCAGCTGGTCGGGCACATGCCGGCGCCGGCGGTGATGCCGGTGTCGCAGGCCTCGCCGGCCTCGACCAGCATGTTGCCGCACGCGATGGTGCAGTCGTCGTCGGTGAGGCTGGTCGCACCCGGCGGGCAGCAACCGTCGCCATCGGCCGCCGCCGTGATCGCCGCGTTGACGCACGACGCCTGGCAGTCACTGCCGTCGAGCGAGTCCTGGGTACACGCCATGCCGTCGTCGCAGCTCGTCGGGCAGGCGCCGGTGCCGCTGGCGATGCCGGTGTCGCACAGCTCGCTGAACGCGGTGTCGACGTCGCCGTTGCCGCACGTGAAGTGGCACAGGTCGTCGCACAGCGGATCGCGAACCTGATCGCCGTCGTCGCAATCCTCGCCGGCCTCGACGGTGCCGTTGCTGCAGATCGGCAGTGGCAGATCGGCGTCGGGCTCGAGCGGCCGCAGGTTGTCGCCACATGCCGCGGCCGCGAGCGCCGTGCCGATGGCGAGCGCGATGGCGAGCAGACCGGGCACGATGCCGCGCCGAAACGAACCCACGGAGATGGACGAGGTCATGGACTCCCCCTCGGAGCTGACGTTCCCGACAGCCTACGCTCGCCGGCCCATGCGACTCAACCCTCGCGCGCCCGAGGTGTGAGCGAGATCGACCTGCTGTGATAACGTGCGCCTCGATGGCAGGCCGCCCTACCCTGCGGAACTGGCCGCTCTACGCCGCGGTCATCGCCGCGGTGGCGTGTGTGCTGGCCTACGCCGGTCACGGCCGGTTGATCGACCTCCCGGGGCTCGACGACCTCGAGCGGCGCAGCATCGACCTGCGGTTCCGCACCCGCGGTCCGCGGCCGATCCAGGACAACCGCATCGTCGTCGTCGGCCTCGACGATCTGACCCGCCGCGAGGCGCCCCAGGTGTTCCAGACCCGCCGCGGCTGGGCCACGTTGATCACCGCCCTGGCCAGGCACCGGCCGCGCGCCATCGCGCTCGACCTGTTCTTCTCCAGCCCCGAGATCATCCTGCTCGGCGACCTGCCGGCCGAGGTCCGCGCCGCCGCCGCTGCCGCCGCCGCCGATCCGGCGCCCTCGCCGGCGCTCCTCCAGGCCCGCACCGCCCTCGACAAGGTCACCGAGGAGCTGCGCGGCGACGAGGTGCTGGCGGCCGCGATCGCCGAGGCGAAGGTGGTCTATCTCGGCGCCGCGTTCCACATGATCGAGCGCGCCGCCGATCGGCCGACCGCGCCGCCGCGCTTCCCGGCCGGGCTCGAGAAGGGCGAGTTCGGGGAGGCGGTCGGCGGTGCCGCCGGCACCCCGGCCGCGTACGCGGTCGCCGCCACCATGCCCGCGATCGCCCGCGGGGCCGCCGGCGCCGGCGCCGTCAACAACTACCGCGACCCCGACGGCGTCGCCCGCCGCATGCCGCTGGTGATCGAGCTCGGCGGCCACTACGTCGCCTCGCTGGGCCTGACGCTGGCCGCCCTGGCCACCGATCAGTCGACCCGTTACTTCGCACCCACCGGCGCGGTGTCGCTCGGCCCGCGCACCATCCCGTCGTCGCGCGGCGCCGTGAGGCTCAACTACCTCGGCACGCCGTTCCGGCGCGTCAGCGCCGCCGACGTGCTCGCCGGTCGGGTCGCCGACGGTGAGCTCGAGCACAAGTTGCTCCTGGTCGGCTACACCTACGCCGCCTACGACAAGCTGCCCACGCCGTACGATCCGCTCACCGACGGCGTCGAGCTGCACGCCACGCTGCTGCACAACCTGCTCTACGACGGCGTCCTGCGCGACAGCGGTCCGGTGCTCGACCTGAGCGCGGTGATCGTGCTCGCGCTGTGCGCGGTGCTGCTCCAGCTCCGGCTGGTCCGCCGCCGGCCGTGGCTGCCCATCGTCGGCGCGCTGGTGGTGCTGGTGGCGTGGACCGCGCTGGTCCAGCTGGCGTTCGAGCGCCGCGGCGTGGTGGTCGAGATGATCGCGCCGCTGTTCACCGTGGTCGCGATCACCACCGTGGGCGCCGCGGTCGCCGCCGGCACCGAGGGCCGCGAGAAGGCCCGCCTGCGGTCGGCGTTCACGCGCTACGTGTCGAAGTCGCTGGTCGAGCGCATCGTCGCCAACCCGGAGTCGGTGCGGCTGGGCGGCGTGCGCCGCGAGCTGACCGTGCTGTTCTCCGACATCCGTGGCTTCTCCCGCCTGTCCGAGTCGCTGGCGCCGGAGCGCCTGGCCGAGTTCCTCAACCAGTACCTGACGCCGATGACCGAGCTGGTGATGAAGCGCGACGGCACGCTCGACAAGTACATCGGCGACGCGGTGATGGCGGTCTGGAACGCGCCGGTCGACGTGCCCGATCACGCCGCCCGGGCCTGCGGCACGGCGCTCGACATGCTCGACGCCCTGCGCGCCCTCAACACCCGGTGGCGCGCCGAGGGCCTGCCGTCGATCCAGATCGGCATCGGCATCAACACCGGACCGATGGCGGTCGGCAACATGGGCAGCGAGGCCCGCTTCGACTACACCGTGCTCGGCGATGCCGTCAACCTGAGCTCGCGCCTCGAGGCGCTGACCAAGGAGTACGGCGTCGACATCCTGGTCGGCGAGGCGACCCGCGCCGCCGCCGGCTCGGGCTTCGTGTTCCGCGAGCTCGACCGCGTCCGCGTGGTCGGCAAGGACCGGGCGGCGCGCATCTTCCAGCTGCTCGGCCGCGCCAACCAGGCGACCCTGACCCCCGACGACCTGGTGTGCTGGGAGCGGATGCTCAACGCGTACCGCGGCCGCGACTTCACCAGCGTCGAGGCCGAGCTGCGCACGCTCGCCGGCCGCCATCCCAGCGACGGGCCGACCCAGGTGTTCCTCGAGCGCATCCGCGACCTGGCCAGCTCGCCGCCGCCCGACGGCTGGGACGGCATCTACGAGCAACGCTCGAAGTGAGCCCCGTGAGCACCATCGCAACCCCGCAGGTCCTGGTCCTCGATTTCGACGGCACGATGACCGACGCCGAGGCCGAGGGCCTGCCGTTCATCACCGGCTACCTCGAGGATCTCGAGGCGCTGGTCGGCGCCGATACCCCGGCCTTGCGCGCCAAGGTGGCCGCGATCGTCGCCGAGGTGCAGGCCGAGCTGGTCAGCTCGCCCGAACGTTATCCCTTCCGCTGGAAGGGTCGCGCCGTGGCACCGGCGTCGGTCGACCCCTACCTGCGCATGGTGCCGATCGCCGACCGGGTCTTCGACCGCTTCGATGCGTTCGCCAACCACGTCGATCGCGGCCGGCTGACCGGCGGCGTGCTCTACAAGCACAACTACGCTCGCACCCAGGGCCGGCCGGTGTTCCGGCCCGGCGCCGGCGACGTCATCGCCGCGCTCGCCGGCACCGAGACCTACGTCGTGACCAACTCGCACACCGCCGCGGTCGCCGCCAAGATCCGCACGCTCGACGAGCAGCACCCCGGCTGCGCCTGGCTGGCGGCGCGGGTCCGCGGCGACGCCCAGAAGTTCGAGCTCGACGAGGACTGGGACGGTGTGCCCGCCGAGCTGGCGATCCCCGGCCTGACGACCCGCAACGTGCTCCTGCGCCGCCGCCGCTACCACGATCGCCTCAAGGTCCTGCTCGACGACCTGGGCGCCACCTGGGCCGACCTCACCGTGGTCGGCGACATCTTCGAGCTCGACCTGGCGCTGCCGCTGGCGCTCGGCGCCCGGGTCGCGCTGGTGACCTCGCCGCACACGCCGCCGTACGAGACCGCGTACGTGGCCGGGCATCCGCGCGGGACGGTGCTGAGCGACCTGCGCGACGTCGTGCGGATACTGGAGTAGCCAGTGCGCACGCGTGGTTGCTGACGGTCGTCGGCGGGGCTCGCCGACCTGGCCAGGCAGGTTGCCGGCGCCTCGACCGCTCGGGCCAGGGGACGATCGGCGCCCGTAAGTCTGCGATGCGTCGCCGGGAGCGATGGCACCGGGGTTGCTGAAGCCGAGCCCGTGCGCACCGCTGCCTTCCTCGCCTCCACCCTCCCGCTCGCCTCGCTCGCCTTCGCCGCGGCGCCCGCGGCCGCCGACAACCCCGCCTGCCGCCCGCCCCGGGTGATGGTGGTGCTCGACAAGTCGAGCTCGATGCAGACCGGCACCATCGGCGGCGTCACCAAGTGGAGCATCGCGGTCAACGCGATCGGCCAGGTCATGTCCGAGCTGCAGGACAACGCCGAGGTCGGCCTGATGACGTTCCCGCGCCCCGACCGCTGCGGCCCCGGCGGGCTCGACGTGGCGCCGGCGCTCAACACGCGGACCGCGCTCCTGAGCGCGCTGGCGAGCCCGCCGCCGACCTCGGGCTACTTCACGCCGATGGCGCAGACCCTCGAGGCCGCCGCGCTCGAGCCGACCCTGGTCGGCGCCGCGGCGCCGCGCTACGCGGTCGTCATCTCCGACGGCTGGCAGTGGTGCTCGCCCTACGATCCGGCCACTCGCTACGACGGCGTCGACGCCATCGGCTCGCTCAACGCGGCCGGCGTCACCACCTTCGTGGTCGGCTTCGGCGGCGCCACCGACGCCTCGGCGCTCAACCTGATGGCGGTCGAGGCCGGCACCGCGCGCGCCGGTTGCAACCCGGCCAACGACGAGCCCTCGGATCCCAACCATTGCTACTTCCAGGCCGACAACTCGGCGGCGCTGGTCGCGGCGCTGATGCAGATCGCCGCCGACGTCTCGGTCGAGACCTGCGATGGCCTCGACAACGACTGCGACGGGCTGGTCGACGAGGGCCTGGTCCGCGACTGCGCCTCCGCATGCGGCTCCGGCAGCGAGACCTGCGCGGCGGGCGCGTGGGGCAGCTGCGACGCCCCGGCGGTCGACGTCGAGGCCTGCAATGGCGTCGACGACGACTGCGATGGCGCGATCGACCCCGGCTGCGACTGCACGATCGGCAGCACCCGGCCGTGCGGCGAGACCAGCGACGTCGGCGCCTGCCAGCCCGGCCTCCAGACCTGCGGCGGCGATGGGACCTGGGGCAGCTGCGAGGGTTCGGTCGGCCCGATGTCCGAGATGTGCAACGGCGTCGACGACGACTGTGATGGTGACGCCGACGAGGACGAGGGCATCATCCTGCGCGGCGGAACGCCGCCGCCGCTCATGTGCCAGCCCGGCGAGGTCTGCGTCGGTGGCGCCTGCCAGCCCGAGGAGCCGGTGGTGCCGCCCAGCGACGAGGAAGACCCGAACAGCGGCACCGACGAGGGCGGCCAGCCCGGCGGCTGCGGCTGCGCCACCGACGGTGGCGGCAGCGGCGGCGCGGGTGGAGCCGCTGGCGGCCTCGCGCTCGCCTTCGCGGTGGCGGTCGGCATCCGGCGGCGGCGGCGCGCGGCGACCTGATCAGGGACAGCCGACGACGGCGGTGAGCGCGCCGGCGACCACCTCGTAGCGCACGATCTCGAGGTTCGCGCGTCCCACCTCCTCGATGACGCGGCCGAGGGCGGCGACCAGATCCTCCGGCAGCGGCCAGCGCAGCTCCGCCTCCCAGCGCAGCCGCGGCTGCGCGCTCGGGGGCACCGGCACCGCGTACTGCACCACCGCGCGGCGCCCGCTGGCCCGATACACGATGCGGCCCCCGATCGGCACCACCCGATGGCCAGCCGCCTCCAGGCGCCGCACCTCGGCCACCACGGCGCGGTCGGCGGCCAGCGGCACTTCGCGTCGATCACCGTCGACGTCGAGGGTCGCCATCCAGCCGTCGGGCTCGCCCTCGATCGACGCGTGCCCGAGGGTCGCCGCCGGATCGGCGGCCATGACCTCGCGCTGGGCCCGGACCAGGCACGCCTCGTCGCCGTCGGTGACCTCGCACGGCCGCGCGTGCTGGCGCGCCAGCCCCGCACCCGGCGCGGCGCGTTGCGCGACCGCCACCCGTTGCAGGCCGTCGAGACCCGGGTCGAAGCCGCGCAGCGTGTCACCGTCGCAGGCCGGCACGACCGCGGCCAGCTCGGGCGCGCGCGCCGACGGTGGTGGTTGCGGCGGCGGCGGCGGCGAGCCCGCCCCGCACGACGGCAGCACGATCAGGCACAGCATCCAGGCGCGACCAGGCATGCCGCCGATCTTGCACTGACCGCAGCGTCCGGTCGAGCCGGCTACGACTGGGGCTGGCGGTCGAAGCGCTCGACGACGTCGGGGCGATGCCGGCTCAGCCACGATCGCATCCCGTCGTGGTCGGCGGCGAGCAGGCGCTGCAGCAGCGCCTCGGACAGCTCGAACGCCACCAGCGTCGCGGCGCCGTGGTGGCGTTCGTTCAACAGCACCAGCGCCTCCGCTGCCTCGGCGTCGGACAGGTTGCTCATCGCCCGCTCGGCGCCGCCGGCGCCGACCCCGGCGAGCAGCCGGGCCCGCGCCCCACCGTCGACGTACGCCATCACCTGGTCGAGGGTCGGCGCCGACATCTGGCGAGCGATCTCCTTGAGCGGCGCGCCTGGGTGCTCGGCCAGCTCGATCAGCTCGGCCTTGCTCATGGCCGCCGCGATCTCGGGACGGCCCCGCAGCAACCGATGTCGCGCCTTGGCCGACAGCCGTGGCAACAGCGCCGCCACGTCGCCGCGCGCCGCGCTCTCGACCAGGGTCGCCGCGGCGTCGTCATCGGCGGCCGCCTCGAGCATCCGCACTTGTTCGAACCGGGTCGCTTCCGGGAAGTAGACCGCGGCGTCGGCGCCACCGTCCTCGACGGCGCGATCGCGCATGCGATCGAACATGCTGCCCTCGGCCACGTTGACGCCGGCCTTCTCCTTGCGCTGCACCGCCGGCGCGGCGTCGCTGGCCAGCATCACGTCCATGAACGGCAGCGCACCCGGCCGGCCGGGCGCCGCCGCGCGCTGGACCGGGGCCATCCCGGCCGTGGTCCGGGCCAGGGTCGGGCCGGCGCCGGCGCGGCTGGCGCCCTCCGAGGTCGGGTGGGTGGGGGATGGGGCGGAACGCTCGTGGTCTCGTTGGTTGCTCACGTCGTGCGCTATCGGCAGGTGGGTGGCGCCGGTTGCGTGGGTTGACGAAAAAAACGAGATGGCCGGTGAAAGGTCAGTCGTGTTGACAGGTTGGGCACGCGGGGCGACCGTGCCGTCATGAGCTCCGCCGACAAGGTCATCCTGTCCTGCGCGCTGACCGGCGCGGTCACGACCAAGAAGCACTGCCCCGCGATCCCGTACACCCCGGTCGAGATCGCCGAGGAGGCCCGACGGGCCTACGACGCCGGCGCGACGATCGTCCACATCCACGCCCGCACCGACGAGGGTGCGCCGACGTGGAGCAAGGAGACCTTCGCCCGCATCATGGAAGAGACCCGGGCCCGCTCGCCGGTGCTCATCAACTGGTCGACCGGCGGCGCCGGTCCGATGACCGAGCGGGTCTCGCACCTGGCGCTGCGGCCACAGGTGGCGGCGCTCAACATGGGCTCGATGAACTACGCCAAGTGGAGCACGACCAAGCAGGAGTTCGCCTTCAAGTTCGTGTTCGCCAACGCGTTCGAGGACATCATCGCGTTCGCGCGCGCGATGAAGGAGCACGGCACCAAGCCCGAGATGGAGTGCTTCGACACCGGCCACCTCGAGTCGCACACCGTGCTCGCGGATCTCGGCCTGCTCGAGCAGCCGTACCACTTCTCGTTCATCATGGGCGTGCTCGGCGGCATCAAGGCGACCGCGCGCCACCTGGCGTTCCAGGCCCAGAACGTGCCGGCGGGCTCGCGGTGGAAGGTGATCGGCATCAGCCGCGAGCAATGGCCGCTGGCGATGGCGGCGCTGTCGCTGGGCGGCGACGTCCGGGTCGGGCTCGAGGACAACTTCTACCTGCCCGACGGCGAGATGGCGAAGAGCAACGGCGACCTGGTCGACGCGGCGGCGCAGCTGACCCGGATGGCCGGTCGCTCGGTGGCGACGCTCGACGAGACCAAGCTGCTGCTGTGGCCGAATGGCGGTATGAATCCCTGATGGACGACGATCGCCGTGGCGCGTGGGACGCGGAGGTGACGCGGGCGACCGAGCTGGCGCGCGCGGCCGGAGCGCTGGTGACCACGATCCGCGACCGCGGCCACGACGCGCTCGGGGTCGAGCACAAGGCCGGCGACGAGCCGGTGACCATCGCCGACCGGGCGGCGTCCGAGCTGATCGTGTCGGGCCTGCGCGCCAGCTTCCCCGACGATGTCATCGTCAGCGAGGAGTCACCCGACGACGACCGCCGCCGCCTGACCGCGACCCGGGTCTGGTACGTCGATCCGATCGACGGCACCAAGGACTTCATCCGTGGCGAGGACGGCTTCGCGGTGATGATCGGTCTGTGCATCGACGCCCGGCCGATGGTGGGCGTGGTCTACCAGCCGACCCGCGACCGCCTGTACTGGGCCGCCGGCAACGTTGGCGCCTGGCTCGCCGACGGCGCCGCCACGCCGCGGAGGATGGCGGTCTCGACCGTCGATGATCCGGCCGCGGTCCGCATGGTGGCGTCGCGCTCCCACCGCGGCCCCGAGCTCGATCGCGTGAAGTCCGCGCTCGGCATCCGCGACGAACTCGCGATCGGCTCGGTCGGCCTCAAGCTGGGCCTGATCGCCGCCGGCGAGCGCGACCTCTACGTGAACCCGTGGCCGCGGTGCAAGGCCTGGGACACCTGCGCGCCCGAGGCCATCCTGTTCGGCGCCGGCGGCGTGCTGACCGACACCCGCGGCGCGCCGATCCGTTACGACGAGCAGGACCTGTCGCGCCGCCGCGGCCTGGTGGCGTCGAACGGTCGCCTCCATGCCGGCGTGGTGGCGCGGCTGGGCGATCTGTTTCCGGGTTAGCCACCTCGGTCAGGGACACCGCAGGCGGCAGCGGAGGTCGGCGTAGGAACCCGACGGCAGCCGCGCGTCGCCGAGCTCGACCTGGATGCTGATGCCCTGGGCGGGACACTGGACCCGGTCCTCCAGCGCGCGCAGGCATGGCGGCCGCGCGCCCGGCTCGCCGCACCACGGTAGCGGCGTCGACTGCGAGCCGACCATCAGGCGACTCACGCAGTCGGCCTGGATGCCGGGCACCAGCGGCTCGACATCGACGGCCGGGTCGAAGCAGGGATTGCCGACCGGCGTACCCAAGCTGGCGAGCTGGACCAGGGCGTCCGTCCAGTTCTCGCCGCAGGCGTCGACGGCGGTGAAGCGATCGGGCAGCTCGCCGTCGAGGGTGGCGAGCCGCGGCGCCGGTCCGACGGACAGGGCGCCGGTGCAGGTCGGCGCGAGCGCCGGGCCGGCGACCACCACGGCGTCGGCGTCGCCGCCGACGACGGCGACGACGAGCCGCTTCGGCTCGGCGGGGCGTAGCCAGTCGAGGGTCGCGCCCAGGCTGGCCAGACCGGCGTCGTCGCGGCCGACACAGGCGCTGTGGATGCCGGGCGTCGCCGGATCGGTCGGCTCGCAGGCGGTTCCGCGCGCGAAGCAGGCAAAGTCGACCGCGGCCTCGACCTCGGCCGGGGTCGCGCCGCCGATCCCGGCCAGGGCCGATCGGTCGATCAGCGAACAGTCGTCGCCGTCGGTGATGATCACGATCAGGAGCTGGGCGCCGATGCGGCGGAAGCCGTCGTTGCCCGCCGCGCTACCGTCGACGGCGCCCACGATCGCCGCGAGGGGCTGGCTGACCGGACAGGTCGCCAGCGGGACGTCGAACAGACACGCGAACCCGGCCGCGACGTCACCGGGAAAGTTCTGTTCCCGGGTTCCATCAGCGCGGCCGCGCGCGCGCAGAAAGCTGCCGTCGAGACCGCAGCGCGCGCCGCCCTGGAAGCGGCCACCATCGCCGGCGCCGCAGCCCGGCACGCCGTCGCCGCCCAGGTCGGTCGTCACCACGGCGACATGCAGGTCGGGGAGTCCGCCCTCGATCTGCTGCAGCACGTTCGCGAGCTCCGGCGCGTTGGCGGCGAGGGTCGCGGCCTGATCGGCCATCGACGGCGTCCGATCGACCACGAACAGCAGATCGATCAGGCGCTGCTGGTAGAGCGGGACGAGGCGCTGTTCCTCCCGGCCACAGACGAAGTCGTCCGGACCGGCAGGCTCGGTGCAGGCCGCGGCCAGGGCGGCCAGCGCGGCCAGGGCGGCGATGGCGACGATCCTCGTCAGCCGCACGGCACCTCGCAGCTGACCTCGACCACACCGCGAGGGACCACGCCGGTGTTGTCGACGCCGACGCCGAAGGGACAACCGAAATCGAGGTCGATGAGTCGGTAGCACAGCGCGCCGGAGGTGGCGTCGCTGCAGGCCGGGACGTCGGGATCCAGGATCTGGTCGCCGTCACGCCAGACTCCGACGCAGGTCTCGAGCAGGATGTTCGCCGATAGACAGGGGATGCCGAGGTCGGACTTGAACGGCTGGATCGTGCCCTCGACCAGTTCTTGTTCCGGCATCACGCAGCCGTCGACGATGGCCCGGCGGGCGGTACCGTCGCCGAGCGCCGACAGACGCGGCGCCGGACCGCGCACCGGACCACCCGACGGCGAGCACACCGGGCCCAGGCGCGACCCGGCGAGCACGGCCACATCGGCCGACGCCGCGGTGGCGCCGATCACGGTCCACGACGCGCCGAGGTCGTCGAGGCGTGCCGCCAGCGCGACCGGATCGGCGAGACCGCGGTCGGCGCGCGGGACACAGTCGCGGTGCACGCCGGCCGACAGATTGGCGGGCGAGCAGGTCGCGCCGCGCGCGAAGCAGGCGAAGTCGACCGCGCCCTCGACGTCGTTGCCGGCGGCGACCGCGAGCGCGTCCGGATCGGTGAGCGAACAATCGTCGCCATCGGTGAGGACGAGCACCGCCAGCAGCGCGCCAGTGCGGCGGAAGCCGAGGTTGCCGGCGACCGAGCCGTCGAGCGCCCGCACCGCCGCCGTCAGCGGCTGGCTGACCGGGCAGGTCGTCGCCGGCGCCGCGATCAGGCACGCCAGGACCTCGCCGCGGTCGGCCGTGAAGTTGCGATCGCGGGCGTCGCCGTCGGCGACGTCGCGCAGGTAGGCCCCGTCGAGGCCGCAGCGCGCCGCGCCCTGGAAGTCGGCGCCGTCGCCGGTGTCGTCACAGCCGGGCACACCCCCGGCCCCGAGATCGCTGGTCACCACCGCGAGGTGCACGTCGGCGGTGCCGATGCCGTTGTTGTCGAGCGCGAAGTCGAGGTCATCGACGAACCTCGCCAGCTCGGCGGCCTGGTCGGCCATCGACGTGGTGGCATCGACCACGAGCAGCACGTCGATCAGGGTCGACGGCCCCACGGTCTCGGCGCGTGCCTCGGTGCACACCCGCGGCGCATACTCGTCGTCCGTGGCGCAGGCTCCAAGCAGGCCGATGGCGACGAGGCTTCGCAGGTACATGAGAGACCAACACGCAAGACGGAGGCCACAGCCGCCCCTCGCGATTCCGGGGGCTTGCCACGTCTTGCCTGCCAACCCGGTTGGCCGCCCGGGCGCCGGACGACAACCGTCGATGGGGTTGGAACCTTTTGTCCGCGCGCGGGTGTAACGCAGGCAGTGATGGTCGCCCGAGCCCCCTCCGCCGCGCGCGAGCTCGATGATCTCGCGCTGCTGCGCGCGCAGCGCGGCGATCATGCGGCGTTCCGCCAGCTGGTCGAGCGCTACGAGCGGCCGGTGTGGGAGCTGGTGTGGCGCCTGGTGGCGCCGGCCGGTCTCGCCGCGCGCGCCGAGGACCTGACCCAGGAGGTGTTCCTGCGTGTCTACCGCTCGCTGCACGGCTTCGATCCGGCCGGGCCGGCGCGCCTGTCGACGTGGATCTTCACCATCGCCACCCGGCTGGCGCTCAACGAGCTGCGCGCCGGTCGCACCGCGCGAGCGGTCGACCTCGACGCGGCGCTCGAGGCGCTGGCCGCGCCGGTCGCGGCCGCGCCGGGTCGCGAGCTCGCCCGTCGCCAGCTCGGCGAGCAGCTCGCCGCCGCGGTCGGCGCCCTGCCCGCGCCGGCCCGCGCCGTGCTGGTGCTGAGCGACGTCTTCGAGCTGTCGCACGACGAGATCGCGGGCGCGCTCGAGCTCGAGCTCGGCACCGTGAAGTCGCGGCTGTCGCGGGCCCGCGCCGCGGTGCGCGCCCAGCTGACGCGAGGAGACCTGTCATGACCGAACGCGATCGCGACGGCGGCGACGACGGCGACGCGCCGCTGGATCTGTCGGCGTGGGCGGCGCCGCCACCGCCGCGCCGGCTCACCGCACGGGTGATGGACGCGGTGCGCGCCGGCGGCGACGACACCAGCGAGGTCACGATCGACGACACCCGCGCCCGCCGCCCGATCGCGCGCCCGCGCTGGCCCGGTCTCGCCGCCGGCTTCGCCGCCGCGATCGCCGCCGCCGCCCTGACCTGGGCGCTGTGGCCGCGATCGCTGGCACGACCGCCGGCCAGCGGCCACGTGGTCGCCGCGGCGCCGTCGAAGCTGGCGCTCGGCGGCGGCACCGTCGCCCTGCTCGGCGCCGGTGCCGAGCTGACCTGGCAGCTCGACGATGGCGGCCTCGCCGTCGACCAGGCCAGCGGCATCATCACGTACCAGCACCCGGGGCCGGCCGGCCTCGTCATCACCACGCCGCTCGCCACCGTCCACACGGCGGGCGCCTCGCTCCAGGTAGAGGTCCCCATGAACAAGCAGCTCGTCGCCGGTGTCGTCGGTGCTGGTCTGGCCGCGGCGATCGTGATCGCCGTCTACGAGGGTCGCGCCGAGGTGCGGCAGCCGTCGGCGGCGCCCCGGGTCGTCGAGGGTGGCGGTCAGGTCGCGATCGCGCCGCCGACCGCGCCACGCCCGACGTTCACGCCGGTGGCGCGGGCGGTGAAGGACCGCGCCCAGCGCGACGCCCTCGCCGCCGCCATCGCCGGCGCCCGGGCGGCGCGCACCGCGCCCGGCGCCACCACCGCCAGCGCGGCCGGAGTCGGCCCCGGCGGCGCCGCCCTGACCACCGGCCCCGGCGGCACCGCGACCACGGTCGACCTCACGCCCGGCGAGCTGTCGAAGGACGAGATCCGCGACGGCGTGCGCGAGGTCATCCCGATGCTGACCGACTGTTACGAGCTGATGCTGGACAAGCACCCGGCGATGGCCGGCCAGGTGGTCGCCAAGCTGGTCCTCGACCACGAGCCCGACCTCGGAACCATCGTCACCATGGAAGACGACTCCGCGGTCGCGATGACCGGCGCGGCGCGCGGCGCCGACGACCACGCGCTGCGCGCCGACCTGAACGACTTCCGTCAGTGTCTGACCGCGACCCTCGAGTCGGTGGCGTTGCCGCCGCTCGGCGACAAGGACGGTGGCCGCATCGAGGTCACCTATCCGTTCGTGTTCGCGGTCAACGAGGACGACGAGGACGACGAGGACGACGAGGACGCCGGCGATTCGCCGCCGCCGCGGCCCAGCCAGCGCCAGACTCCACCGGATCCGACCGCCGCCACCCCCGAGGAGCAGCTCACCGAGGCCGAGAACGCGGCCAAGTCGTCGCAGTGGGCCAGCGCGCTCAAGCGCAGCGAGACGGTGCTGCGCCGCTCCGACAGCAGCCCGCAGGTGGCGAGTCGCGCCGCCATGGTGGCGACGCTGGCGGCGTGCCACCTCAAGTCGCGGCGCAAAGCGCAGCAGTACTACGCGAGGGTGACCCCGGGGGCGAAGAAGCTGGTCGAGCAGGGCTGCCTGAGGAACGGCATCGAGGTGCGCGGCGACGACGCGTCGGACGACGACCCCACATCCGACATCATGGACCCGTTCCGCTCGCGCACCGGCAGCGGGGCCGCGCCCACGCCCGCGCCACCGCCGAAGCGCGCCGACGACGGCGTCGACATCAAGGATCCGTTTCGCTGACGCCGGCGCCGGGGCCGGCGCTTACGCCGCGCTCTGATCGGGCGAGGTGCCGGCCACGGTCATGTGCGAGACCCGGAAGGTGGCGCACGCGGTCGAGCTGCGCAGATCGAGATCCTCGGCGACCCGGTCGATGCGCTTGAGCAGGTCGTCGAAGTTGCACGACACCGTGATCTCGCTGACCGGGAAGGTCAGCTCGCCGCCCTCGATCCAGAAGCCCTGCGCGCCGCGCGAGAAGTCGCCGGTCACCGGGTTGAAGCCGAAGCCCATCATCGACGTCACGTAGAGGCCGCGCCCGGTGTCCTCGAGCAGCGCCTCGCGGGTGCCGACGCCCTTCTCGAGCACCAGGTTCGAGGTCGTCGGTCCCGGGTTGCCGCCGATGCCGCGGCCCGCCGAGCCGGTCGAGCGGCGGCCGAGCTTGCGGGCGCTGTAGACGTCGCACAGGACGGTCTCGAGCACGCCGCCGCGGACCAGCACGTTCTTGCGGGTGGCCAGGCCGTCGCCGTCGAACGGCCGCGACCCGGGGGCGCGCGGGATCAGCGGATCGTCGACGATCGTGACCAGCGGCGATGCGATCGCCGTGCCCTCGCGATCGAGCAGGTAGGTCGACTTGCGCCAGAACGACGACCCGTTGGCGACCGAGAACACGGTGCCGATGATCGAGCGGCCGACCTCGGGATCGAAGACCACCGGGCAGTCCTGGGTCGCGATCTTCTTCGAGCCCAGCGTGGCGACCGTGCGCCGCGCCGCCTCGCGCCCGACCGCCTCGGGGTCGTCGAGGCGAGCCAGGAAGCGGTCCGCGGTCCACCAGTAGCCGTTGCGCTTCTTGGGATTGGCCGGGTCGCTGGGGTCGTCGCACAGCGGCTCGACGTACATCGAGGCGTAGCTGCCGCGGTAGCCGCCGGCGAACCCGCCCGAGGTGGCGAACGCGGTGGCGCCGACCGTACGCGACCAGGTCGCGCCCTCCGAGTTGGTGATGCGCGGATCGAACCCGCGCGCCGCTTGCTCGCCGGCGAGGCACTGCTTCATCGCCCACGCCGCGTCGACCTGGGCCACCGCGTCGTCGTAGAGCTCGAGCTCGGGCAGCTCGTGCGCCAGCTCGTCGGAGTCGGGCAGCCGGCCGTGCTCGTCGGGCTCGGCCAGCCCGGCCAGCGCCACGCTCTCGGCGACGAAGCTCTCGAGCGAGCGGTGGCGCAGATCCGAGGTGTAGGTCACGGCGCGGCGGCCGTGCTTGAAGATGCGCAGGCCGACCGCGCGGCTGCCGGCCTCCTGGACCAGCTCGGGCTGGCCCATGCGCACCTTGACGGTCAGCTCGCTGCCGTCCCGCACCAGGACCTCGGCGGCGTCGGCGCCGGCCTGCTCGCACATGCGGACGACCTGCTTGGCGACCTCGACCAGCTCGGGGACCACCGACTCGGACACCGACGCGGACTCGCGGGACGACACGGATGAGATCATGTGGCTGCTGCTTCCTAGGCCTGGGTTCCGCCAACCGTGATGCCGGAGATCCTGACCGACGGCGTGCCGACGCCGACCGGCACCGACTGGCCGTCCTTGCCGCAGGTCCAGATGCCATCGGAGAGCTGGTAGTCGTTGCCGAGCATGTCGACCTTGCGCAGGACCTCGGGGCCGTTGCCGATCAGGTTGACGCCCTTGAGCGGCGCGGTCAGCTTGCCGTCCTCGATCAGGTAGCTCTCGGTGAGGCTGAAGACGAAGTCGCCGTTGGAGATGTTGACCTGGCCGCCGCTGAAGCGCTTGGCGTAGATGCCGCGCTTCACCGAGCCGACGATCTCGTCGTGGTCGTGGGGGCCGGCGAGCAGGAGCGTGTTGGTCATGCGCGGCAGCGGCATCGAGCGAAACGACTCACGGCGGCCGTTCCCCGACGGCTCGATGCCGTAGTGCCGGGCGCTCAGCCGATCGTGCATGTAGCCGACCAGGATGCCGTTCTCGATCAGCGTGTTGCGGCGGCCCGGGTTGCCTTCGTCGTCGACGTTGATCGAGCCCCGCGAGCTGCCGATGGTGCCGTCGTCGACCACCGTGCACAGGGTCGACGCCACCGGCTTGCCGAGCTGGCCCGAGTAGTTCGAGGTCTGCTTGCGATTGAAGTCGGCCTCGAGGCCGTGACCGACCGCCTCGTGCAACAGGATGCCGGAGTCACCGGGGCCGAGCACGACCGGCATCTCGCCGGCCGGCGCGTCGCGGGCGTCGAGCATGGCGAGCGCGACTCGCGCCGCCTCGCGGCCATGGGCGGCCGCGTCCTTCTCGGCCTGCGCGAAGTAGTCGAGGCCGTAGCGACCGCCGCCGCCGGAGCTGCCGCTCTGGCGCTTGCCGCCCTGCTCGGCGACCGCCGAGACGCCGAAGCGCATCAGCGGCAGCACGTCGCGCGCCATCTTGCCGTCGGACGTGAAGAGCAGGATCTCCTTGATCTGCTCGACGAACGAGGCCTCGACCTTGACGATGCGCGGGTCGTAGGCGCGGGCGGCGCGATCGGCGGCGCGCAGCAGCTCGAGCTTGTCGCCCGGCGCCTCGAGCAGCGACGGTCGCGCCACCGGGTAGAAGTCCGGCAACACCACCGCCGAGGCGGCGACCGGAAGCGGCGCACCACCGCCGCTCGCGATCTGGCCGGCGATGCGCGCGGCGTGGGCCATCCGCTCCCAGGCCAGATCCTCGGTGTACGCGTAGCCGGTGGCGTCCGCCTTGGTGACCCGGACGCCGAGGCCGAGGGTGACGCCGCGGCCGACGCTCTTGACCTGCTCTTCCTGCAGCGCGTAGTCCGCGGTGACGCGAAACTCGAAGTAGAGGTCGGCAGCGTCGCCGCCCGATTCGAGGGCGATCGAGATCAGGCGCTGGGCCAGCGTGGCGTCGATGGCGGTCTCACCGCCGGGAGCGAACGGCGCGGTCAGCTCGAGAGGCACGGTGGTCGGCATCGCGGCGCACTATACGCGGGATCGGCGCCGCGTCACCGGCGCGGAACAGAGACACCTGAGGCGCGCCAACCACGAAAATCTGACCCGGCCCGGCGGCGGCGGAGTGCGAGGTCAGTGAGTTGCGCGCCGGCACGAAGGTTGAAATGGAGCTACCCCATGCCCGCTTCGCTGTCGTCCCCCTCCGGCCCCGTGGTCACGGCGGATTCAACCTATCACCACGTCCGAGGCCTGGTGTCATGGGTCTTCGCCTGCGACGGCACCACCCGAGTCCTCGCCGGCGCCGTGGTCGAGCGCTCGTTCCGGCGCGCCCGTCGCGCCGACTGAGCTCGGTGGGCCTCGCACGATCGTGGCGGGAGCGCAGGTGGGGTGTCCCCCGCCACCAGTACCCATATGACACGCCGGTCATATGGGTAACGTCGCGGTCGGGGATGCGTGCCGCGCTGCCTGGCCGCCGGCCCAATGATTGCGGCGCCACTCGACCAACCGATATTTCTACGGCGCTGGAGCCGTAGGTGCGCGAAGGCAGATCTACTTCGCGTTGTCGCGGCCGGTCACGCCCTCGAGCGCCGCCTCGGCTGCGGTGGCCGCTTCGCGGATCTCGTCTTCGCTGCCGCCGAGCCACAGCCGGCCGACGGCGCCGAAGGCGATCATCTCCATGAGGTGGATCGGCGACGCCTTCTCGGCCTCGTTGGCGGCCAGCGCGGCGTAGGCGGCCGGGTGGACCTCGAGGAGGTAGAGGGTCTGGCCGGCGACGATCATGTCGCCGTGGCGCATGCGATTGATGAGCTGGCTCTGCTTGCCGTCGAGCCCGGTGATGATCTGCGACGACACGATGCGCGGCCGAAGCCGGTCCTCGCGGCGCGCCCCCATGTTGCCGAGGATGGCGTCGACCGCCGCTTCGACCTGGCCCTTGTCCTGGTCGTGCAGCTCGAGCATCCCGTAGGCGCGCTCGACGATCTGCATGCCGGGCCGGCAGGTGGTGGCCTTGAGGGCGGCGTCGGTGAGCTGATTGATCGCGATGCCGGGCGCGATCTCGATGAACAGCGCGGCCTCGTACTCGAGCGGCATGAAGCCGGCGCACACGGTCTGCAGGAAGCCCGTCAGCTGGGGCTGCAGGGAATCGAGGACGGTGAGGGCGCGGAGCTCCATGGCCGCGCCGACGCTACCACGGCTTCAGCGTGGCTTGCCGCCGCTGCGCACGCGGGTGCGCGCACCGATGCGCGCCGGTTTGCCGGTGCCCCCGCCCGCGCTCGAACGCTTCGGCCCGCCGCGGCGCGCGTCGCGCGTCGGCGGTGGCCCGCGCCGCTCGTCGCGACCACCGCGCGGCTCGCGCCGGTCCTTCGACTCGGCCGCGGTGCGGCCACCGGAGGCGCTCGACGAGGGACGACCGCGCTCGGGACGACCGCGCTCGGGACGGTCGCGCTCGGGACGACCGGGGGCGCCCGCCGATGGACGACCGCGCTCGGGCCGTCCGGGGGCGCTCGACGAAGGACGACCGCGCTCGGGACGGCCGCGCTCGGGACGACCGGGGGCGCTCGACGAGGGACGACCGCGCACGGGACGACCGGGGGCGCTCGACGAGGGACGACCGCGCTCGGGGCGACCGGGGGCGCTCGACGAGGGACGACCGCGCTCGGGGCGCCCGGGGGCGCTCGACGAGGGACGACCGCGCTCGGGGCGACCACCGGCGCTGGCCGATGGACGGCCGCGATCGGGACGACCGGGGCCGCTCGCCGATGGACGAGCGCGCTCGGGGCGGCCGCCGGCGCTCGCCGATGGACGGCCGCGCGCGGGGCGACCGCCGGCGCTCGCCGATGGACGACCGGGCTCGGGGCGACCACGATCAGCACGACCGGGCGCCGACGGGGACGCCGGCCGGCCCTGCGCGGCGTCGAGCTGGCGCTCGAAGACGCCTGGGTCGTCGTCGTCATCGTCGTCGTCGGCGGGCCCGGTCGGCGCGGTCGGCGCCAGGCCACCACTGTAGCGGGCAGCATCACCGCCCGGCGCCGCCAGCAGCGCAGCCTCGGCCTGCCGCTCCGCGTGTTGCCGGCGAGCTCGGTCGGTATCCTCGCGCTCGGCGGTCCACGAGCCGCGCGCCACCTCGCGCCGGTCGAGACCGACGAGCTCGCGGAGCTCGTTGAGCTCCTGCTGCGTCAGCTCGCGCGCGTCGCCGATCCGCAGGCCGTGGAACGTCAGGTGGGCGAACGCCACCCGCTGGAGCTTCTGGACCTGATGCCCCAGCGCTTCCATCATGCGGTGGATCTGGCGCGATTTGCCCTCGTACAGGGTGATCACCAGCCAGTCGTGACGGCTCTGCCCGCGCAGCACGTCGACCTCGGCCGCTTGCGTCACGGTGCCGTCATCGAGCGTCACGCCGGTGCGCAGCCGATCCAGATCGCGTGGCCCCAGCGAGCCGCGGATCTTCACGTGGTACGTCTTGGCGATGTGGTGGTGCGGGCCGAGCAGCCGCGCCGCCAGATCGCCGTCGTTGGTCAGGAGCAGCACGCCCTCGCTGTAGAAATCGAGGCGACCGACCGGCGCGACGTTGATCGGCAGGTTGGGCAGGTAGTCCATCACCGTCAGCCGACCGCGGTCGTCGGTGACCGCGGTGATACAGCCCTTGGGCTTGTTGAAGACGATATAGAAGTGTTCCTTGGCGGAGACGCCCTCGCCGTCGACCTGCACGTTGGCGTGATCGGGATCGATCTTGGTGCCGAGCGTGGTCACGACCTTGCCATCGACGGTGACCCGGCCGGCGACGATCAGCTCCTCGGCCTTGCGACGCGCCGCGACGCCGGCCTGGGCCAGGAAGCGTTGCAAGCGAACCTGCGTGCCGGCGGTCGGCGACCGGGTCACGACAGTGTCCCGTCGCTGGTGTCGCTGGTCTCGAACGAATCCGGGTCGGGGCTGGCGAGCACGTCGTCGACGGTGATGGTATCGGCGCGCCGCAGGACATCGGCGCCCGTGGCCGGGGCCGGGGCCGAGTCCGGGACCGAGTCCGGGTCCGGGTCCGAGTCCGGGTCCGAGTCCGAGTCCGAGTCCGAGTCCGAGTCCGGGGCCGAGTCCGTGGCCGAGTCCGGTTCCGGATCGGCGAGGGCGACCGGAGGGAGGCCGAGTCCGAGCCGCTCGACCACGCCGCGGCTCTCCTCGGTCAGCTCGCTGTACTCGCGCAGGGTCGGCAGCTCGCGGAGGTCGTTGAGGCTGAAGAAGTCCAGGAACTCACGCGTGGTGCCGTAGAGGAGCGGCCGCCCCACCTCCTCGCGCTTGCCGAGGATGCGGATCAGGCCGCGGTCGAGCAGGAGCTTGAGGGTGGCCCCCGAGTCGACTCCGCGGATCTGATCGATCTCGGGACGGGTGATCGGTTGCCGGTACGCGACCAGAGCGAGGGTCTCGAGCTGGGCGCGCGAGAGGCGGACCGGCCGGCCCTGGATCAGCTGCTGAACCCACGAGGAGAAGCGCGAGTTGGTCCGGAAGGAGTAGCCGCCCGAGATGGACGACAGCACCACCCCGCGCTCGGCGTGTTCGGTGGCGAGGCGCTCGAGCGCCGCCTGGATGCGGCCGGTGTCGGCGACCCGCGTGAGCTGGCGCAGCCGGGCAATGCTGAGCGGCTTGTCGGAGGCAAAGAGCAACGCCTCGATGAGGGAGGTGAAGGCGTCGTCGTCGAACGCGGCGGCCTGCGGCCGGGCCGGGGCATCGGGGTCCGAGACCGTGTCCGGATCGGCATCGGTTTCGGCGTCGGTTTCGGCGTCGGTTTCGGCGTCGGTTTCGGCGTCGGTTTCGGCGTCGGTTTCGGGCTCGGGCTCGGGCTCGGCGAAAGCGTCGGTTTCGGGCTCGGGCTCGGGCTCGGGCTCGGGCTCGGGCTCGGGCTCGGGCTCGGGCTCGGAGACCGACGACTCGAGATCGCTCTCGACCTCGACGCCGGCTTCGACCGCGGCCATGGACAGCGCCGCGCGCTCGGCGCGGCCACGGACCTTCCGCTTGTTTCGCATGCCACTCACAGGTGTCGGCTGTTTAGCGCACCGATCTGACGCAGGGAAGGGCTAGCGGTACTCCTCGGTGCCCACGACGGCGCGGGACACGGCGCCACGCAGGTCATCGGTGGCCCGGGCGATGATGATCTCGGAGTCGACCTCGGCCTGGGTGACCATGATGAGCCGCAGCTTGGCCATCTCCAGGACCGCGAGCAGGGTGACCACCGCCTCGTGGCGGATCTCCGGAATCGACATCTCGGCGTCGGGGCGGGAGAAGCGGAACATCGACGTGAACGTGAAGCTGCCCTCGGCCTCGAGCCGATCGGTGAGCTCGGAGATGCGCTGGCTGACCGAGAGGCGGTCGATGAGCACGTTGTGGGTGATGCGCACCTTGGCCAGGCGCATCAGCCGATCCAGGGCCTCGATCAGCTTGTGGACCGGGAACTGCGCCAGCGGCGCCTGGGCGTCGGCGTCGACCTCGTCGGCGACCGCGTCCTCGACCTGCGTGCCGCGGCCCCAGACGTTGCGCCCGACCACCGGCCGGTCGCCGAGCGAGACCGCGGCCTCCTTGTACTTCTGGTACTGCAGCAGGCGCCGGATCAGGTCGGCGCGCGGATCGAGGTCGGCATCGTCGTCGCTATCGTCGCTGTCCTCGCCGGGTTCGGGCTCGGGGTTGGGCAATAGCTCGCGCGACTTGATGTGGCACAGCGTGGCCGCCATCACCAGGTATTCACCGGCGACGTCGATGTCCATGCGCGTCATCGCGTCGAGGTACTCGAGGTACTTCGAGGTCACGAACGAGATCGGGATCTCGAGGATGGCCAGCTCGTGCTTCTTGACCAGGTGGAGCAAGAGGTCGAGCGGGCCCTCGAAGACGTCGAGGGTGACCTTGTAATCGGGATCGCTCATCGGAAAGCCGACATCACAGCGGGATGTTGAAGATGAGGCCGAGCAGCTCGTAGAGCCGGGCGGCGCAGAACCGGGCCGGCAACGTGAAGGCCCGGCCCATGGTGGGCACGATCATGAACGCCATGACCACGAACGGCGCGTAGACCGCGAACTTGTCCCAGCCGTCGAGCCAGCTGCGCGGGATGAGGCCGCGCACCACCGATCCGCCGTCGAGCGGCGCCGCCGGCAGCAGGTTGAAGAAGAACAGGACGAAGTTGAGCACCACGGCGTAGGCCAGCGCCCGCGACAGTGGCTGATCCAGCTCGAGAACCCCGGTGGCGAGGAGCGCGGCGTGCAGGATGGCGACCACCACCGCGAGCACCACGTTCATGGCCGGGCCGGCGAAGGAGATGAAGACCCGCCGCCGCCGATCGTGCGTGGTGTGCTCGACCGGCTTGCCCCAGCCGAAGCCGAGCCCGCCGGTGGTGGCCAGGAAGATCAGCGGCAGGAGCAGCGTGCCGATCGGATCGGCATGGGCCATGGGATTGAGCGTCACCCGGCCCTGCTGGCGCGGCAGGCGGTCGCCGATGCGATCGGCGGCGTAGGCATGGCCGAACTCGTGCACCGCGATCGACAGCAACAAGATGATCATGCCCTGCACGATGTGGCGGATGTGCTCGGGCGTGAGATCCGTGGCCATTCGGCGGACTATGGATTGCCGCGACCCAGGCCGCAAGCCGGGTTCGCCGCTTCGCGGTCAAGCGCGCACCGGGCCGGCGCGCGGCGGCGCTAGAACACCGAACGGTTTGGAACGGATCTGATTTCGCGACGTTCCACGACGGTGGGAATCCGTTTGCCCTGAGCGAGGCCGCGCAGCGGCCGAGTCGAAGGGCGCATGTCGACGAAGTCCGTCCTTCGACACGGTCCTCGCTTTCGCTCGGTCCGGCTCAGGACGACCGGTGGGGCGCGCAAGCGATCGGACTCGCAGCGGTTTCAAACCGATCGGTGTTCTAGCGAGCGCGCGGGTGGGCCTTGCGGTACTGCTCGACGAGGTGGGCGCGGCTGACGTGGGTGTAGATCTGCGTGGTCGCGATGTCGGCGTGGCCGAGCATCGCCTGCACCGCGCGCAGGTCGGCGCCGTGCTCGAGCAGGTGAGTCGCGAACGAGTGGCGCAGCTTGTGCGGCGACACCGCGCCACCGACGGCGCGCACGCCGGCGGCGCGGGCGTGGGCGCCGAGCAGCTTCCAGAACCCCTGCCGCGTCATCGGTCGGCCACGCTCGGTGAGGAACAGGGCCGGTTCATCGCGGACCCGGAGCCAGGCCGGTCGGACCTCGCCGAGGTAGCGCTCGATGGTGTCGCGCGCCGCGGCGCCCATCGGGACCAGGCGGGTCTTCTTGCCCTTGCCGGTGACGCGCACGAACCCGGCCTTGAGGTTGGCGTCGGCGAGCGGCAGCCGCACCAGCTCGCTGACCCGCAGCCCGCTGGCGTAGAGCAGCTCGAGCATGGCGGCGTCGCGCAGGCCGCGCGGGGTGTCGCGGCGCGGCGCGGCGAGCAGCGCCGCGACCGCCGATTCGCCGAGCACCACCGGCGAGCGCTGGACGGTGCGCGGCGCGTCGATCAGCTCGCTGGGGTCGGCCTCGAGCCAGTGCTCGGCGATCAGGTGACGAAACAGGCCGCGGATGGCGACCAGGGCCCGCGCTCGCGAGCGGGCGCCGAGGCCAGCGTCGGCGAGCCCGATCAGGTGATCGGTGAGGTCGGCGGCGGTGACGTCGTCGACGTCGGCGCGTCCCAGCGCGGCCAGGAACCCGCCGAGTCGGACCAGGTCGCGGCCGTAGCCGTCGAGCGTGTTGGCGGCCAGCCCCCGCTCGACCTTGAGATGATCGAGGAACAGGTCGACCGCGCGGTCGAGGGACAGACGGCGCGCCATGCGACGGATCGTGGGCAGGGCCGTCGTGGCGGGGCAACTTTGCGATACGATCCCGACGTGAGCCGAGACCCACGCACCGTGTTCGCCCTGCCCGCCGTGTTCGCCATCGCGGCCGCCGTCGCCGCCTGCGGTCCGTCGGCCGCCAAGGCGCCGCCCGGCCCCGGCCCGGTCACGGGTGGGACCAAGCAGGTGGCGCCGCTGCAGTTCAAGGACGACGCCAAGGCGCCGGCCCAGGCGCTCATCCTGGGCACCGACCTCAAGGGCGGCTCGACGGTGCTGCCGCTCGCCAGCGCCGAGAACAAGGTGTCGGTCGATTCGATGTGGGTCCGCACCGGCGGCGGGCCGGCGGTCGGCGGCTCGAGCCCGGTGGCGCTGGTGACGTCGCCGAACCCCGACGGCGTGGTGCGGGTCGGCATCTACGAGGAGGTCGCCGGCAGCCTCGGTCCGCAGTGGCGCGCCGGCGTGTGGCTGGCGTCGTTCGTGTCGTCGACGATCATCAACAAGGACCTCACCGACTTCAAGTTCACCGCCGAGGCCGGCGGCCACGTCGATGGCGCGTCGGCGTCCGGGCTCATGACCGCCGGTTACCTGGCCTCGATGGTCGGCGCCAAGGTGGATCCCACCGTCACCATGACCGGCATCATCAACCCCGACGGCACCATCGGTCCGGTCGGCGGCATCCCGCAGAAGTTCATCGGCTCGATCGAGAAGGGCAAGAAGCGGCTCGGCTATCCGATCGGCATGCGCTACGCGCAGGACGCCAACAGCGGCGAGCGCGTCGACCTGGTGCAGCTGGCCAAGGACCGCGGCGCCGAGGCCGTGGAGGTCGCCGACGTCTACGCCGCGGTCGAGTTGCTGACCGGCAAGCGCCTGCCGCGGCCGGTGCCGGTGACCGAGGACCAGATGATACTCGAGGACGACGTGGTCAAGGCGCTGGAGGCGCGCTACCTGCACTGGCAGGGCATGCTGGCGCAGGAGTGGACGCGGCTGCTCGAGCTCGAGAAGGCCGGGCGGTTGCCGGCCGGCCTGGTGTCGCTGGCGATGACCGCGCAGGCCGAGGGCACGGCCGCCGAGAAGCTCAAGAACCAGGGGATGGCAGCGTCGGCGTACCACCGCGTGGTGCGGGCCTGGGTGTACGCCGCCGGCGCGACCGCGACCAGCGACATCCTCGAGCTGGCGCAGGCCGGTGACCTGATCGGGGCGCGGACCAAGCTGCACGAGTTCGAGGGTCTGGCGGTCACCACCGACGCGTCGCTGCGCGCGATCGCCGAGCTCAAGCCGGCGACGATGGGCGGCCACCTGCAGATGCTGTCGGCGTTCCAGACCGCGATCAGCGGCTGGGGCTTCCACGTCTTCTCCGGCGAGTTCCTGGGCCCGCAGACGCGGGCCACGTTCCTCGAGCTGGAGAAGCTCCCCCGCGCCGCGCTCGCCGACCGCGCGGTCGGCGATCAGGTGGTGGCGGTGACCGCGCCGACGGTGCTGGCGATCGCGCGCGCGGTGGCCAACTCGGCGATGGCGCTCGAGGCGATCGAGATCGAGGGCCAGAAGTCGATCAACTACCTGTGCTCGTTGCCCAACGTGAAGCGGCTGGCGACCTCGTTCCAGTCGGCGGCGGGTTCGAACCTGGCCTACTTCGACTCGCTGATCGTCGCCGAGCTCGCCAAGGCGTTCGGCGTCACGCCCGAGCAGGCCAAGATCCGCCTCGCCGGCTTCGAGCCCGACTACCTGGTGGCGATGATGGCGGGCTCGGTGGCCGGCATGGGCGGCCTGCCCGACCAGCTCAAGAAGGAGTGGGGCGAGGACTCGATCTCGTGGGGCCTGTTCTCGCTCGCCGCCAGCGAGCTGTCCTTCTTCCGCACCTCGATGCTGATCTCGAAGTGGTACTCGCTCGGCGTCCAGAACGATCCGATCAGCGGCCGCCCGGTCTCGGTCGAACACGAGAAGGCCTTCTTCAACATGCTCACCTGGGCCGAGCAGCGGGCCCGCGAGAACGCCCGCGCCGCCCTGGTCGCCACCGGCGAGATTCCGATCCAGGCCCGCATCCGCTACCAGCAGGCCCGCGTCCTCCGCGAAGGCGACCTCGCCGACAAGCTCGCCGCCCTCGAGGGCTTCTGGGCCGCCAGCGCCTACGCGCAGACCGCCGTGATGCTGGCCCGCAACTGACGGGGGACAGGCTCCTGGGTCGGAGATCGCGGCAATCGTTCCTGATCTTCGACCGATCGCGTTTCGGTCGCCGGCCGCGGACGCGACGGCGACGTGCCGGGCCCCCGCATCGTCGACTGCGGGCTCGATCGCCTGCTCGCGTTCTCCTGCAAGCCACTTCCACACGCTCATCGCCGGCGGGACCGCGGTGCACCAGGGGTGGCGTCCGGGATGTGGACGCTGTCCGGGAACCGGACGCATCAGAACGTGCTTGCAGTTGGTTGCGCGAGGCACGATCCTTGCTGCCCCCGAGCCGTCATGAACCCCGACCGCAGCGCACTTGCCACCATCGGCGATCTCCAGGATCTCAAGGACGAGCTCACCCGCTCGCTGTCGGCGGAGATCGGGCGCGTGGCCAACGTGATCATGGAGCACACGACGGCGCAGATCCGCGGCGCCGGTGATCACCCCAGCGCCATCGAGGATCGCCTCGATGCGCACATCGCCGACGCCGGCGTCCACCGCCGACCCGCCCGCGCGCGCCGGTCCTGATTCGGCCGGATCGTTTCGTCGACCGGCCGCCGCTGGCGGGCGGCCCGGCATCGCGAGCGAGGCGGAGCCGCGCGCCGCCGACGGCATGGGCCGCGCGCCGGTTCGTGGGCCGGCGGCTGCACTCCTCGCCGCGCCGGCAGCGACGTGGTCACGACCGTCGTCTGCATACGGGTACGGGAGATGGCGGGTGGCTCGGGGGCGAGAGCCCTTCACGGATCGACCGCGACGCCCCGCGGTTCGACCTCACGTTTGCAGCGACCGGTCTCGACCCGGACATGACCAGACTCGATCGCGATACGGTCGGCCGCGGCGTCGCCGCGCCCTCCCACGCTGCGCCGTCGCGGCCAGCGCCCGGTCGAGTGAGCCGGGCTGCTCTGCTCACGGCAGGCGCGGCGTCAGACGCCGCCGACGCCGGTCCGGATCCGACCGCGGGGCTACTCCGCGACGCCACCGGCGTCGCCCCCACCGCTGCGGCTCAGGTCGATGCGCTGGATGGTGGTGGGGACGGGCTGCCGCCGGCGCTTCGCGGCCGCTTCGAGCAATCTCTCGGCGTCGAGCTTGGCGCCGTCCGCGTCCACAGCGGCGGCGCGTCCGCGGGTGCCGCGGACGCCCTCGGCGCCCGCGCCTTCGCGATGGGCGACGACGTCCATTTCGGAGCTGGCCAGTACCGTCCCGACGATCCCTTCGGCCAGCACCTGATCGCGCACGAGGTCGCGCACACGGTCCAGCAACGCGGCGCCGCACCGGCGCCTCAGCGCAAGCTCGAGGTCTCGACGCCCGACGATCCTGCGGAGCACGAAGCCGACCGCGCCGCCGACGCGATGGTCCAAGGAACGCCAGCGCAGGTCGGCACCCAGGCTGGCGTGGCCCGGAAGATCATGCGCGCGCCGCCCGACACGTCCGCCGAGGACGTCGTGAAGTCGCTGCAGCTCGGAGATGTGGCCAAGGGCGTGAACGCGCTCCTCGAGGGGGCCGCCAAGCTGATCACGATCGGGCAGAAGTTGAAGAAGGACGGCACCGGGTGGGCATTCGACGACAAGAAGAAGCTCGAGTCGGCCAAGAACCTCCTCGACACCGGGAACGCCATCAGCAAGCTGGCCAAGGGCATGTCCGAGTACATCCACTTCGTGCAGGGCCTCAAGGGCGCCGTGTCGAGCGCCGAGACGTACACCAAGTACGGCAAGCAGGTCGCGGCCGCCGCCCTGGCCGCGCACGCCCTCATCACCAAGCCGTCGCTGGACGAGTTCCTGGCCAAGCCCGAGGACCGCACGAAGGCGGCCGCGTGGGCCAAGCAGGTCGGCAAGACGTTCGACACGCTGGGCGATCTGGTGGACGTGATCCCGACCGACGCCTTCTTCCCCAACTTCGTCGGGCTCTACTTCAAGCGCCTGCTCAAGGCGCCCGCCAACTACATCGCGGTGTTCCAGGCCATCCTCGACGAGTACTATGGCAAGCTCGACGCCGAGGCCGGCACCACGGTGGACATCAAGGCGTGGACGGGCGAGGGCTACTGGGAGGGACCGCTGACCGTCTTCTTCAGCGGAGCCGCGGCGCTGCCCCAGCCCGGGCTCGGCAAGCTGATGCTGGCGAACAAGGAGACCCTGGGCAAGGCAGCGTTCACGATCGGCAAGGCCCGCCTGCTCGCGATCATCGAGTCCAGCGCCAAGCCGGACGAGGCCGTGGCCTGGGCCGACTTCGTGCGCAGCAAGAACTCACCCGGCGGTTGATGGCCGCGAGCGGGGCTCGGCAGCGGCGCGACCTGGCGTTCCGGTCGAGCTCCAGCGCCAGAACCCGCGCTTCAACTTCGGGCGCCGCTGCTCGAGTTCCGCTACGGCCGATCCCTCGTCGCGCCGTCCGTGATCCACAGGCGGATGCGCGCGAGCTCCGACGCTGGAATCGGATCGCGACCGAGGGGCATGGTGCGGCAGCCGCGTGTGCACAGCGCGGGATCGAGGCGCTGGATGAGCCGCGAGGCCGCGGGGTCGCGAGGCACGATCTTGGCCTGGAGCGAGGCGAAGGCCCGCTCCTCGGTGGAGAAGTCGACGTTGCCGACCGGCCCGCGATCGTGGCATCCGCTGCCCGAGCAACGCGCAACCAGGATCTCGCGGTAGATCGACGGGAAGTCGGCTCCCGTGCCGTCGACGACGGCCTCGACCGGACACATGCCGCTCGCCTCGCAGGCCGGCCCCGGCTCGGGGTAGAGCAGCTCGACCGTCGGCGATGGACGGCATCGATCGTAATCGATCGGTGCCAGGGCGTTGCTGGCATCGGGAGCCAGGCCGTCGACCCAGCACCACAGGGCACGCACCGAGGCCTTGCTCCAGCCGCAGCAATTGGCGCGCGGCATCAGCGGACCGATCGCAGGGTCGGTCAGACGCCGCAGCAGGTAGCTGCTGGCCGGATTGCCCGGCTTGATCAGGCGCGCGTCGAGCTCGGCCCCGAATAGGCCGTTCCGGTTCGGGTCGCCGACGGCGAGCGCGCCGGGTCGCCCGGCATCGCGCAGGATAGAGGCGAGGAGCTGCGCGTAGGCCAGACCCGGTTCGTCGGGGTACGGCTCGAGGACCAAGGTCGTCCCCGAGGCGTCGTCGGGATCCACGACCGCGAGCGCGTAGTAGCCCAGGTGCCAGACCTCGGCGTCGTCGTGGCGCACCACCATCTCGTCGAACAGAGGCACCTGGGCGGGCGCGTCGCGGAGGCCGAGGAGCCAGCGCCGGCTCGCAGGGTCGCGCACGTCGCGGGCTGTCCAGCCGATCTCGTGCGGGCGCCCGGCGATGGTCACGACATCGCCCACCCGCTCGCACTGGTCGTCCATCGTCTCCGGGTCGCGCTTGGCGTTGCATCCGCGGTCGATGTTGTCGAGGATGCTGCCGAGGGTGGCGAGGTTCGGATACTCGTTGCCGTTGTGACACACACCGCCGTTGGGACCGCAGCCGCGGTAGATCCCTTGCTCGCCTGCGTACAGCGCCGCGATGGTCGGATACTTGAGCCGGGCCTCGGGCGTGAACCGATCGATCGGCCCCTCCACGATCGGCGCCGGCGGATCGCTGCACGCCGCAACGGCAACGACGACCAGGGCGAACCGGTGCGCGCTCACGCCCACAGCTCCTCGATCACGCGGCCGGCGGTCGGCAGGCCGAGGGTGGCGTCGAACGGGTCGAGGCCGAGCGCGTGGAGCGTCGTCACCAGGAGCTGGGGCGGCGCGAGCTGTACGGCCTCGCCGCTGGCATCATAGGTGTCGGTGCGCACGCCGCCGACGAGCCGGCCGCCGCGCACGCCGGCGCCCATGATCGCGTGGGACAGGTACGAACAGGCGTGGTCGCTGCCGTGATCACTGCCGTCTCCGCTGTTCCAGCCAGTCGGCCCCATCTGATCGCGGCCGAAGTCACTCATGGTGAGGACCAGGGTGCGGTCGAGCAGGCTGCCCTCGCCGGACGGATCGGGCACGCGCGCCAGCAGCCACGATAGCGTCGCCCACAGCCGGCCGAGGAACGAGTACAGCTCCGACGCCATGGTGCGCTCGCCGGAGTGAAAGTCGAAGTTGCCGACCTCGAGCACGACCGCCGGGCTGTCGATCTGCAGCATGCGCACGGCCAGCGCCGCGTCGAGCGCGTAGTCGCGGTAGGCCTTGCTGTCGGGGTCGCCGGGGCCCAGGCAGCGCGTGAAGATCTGCTGGAGCATCGCGTTGGTGAGGGCCACGTCGTTGCCGGCGAGGTTCACCGTGCCCAGCGATGCGGCACCGGCGCCGTCGAGATCACCGACGGCGAAGTCGGGCCGCGACAGGCGTTCGCCGACCGTTCGAGCGCCGCGCCGGTGGATGGCCAGGTTCTCCGCCAGCTGTTTGCCGAGCCCAGCGCGCGAGCTGACCCGGGCGCTGTCGAAGCGCTCGCGCATCACGTCGTCGCGCGACCACCCGGCGCCGACCGCGGCATCGGCGAACGGATCGGCGGTCGCCGACGACGGCAGGCTCTGCCACGACGCGAGCGGCACGGGCGTATGACGGGATAGCGTTCCCTCGCCGCCTCCGAAGCGCGCGAACGGGGCGATGTGGAAGGCCGGCACCGGCAGATCGCCCCCCCGCGCGGCGGCCAACCCGGCCACGATGCGCGTGAGGAGACCGGGCTCGCCCCCGGTGGCATCGCCCGACGGCTCCTCGACCCGAGCCCGGCTGTGGTCGCCGCGGGCCGTCGACCAGGTGCCGACGACCGCGAATCGATCGGTGACCTCACGCAGCCGCGGGACGCGCGCGTTTCGCCAGGCGGGACCGAGGATGTAGTCGGGGTCGTCGAGCGTGGGCGTCCCCGGTCGGGTGTCATCGAGCAGGCGGCCGAGGGCGAACGGCGCCCCGGTACCGGCGATCACGCCATAGGGGTTGTAGGCCGGCCGGTCGGTGGCGAGGAACGCCGCGCTCGATCGGATGCCGCCGAACAGGTTGAGGATCAGCACACGGCGCGCGCGCGCACCTGCACCCGGCGCGGCCATCGCCGAGCGACGGAGGCGCGGCAGCACCGCAAGCGCCGCAAGGCCGGCTGCCGACAGACGGAGAAACTGGCGGCGGTTGCCGCCGATGAGATTCGTCATGACAGGCTCCTGGGCACGGCTAGTAGGTCGCGAACTCGGCGGAGTCGAGCATGCGGCGGCACATCCATCGCACCGCGGTCTCGAGATCGGCACAGGCCGGCTGACCGGCATGGGCGGCGAGGCACGCCTGCATCTCGGCGACCAGCTCGCCGCGCTCGGTTCCCCCGACGGTGCGCGAGAGGACGCGCGTGCCGAGGTGATCGACGGCGTTGGCCAGGTCGCCGTCCCAGCCCGGTGGCAACACCGCGGTCCCGTAGGCACACAGCAAGCGGGCGAGGTCGGCCTGCGCGAAGGCGAGCCCGATGTTTGAGCGCGTGGGTCGCAGGTCGTCGGCATTGCAGCCGCCCAGGGTGATCGCGGCCCGGACCGAGAACCCCTCGTCGCCCATCAGCTCGTCGAGCGACGAGGGTTGATAGGTGAAATGACGGCGATCGAGGATCGTCAGGTCGATCCCGCCGCGCTGGACGAAGCGGTGATCGCACGGCGACGAGGTCTCGCCGACCGCCACCGCGGCCGCGCGCAGCCATCCCTCGGCGGCGAGGAGCTTGGTCGGGCCGGTGGCCCACGGTGGCAGCCGGTCGGGATCGTCGACGGGGGGAGCGCCCGTCGGCAACCGGTAGAGCAAGCTGGTCACGATCAGTCGGCGCACGGCGCGCGGGGAGTCACCAGCACGCAGCCGCTCGGCCACGACCGAGCGGACGTCGGGCAAGTCCGAGTCGGGGAACTTGAACGTGCTCTGCCACCACCCGAGCAGAGCCCGCAGCTCGCGGTCGGCCGCGGCGTCCCAGAACGCGTTGCGCGAGGCCATCGCCGCCCCGATCCCGGCGAGATCCGCCGCGGTGGCGGCGTCGATGGGTGCGCGCGGCGCGATCGGCGCGATGCCGCCGACGAAGTCGATCTCACGATCGGCGCACTCGGCACGAGGACCGGAGCCCGCACAGTCGTCGCGCTGACCCGGACTGTAGGCGACCGTGCGCAAGACGTTGGCGGCCGCGAACGAATCGGACGCGGCGACGCAGCGCCCGGTCACCGCGATGCGGCGTACGAAGGTGTCGCTCGTGCACGGCGAAACGCCCTCGCCGGCCACACACAGGCATGGATTGACGCCGTACTCCGGTCGTGCGTCGTTCTGCGCCTGCTCGTTGGCAGACGTGATCGCTGCCGGTTCGGTGAAGCCGCTGTCGCGCGCCGCGCGATAGGCGTTCCACCAGTGGCCGCCTTCCATGTAGAACCGCGGCTGCCAGATCCGGGTCAGTCCGCGTAGCCCGGCGATCTCGTCGGCGCGAGCAGCGCGGCCGAAGAACACCGTGACCAGCGCGGACGCCCAGTCGTCGCCGGGGTGGAGCGCGTAGAACCCGGGATGGACGGCGACGGCGGCGGCGAAGTCTGCGTACGGAAGCTCGCCCGCGGCCATCGCTCCGACCACGCGATCGAGGTCGACGGTGTCGAGGGTCGAGGTGCGAGTGAAGTCGCCGCCCAGGAGCTCGCTCCAGCGGGCGCGCTGCAGGTAATCGTGCTCGGCGCCGGCGAGCAACCGGTCGGCGACGGCCACGACGTCGACCGCGGCGCAGTCAGCGCGTTCCTCCGGTGTGGGGATGCGATCGACCAGGTCCAGGTAGAGGCGCCGGCACAGCTCGTCGGCGGGTGCGTCGACGATCGGCACCCCGGCGACGCGCAGGCGCGGAATCAAGAGGCGGTCGATGGGGTGATCACATCGCGGGTGCCACTCGACCTCGCAGGTCGGCAGTGGCTGCGGGTCCGACGGATCGTCATCGCCGCCACACGCGGCGAGCACGAGCATCGCGAGGACGCAGCGGAGAGGCGTGCGCATGGTCCGCCGGTTCAGCAAGCACCGTGCCTGCGGGTTTGCGTGTTCCCGGCGTAAGGGACCGGGAATGGACAAATCGATCGGTGATCGCGGTCGAGCCACCCCGATGGCGAGGCGCGAGGAGTGGAGTTTACCCTCGGTAAGTGACCGACGAGCAACGAAGCTAGCGGGGATGGATCGGCCGCGAGGACGGACGAGTTGTCCATTCCCGGTCCCCAAGGGCGCTCACACGGAGCCCGGGGCGATGACGGCCGGGGCCGCCAGGGTGGCGGCGGGCGCCCTCACCCGGCGTCCCGGACGGCGTGATCGCTAGCGCACCGCGAGCTCGGCAGCGATCGGCCCGCACGACGCCCCGTCGGGCGCCTCGGCAAGCAGCCAGAGCGCACCCGGCTCGTCGAGATCGATGGTCACGCCCGGGCAACCGGCTCCGCAACCGAGCTCGCCGTAGTACTGGTTCCATGCCTGCACGGTGCCGGTGAAGGCGGGTTGACTCACGCAGGTCGAGAACCGCAGCTGTAGCGGTTCGCACGAGGTCACCAGCCAGGCCTGATCGGGACCGCCGGCCGGACTGCACGATGCCTGCAGGAGATCACCAGTCGCACACGTGTCGCCGCCGAGCAGGCCGATGTAGCCCTCGGGAACCGGCGCACCGGTGGTGGAGCGCACGATCAGGTTCCAGCTGCCGAATGCGGCCTCGTCGGCGTCGGCCTGATCGACGATCACGCAATGCGATCCGGCCTCGAGCAGGCCGGTCCACATCTGGAACTGCTCGCTGCACGCGTACTCGACGCACGCGAGCTCGGGACCGAGCGCGCTGCACGGACCCTGATGCACCGCCAGGATCGCGCGGAAGTCGGTGCCGTAGGTATCGACGTACAGCCGCGCGGGGTCGGCGAGATCGAGCTGGAAGAACACGTCGCGGCCGCCGATCCCACCGCAGCTCGGACCGTAGTCGTTGCGTGCGTAGCGGATGTTGGCGAACTGCCATCCGGCAAGCGGCCGGGGCGCGAGCGGCGAGTCCCCGGCGGGACAGACCGGATCGACGTCCGCGTCGCCCCGGCAATCGCCGTCGAGGCCGTCGCCGCAGAGCTCGCTCCCGCACTGTGGGGGCGGCTCGAACCCGACCGATTCCTCGTCGCCGACGCAGACACCGCCGAGGACGCCGGCCGACGCGTGGTAGCGAAGGTCGAACGGGCACGACGGATCGTCGAAGGCGCAGAACCGATAGATCGTGCACACCCCACCGCGATTGCCGGCAGCGCAGTCCTCGTCACTGTCGCAGTAGAAGGCCGAAATCTCGCCACAGGACGCGAGGGCGGCGAGCGCGGCCGCCGCGGCGAGACGACGCTTCATCACCAACGGCCTTGCACGAACAGGACCGCGCCGTCGCCCTGTCCGGTCAAGCTGACCGTCGCGGACGACCGGCGGCCGGTGTACCAGAAGCGGACCGTTGCGCCGATCGCCAGGCCGGCGCCGGCTCCGAGCGCGATCCCGGCGATGGTCCGGTCGCGGCGCCACGTATCCTGACGATCCTGCCAGCCTTCGAGGTTGCCGCTCTGGGCCGAGTCCTTGGCCTGACCGCGGGCGTGGATCGCGAAGGCGGCCGACGTCGCCAGCGCGAGGGCGCTCGCTCCGGAGAGCACCTGCGCCGGGCGGTCGCTCCACCACGGCCGGACGTGGGGCGTCGCCGGCTGCCCCTCGACGACCGGGCGCGCAGGCGGTGGATCGGGGGTCCGGCTGGCGGCCAGCACGCGCTCGCAGCGTGCGACGTTGCCCCGCGCCAGCGCGGCCTCGGTTTCCGGCGGATCGAGATCGAGGAACGCGCGATACGTGACCACCGCGTCCCGGCAGTCGCCGCCGAGGCGCTGGGCCTGGCCCTTGGCGTACAGGAAGTCGGGGTGCGGATCGATCGCGAAGCCGGCGTCGAACGCCGCGATCGCCGCGGCGAAGTCGCGCGCCGCGAAGCGCTCGAGGCCGTGGTCGAGGTGCGGTCGCGCATCGGACGAGACCGGACGCGGATCGGCAACCGCGAGGGACGGAAGCAGGAGCGCGACCAGGACCAGTCGCTCAGCGGGGAAGCGGCGCATCCGGGTCGGGTGGTGGTGGTGGCTCGACCGTCGGCGTCGTCGGCGTCGGCGTCGGCGAGGTTGGCGGCGGTGTCGAGGTCGATGGTGGCGAGGAAGTTCGTCTGGCCGGGCGTGGCCGGGCCGGCCGTGACCTCGGCGTCGAAGCCGACGGCGTCGGTGGTACCGACGTCACCGCGGGCGCGGGCACCGACACAGTCGTGGCCGCGGGCGCGGGCGCTGGCGTCGGTGCGGCCGATTCCGCGGGTACCGGCGCCGTCGCTCCGCTCGCCGTCGGTGCGAGCGTTCGATCCGGCCCGCCCGCGTTGACGACCGCCGCGATCAGCGTGGCCACCGCGCCGGCAAGAACGATGACGATCGCGGTGGCGGGCCATACACGGCGCCGGCGGGAGACCGGCACCGCGAGCGGGCGAGTCTCGGCCGCCGGTTCGAGTGCCTCGATCGCTGCGACGTCCACCGCGTCCCAACCGCGGCTGGTGCGGAGAGCGGCAACGTGTTCGGCCAGCGAGCGGCCCTCGCGCTGCGCCGTACGCCACGCGGCGAGCTGCGTGGAGAAGACTCGCTCCATCAGGCCGGCGAGAGACGAGGGCGACAGGTCGAGGCGCAGCGAGCGAGCGAGATCCTCGAGGTCGGCCCCCATCGCCTCCGCCGTCGGATAGCGCAGCGAAACGTCGCGAGCCATGCCGCGCCGGATGATCGCAGCGAGGGCCGCGGGGTATCCCGCCACGCGCTCCTCGGGAGGGACCGGATCCTGATCGACGGTGGCGCGCAGGACGTCGAAGACGTCGCCTTCACCGTATGGCGCGACGCCGGTCGTCATCTCGTAGAGCAGCACCGCGGTCGCCCACACGTCGGCGCGGCGGTCGATGCCGCGCCCGCGCACTTGCTCGGGCGACATGTAGCCGGGCTTGCCCTTGATGATGCCCTGCTCGGTCCGTCCCATCCGCATCGTCGCCCGCGCGATGCCGAAGTCGATCAGCTTGACCGCGCCGTCGTACGTGACCAGCACGTTGTGGGGCGAAACGTCGCGATGCACGATCCCCAGTGGCTGACCGTCGGCGCCGACACGATCGTGGGCGTGATGGAGTCCTGCGCACACCGCGATGGCGATCGCGATCGCCTGGTCGAAAGGCACGACCTCGTGCGCCCGGGCGAGGCGGCGAACCAGATCGCGCACGTCGTGGCCGTGCAGGAACTCCATCGCGAGCGAGACATGGCCAGCGGCGACCTCGACGTCGTGAACCTGGACGATGTTGGTGTGCTGCAACGTCGCCGCGATCCGCGCCTCGTCGAGCAAGGCCTGGATCGCACCTGGATCACCGGCGAGTCGAGCCGACAGCCGCTTGACCACCACCAGTCGCTCGAATCCCGCCGGGCCGGCGACACGCGCCAGATGGAGCTCCGCCATGCCGCCGCCCGCGAGCGGACAGACGATCTCGTATCGCGGCCCAGCAGCGACCATCGCGCTGATTATGCGCGGTATCGTAGCAACGTGTCGACACACGTCCTCGGGGGCCGGCCGGACGCGTTCACGTATCGTCGCCTGCGGTTACGCGTCGCGGACGGTCCCGATCGAGGTGCGGTCGCCGACGACGGGCACGGCGAACTGTCGTGCGGCACCGCCGAGGGCAACCACTTGGTGCTCACCGATCCCACGGTGTCACGACACCACTTCGTGATCGCGGCCACACCGCGCGGCGTCCATCTGCGCGACGCCGGCTCCACCAACGGTGTGTTCCTCGGCGGCTATCGCGTCGAGTCGGCCTGGCTCGAGACCGGCGCTTCGATTCGCATCGGCCTCACCACGCTGCGCCTGGAAGACGGCGCCACCGACGTCGAAGAGCCGCTTTCGCCCGACGATCGATTCGGCGGCGCGCTCGGACGGTCGGTCGCCATGCGCCGGCTGTTCGCCGTCCTTCCTCGGATCGCCGGGTCGGACTCGACCGTGCTGCTCGAGGGGGAGACCGGCACCGGCAAGACGCTCATCGCCGATGCGATCCACCGGGCCAGCTCACGCGCGGCCCAGCCGTTCATCGTGGTCGACTGTGGCGCCATCCCGCCGACCCTGATCGAGAGCGAGCTCTTCGGCCACGAGAAGGGCGCGTTCACCGGGGCGACCAGCGCACGGATGGGAGCGATCGAGGCGGCCGCGGGCGGCACGGTCTTCTTCGACGAGATCGGCGAGCTCCCGCTCGAGCTACAGCCTCGTCTCCTGCGCGCGATCGAGGACCGCACGATCAAGCGTGTGGGCGGTTCCCACCAGGTTCGCCTCGACGTCCGGGTGATCGCGGCGACCAACCAGGATCTCCGCGCCGCCGTCAACCGCGGCGCCTTCCGCGGTGATCTTTACTATCGGTTGCACGTCGCGTCGCTGCGCTTGCCGCCGTTGCGCGAGCGACGCGACGACATCGCCCTCCTGGTCGAGCGCTTCCACGAACAGCTCGCGGGTCAGGCGGCTCCGCCATCGCTGGTCGAGGAGCTGGTCCGACACGACTGGCCCGGCAACGTGCGCGAGCTACGCGCTGCGGTCGAACGGGCCGTCTTGCTCGGCGATCCGGCGCTCTGGCAGTCGCTCTCGGATGAGGCCCACGGCGAGCCGCCCGCGCCGTTCCCCTCCGATGATCACGACGCATCGCTGTCGTTCCGTGCGGTCAAGGAGCGGGCGATGACCCGCTGGGAGCGCGGCTACCTGTCCGAGCTCTTGCGGCGTCACGGGGGCAACCTCTCGCGGGCCGCGCGCGCCGCCCGCATGGACCGCACCCACCTGCGCGAGCTCGGACGGCGCTATCACTTGCTGCCACCAGCCGACGAGGGCGACGACTCGTGAGGCCCTCCGGTCGCTGCGCCGACGGCGGGTGCGCTCCAGCTACGTGAGCTTCGCGGCGCGCATGCGTTCGGCGATGTCGGCGAGGTGCACGAGCGACGGGTCGGCGGTGGCCGGCTCGGCCAGGAGCTGCGTCGACAGCCGCCGCCACAGCTTGTGGCGCTGGTCGAAGTTGGTGCGACCGAGGAGCCAGCCCCACTCGCTGCCGCGATAGCCGAACTCCTCGTGCTGCGCTCGCTCGGCGGCGATCAGGCGCTCGGCCAGCGCCGGCAGCCGCGGATCGCGGGGATCGCGGGCAGCGGCCGCCATCAGCAGGCCGAGCTGCGCGAACAGGCTCTCGGGACAGTAGGCCTCGAACCCCTCGGCGACGGTCACCAGCAGGCCCATGGCGCACGTCATCGCCTCGGCACCGAGCTCGAGGCAGCTCTGGATCAGGACCGCCATGGTCTGCTCGTGGCCGTCGCGGTCCGTCGGCCCCACGGCGTCGATCAACAGCACCGTGCACGCGAACGCGCGCGCCACGTGGTCGGTCTTCTCGCGGTCGTTCCAGCGAGTGAGCTCGAGGACCTCGCGTGGGTGCCATGCGAGCGGCTGCGGGATGAGGCCCGTGGTCCGGATGTCCTCGAGCACCGCGACGTGCTTCTCCATCTCACTGCCCCAGTCGGAGCTCGCCATGTCGCGCATCGCCTTGGGCGTGAGCATCGGTCGCAGCCAGTCGAGCAGGCCCGCCGGGTCCGGGTCCCATCCGTCGAGGCGCTGGTGGTGGTTGACCAGCGCCGCCGGGGCCACGCCGCGCGGCGCCACGCGATCGGCGTGGTCGGCGTCACCCAGCCAGTGGCGGTAGCCGTGCGCGATGCGCGTGAGCGCCGCCGCGTCGGGATCGCCGGCGTGGGCGCGCTCGAGCGCGCGGCGGACGATGGTCGCCTCGAAGCGGTGCGCGTGCCACGCGCCGGCCACGTCGATCCACGCCGAGGCGTCGGCGGCCAGGCTCTCGGCCTGGGTCAGGCACGCCCGCAGGAGCGGCCGGCCGCCCGGCTCCCCCGGCTGTTGCGAACGATCGCTGCGGACGTGACTGGCCGCTGCCTGGGCGATGCGTAGACAGCCCGCGACCGTGGGGGCGCGGGCGAGCCCGCCCTCGAGCGTGCGCCCGGCCGCATCGGCGTCGCCAAGCGCGCTCTGCGCGTTGGCCACGGTCCACGCGTCGCCCTCGTCGGCGCCGGCCTCGACGAGCGCCGCCGCGCGTCCGACCAGCAAGAGCGCGGCGGCGCGATCGCCGATCTCCTTGTAGCCGTCGGCGAGCGTGCACAGGTCGCCGGCGGTCGGCGACGAGGCAGCCGCCGCTGCGCGCTCGAGACGTGTGCGCGCGGTCTCGCGATCGTCGAGCACCATGAGGTACGCGCCGGCGAGGCGGCACCAGTCGTCGAGCGATGTCCCGGCGCCACGAGCATCGAGGACGGCGTCGCAGCGGTCGAGGATGCGGCGCGCAGCCGCCGGATCCCCGAGCTCGCGCCTGTACGTGGTGGCCACCGACCGGTACACAGACAGCTCGTCCCCCGCGTCCGCGATGGCGCGATCGGCGCAACGCCGGGCATCGTCTTGACCGGCGGGCCCGAGGTCGCCCCACCCCGTGGCGAGATCGGCCCAGTCGCCGGCGCGCTCGGCGAGCGCCTCGGCCTCGCGCAGGCACTGGACCGCGCCGTCGGGGCGCTTCTTCGCCCGCCGCCGCGCCTCCTGCAACCAGTCGAGGAAGGTCTTCATCAGAGCCGCTCGCGATCGTGGATGAGCTTGCGGGTGGCACGTGCATCGGCGCGGCGCTGGGTCCGCGGTCGCTTGGCAGCCATACCCCGCGATACTACTCGGCCGCGCTACGAGCGTGGTCGCCTGGGTGCTCTCCCCGTGACTCCAACCCCTGCGCTCACCCCTCGGTCCGCGATCAGTCGCCGCCGAACGGCGTGCCGCCGGCGAACACCAGCGCACCGCCCTCGACCTCGCCGAGCGTGGCGTCGAGGACGCGCACGGTCCAGCGCCGGTCGGTGCGCTCGGCCCACAGGCCGTCGGGGCCGACCTGGACGAAGGCCTCGTCCTCGTCGACCTTGCAGCCGCGCAGGAGCTTCGGCGTGATGCGCGCCGGACCCTCGCCGATGACGCCGTAGGAGATCTCGAGCAGCGCGATCGGCGGCGTCGCCGACAGCCAGCGCCACCGCGGCGCGGCGTCGACCTGATCGTCGGAGGTCAGCACCGCGTGGATCCCACGTTCATCCGTGCAGTCGAGCAGGTGACGGTCGTAGCCACGGTGCTTCAAGATCCGGGCGGTGAGGGTGACGCCGGCGGGCCCGGTGGTGGCGGCGGGGAGCGCCGGGGGGGCCGGCGCGGTGGCGGCGGTGCGGTCGCCGGGCGGCAACTCGACGTGGAGGTGGCGCAGGCAGCCCTCCTCCTCGAGGTTGTCGCCCCAGTGCACGCAGCGATCGACCCACACGCTGCCGGCGGCGCCCACGTTCAACGCGACGAGGTCGCCGCGCCCCGACGGCGACAGCGCGCGATAGCGACCGTCGCGGATCTCGCCGACCTTGGCCGCGCCGGCCTCGGCGCCCCGACCGTGGGCGACGTAGAGCGCGGCGGCCGGATCGTTCCACGCCAGGTGAAAGACGTCGGCCACCGCCGTCCGCGACACCTGCCGGAACGCCCCGCCGACGATCTCGTACACGACGATCGCGGCCAGGCGGTCGCCGTCGTGGACCTCGACCGCGAAGCGGTCGTGGATCAAACGATCACGCGCGACCGCGGCGTCGGCGGGCTCGGCGTCGCCGGGCGCCGCGCCGTCGAGCGGCGGCGCGATCGGGATCGCATCGCGGGTGCCAGCGTCGCTCGCGGGCGCCGGCGCCGGCGGTTTGCGATCCCGGCAGGCGATGGTGACGGTCAGGACGGCGGCGGCGCAGGCGAACGTTCTCATCGGGGTGGTATTCATCGACGCGCGACGCGGGCGCAATAGTGCAGGAGGGCTCGTTGTTGCCAGGCGATGAAGCGAGCGGCCGCGATGCTGATGGCGCTCATGACCGCGGCCTGCGGCGCCGCCCGACGCGGGGCTCCACCCACCTCGACCTGCGACACCTCCGGCGTCTGGCACCTCCGCTGGTCGGTCGACGACGGCGAGCCAAGCGATCTGGAGGTCACCTTCGATCCGGCCCGGCTGCGCGTGGCGTGGACCGATCAGAGCTTCGGCCGCGACGGGGTGGCGACCGCCGTCGACGGCTCGACCTGCCGGGCCCACGTCCTCGAGCGGTGGGAGGTGCTGCACGGCGCCGAGGGCTACGAGGACGCCGACGTCACGCTGGACCTGGACTTTGCACTCGGGCGCGACCCACAACCGCTGCGCGGCGTGTTACGTCGTGCCGTGGCCGATCCCAGGAGTCTCGACGAGCGGGCGGTGACCGGCGTCGCGCGACGCCAGGTGCAGTGGAGCCCGTGACGGCGCGCATCGCCGCACTGGTGCTGGCGCTGGCGCTGCGTTGGGCATGTGGTTGAGACGGAGGCGACAGGCGACACCATGATGCACAATGCATCAGGATCCTCCGAGCAGAGCGCGACGCTGGCGGCTACCGCAACGGGAGGCGGGTCTTCGACGCGATCCAGCTGCCGAGGACGTCGGCGCGGACGAGGTAAGCGCGCCAGCGGTCCCAGATACGGTCGAACCGAGCGCCGGCTAAGTCGTCAGTCGCGGCGCTGGTGACGCCGACCAGCCGCCACGAATTGTCGGTATCCTTGACGAAGCAAGCGCCACCGGAGTCGCCGCCTTGGATGATGGCATCGCACGGCTGGTCCGGCTGGTCCGGCGGGCAACTCGCCACCACGGCCATATCCCGCGAGCTAACCAGCCTGTTGAAGAGGAACGCGCCATGACGCAGGGTGCCGATGGACCCGGTTTCATCGGGCCCGTCGTAGCCATAGCCGTAACAGACCACTTCGGTTTCCGTCACGAGCTGCTGGGGAGCGCCGAGTCCGCCGAATAGTCCCCCGGAGGGAAGCGGTTTGTCGAGTTCCTCGAGCTCCACCAGCGCCGCATCGACGGTAGCGTCAGGGTACGAGATCGTCCGGCGGATCGCGGCCGTCTTCCCGCCGATCCCGCCGAGTTCCACCGACCTGATTCCCCAGTCCGCGCCGGAGCGGGTGTCGAGCAGGACCGCCCCCACGCGCACCGGCTTCGCCAAGGTATGGCCTACCACAAGTGCGCTCTCGTCCCCGAGCGCGAGGCTGACGGCCCCTTCCAACTTTGGGTCTGCCGAGACGACGATGCCCTTCTGTCCGAGCCCCGTATCATCCGCATCATCCGGCCGCCCTGAGGCGGTGAACCGCATCACGCTCGCCATCGGGAACCTGTTGAGGCGGCTCAGCATCAGTCCGACCACGATGCGTTGTTGCCCATCGATCGCCACATCGCTGACGTCGAGCGTGCCCTTCGCGCCCTCGAGCGGCTCGTTCGCGTCCTCGAGCGGCCGCATCGCCAAGCCGCCGCTGCCGAAGTCCGTGTCAGGCGCGAGGCTGGACGCATGGTAACGCAGGGCGATCACGCGATCGCGAGCCCTGTGGTTGCCCACCACGACGACCCGCCCGGAGGTGTCGGCCGCGAGTCCTCGAACGTCAGCGAGGTGGGCGTCGATGTAGCGTAGGCCGCTCGGACCGAGCGCGGAATCGCCGACCGCAGCGATCACCAGCCGGCCCTCCGAGGTGCCGGCCACGATCACCTGTCCCTTCACGACGGCAACGTCGACCAAGGCGCCGCGGTCCACCCGGTCGTCAAGATACCCGTAGGTCTGCCGCACCTGGCCATCGCGGGCAAACCGAGCGATCGCCCAGCGATCCCGGCCTTCGACTTGCCGCGATCCGACGACGATCACGTCGTGACTAGCGGGATCTACCGCCACGGCGACCGCGCGTCCGAGCGGTGCCGGCGCAAACCCCGGAATCGCTTCCGGCCATGCCGCCACTGGAAACGGCGTCCTGTCGAGATCCCCGTCGGGCTCGAAGCGCTGCACCAGCATGCGAGGAACCCCGCCGACGATGGCCTCGCCGGCGGCAACGAGATTGCCGTCCGGTGTGGTCGCCACCGCGAAGTACTCGGCGCGATCGACACCATCGAGCACCGGCAGGGCGGCACCGGTGCCGCGACCGAAGGACGACAGCGGCGCGCCGCTGCCGTCGTACGCGCCGTACGCCCACAGCGCGGGTGCTCGCCGATCCGCCTGGGTCGTGGCCCAGCCCGCGACGATGAAGCGTTGCGGCCCCGTCTCCCATACCGCCGCCGCGGCGGATGCCCCGACGTAGCCCGCTGGGGGATCCGCGATGAGCACGCCGCGATTGGCGAACCCGTGCTCGGTGGGGACGACGCAGTGCTGCGCGGTCAGTACCCAGGTCGGCGACAGCAGCGTGCCCGAGCAGCCGTTCGGCGACAGATACACCATGCCGGTGTCGACGGGGGCGTCGGCCACGGTTCCGCCGTACATGGCGGCGGCGAGGGTCACGCCGGCGACGGCGGCGGCGAGGGTGGCGAGCGCGGAGATCAGGATGCGATGTGCGATGCGCATGAGGTGACTCCTAGAACGTGAGGGCGACGCAGCCCGAGGGGAGGCCGACCGCGGTCGGATCGATGCCGAACTGGCTCGGGCACAACCGGAACCCGCTGAGGTTGATGTGACCGTCGAAGTCGAGCAGCGGCGCGAAGCCCGGGATCGGGTTGGGGACGTCGAGGCTGCCGTACCAGCGCACGTAGACCAGGTCGTTGTTCTCGACCTCGAGCTTCATGCGGCCGCTGGCGCTGAGCCCGAGCACCTCGAAGCGCGCGACCGCCACGTCGACGAGGAGGTCGTCGATGCCGCCGCTCGCCGAGATGCGGAAGGTGGTGGAGAACTCGTTGCCCCAGTAGATCGCCTTGCCGGTGCCCGACAGGGTCGCCGCCGCACCGCTGCGCTCGAGGCAGAAGCGGCCGCGCAGGTCGGGCAGGCCGCTGGCGGCGTTGGCGCTGGTGTTCGACGCCGAGCACAGCTCGAAGCTGGTCAGGCTGGTGACCGTGCCCGACACCGCCAGGTAGCTCGAGCCCACCTTGACGTTGCCGCGCACCGACAGGCCGCTCGCCGACGACAGCGTCACCGACGTGCTCGACAGGGCGAAGCCGAGCACGTCGAGGCTGGGGCTGGCGCTGACCGAGAACCCGGTCGCCGGATCGATGCGCGCGTCCACCGCGAGGCTGCCGCCCAGCATGGCGAGGCTGCCATCGACGTGCAGGCCGCTGGTCGGCCACGACGTGAGGCTGCGCGGGTGCGCGGTCGTGTAGCGGGCCAGCGTCACCGTGGTCGCGCCGAGCGAGAAGCCGGCGAGATTCACCGTCGCGGTCGTCGACCACCGGTACGCGCCATCGCTGTGGTAGGCCCCCCCGATGGTGACCCGGTTGCCCAGGAACGTCACGGCGCCGCTGACCTGCAGGCCGGTGTTGGAGAGGGTGAAGCTGGCGTTGTCGAGCGCGAAGCCGGCGATCGCCGCATCGGCCGACTGCGAGAAGGTGAAGCTGCCGCTCGCGGTGACGGCGATGGTCGCGGTCCCGGTCCACAGGCCGAGGCCGAGGGTGCCGGTGGCGCGGAAGCCCGACGGCGACAGGCGCAGCGCCGCGTTCGGCATGCCGAAGCCCGCGAAGCTCAGGCTCGCCGACGCGTCGAGCTGGAACTGGGTCGGCGAGGTCCAGCTGCCGCTCACGCGGCCGGTGAACACGCCGGGGAGGCCGACGTTGCCGGCGACCCGCAGCCCGGCGGCGTCGTAGGTGACGCTCACGCCGGTCATGGTGATGCCGCCGGCGGTGAGCGACGGCAGGCTGCCGCTGAAGGTCAACGACGGGCTGGCGCCCAGGCACACGCCGAGCTGGCCGCTGATCCGCGTCGCGGTGCCCGGCAGGGTGATGCTCGAGGTGCTGTTGCCGCACAGGCGCGCGGGTGCGTAGGCGAGCGACAGGTCCATGGTCGGCGAGCCCAGCGGCACCGACGCCACGGCCGACAGGTCGAGCGTGCTGCGCAGCGCGATCTGCGACGGCGTGACCTTGATGGCGCCCGAGATCAGGGTCTGACCGAACACCGCGAGCGAGCCGTTCACCGACAGCGCGCCGCTGTCGCTGTCGAAGCGGCCCTGGCCGGCGAGCTTCATCGGCGCGCCGCCGGGCAAGGTCGTGGTCCAGCTCAGCGCGCCGTCGACCAGCAGGCGATGCGCGCTCTGCGCGGTGCATGGCGTGGTGCGACAGGTCCACGACAGCGAGCCGTCGAGCAGGGTCTGCCGCGCCGCCGCCGCCGGCTTGAAGTACAGCCCAGCGCTGGCGAGCAGGCTCTGGTCAGCCAGGTCGAAGGCACCGAACGCGCCGTCGTCGAAGTCGCCGGCGACCAGATTGGGCCCGCGGCCGCCGACCACCAGCGTGCCGAACCCGGGCAGGGTCATGAGGTTGGCCTCGGGCATGAGGAACTGTCCGCGGGCCTGGCCGTCGCCGACGGCGACGCTGGCCGCGAGCTGGCGCGCACCGCCCAGCGCCGGGATCGCCAGCGACGCGCCGACCTGCAGCGCGAAGCCACTGGCGCCGGCACCGGGGAGCGCCAGGCGCAGGCGGGCGTAGAGGTCCTGCTCGCGTGCGTCGGCGACCGCGGTGGCGCCGCCGGCGTAGCTGCCGTGCAAGGCCGGCGTGCTCGCGGGCAGGAGCCGCTGGTTGTGCGCCGGGCTCGCGGTGCGATCGAAGTCGAAGCTGTAGCGCGCGACCAGGCGGGTATCGGCATACGACGTCGGCGGCAGGGTGCCGGCATCGCGCGCGACCTCGGCCGCCGGGCGCGCGACGTTCCAGACCCGCACGTCGTCGAGGCTGGTGAGCCCGGCGCCCAAGGTCATCGGGGTGGCCGCGGTGACCGGCGTGACCAGCGGGGTGGCCGCCGTCGCGATGGTGGCGCCATCGACGAGGATGCGCACTCCGGCGGGTCCCCAGGTCGCGGCGACGTGATGCCATTCCCCGGGCGGGACCGCCGGCGCGCTGGTGGTGGTCACGCTGCGGGTGCCGTTGGCCAGGATGACCTCGACCGGGGCCAGGCTGCGGCACGCGGTGCCGTCGGCGGCGCACACCGGCACCGCCGGGCGCACGCGCACGCGCCAGCCGCGCAGGCCCGACAGCTTGGCGGCGACGGTACCACCGGCGGCCGGCGCGACCAGGTGAGCCTCCACGGTGCCCTGGGCCGACGTGAGCCGGGCGTCGTCGGCGACGGTGAGGGTGCCGAGGGCGCCGAGCTGCGCGACCCGCCGGGTCGGATCACCGGTGAGCTGCTGGCCGAGCACGGTGATCGGCGCCAGCCGACCCTCGAGCAGCAGGCCTTGATCGTCGAGCACACCGCGCAGCGCGGCGTTGCGGCCGCCGGCGGTGACGTCGGCGACGGCGCGGAACCCGGCGGCGAACGGCATGCCCCACTGCGTGAGGTTGTGGGTCGATAGATAGAGCGAGAGCTCGTTGACGGTGAGGTCGAGGGGGCTCGGCACCGGCAAGGTGAACGCGCCATCGGGAAGCAGGCCGGCGATCGCGGCGCGGTGCTCGACCGGGGTGATGCCGAGCACCACGTTCTTGACCCCGGTCTTGACGTCACCGGCGATCCGCACCAGATCAGCGACGCCGAGGTGGTGCAGCTCGAAGCGCACGATCAGCGCCGGCAGCGGGACGCACACGCCGACGCACAGGCCGCTCGGCGACGGGATGGCGTCGAAGTAGAAGGTGCCACCGAGCTGCATGAGGTTCGACGGCACGGCGGCGGGCTCGCCGTAGCTCGGCAGCGGCCAGGTCGAGACCGTCGGCCAGCTTCCCGACTTCAGCCAGAAGAAGTCCCCGTTCCAGCCGAGGCGCGACGGCAGCGGCAGGCTCGAGCTGACGTTGATCGACAGCGCGAACGCCGGGTTCTGGATCGCGATCTTGGGCAGCCCGAACGGCTCGTACCAGCGGCCGAGCAGCGACAGGTCGACGCCGAGGTCGCCGGTCGCCGACATCGACAGCGCCGCGGTGCCGAGGAGCGAGTTGACCTGGTTCGACGGCCGGAAGCTGGCCTGGGCCTCGACGCCGAACGACGGCACGCCGGCGTCGATGCTGCCGACCAACGCGATCGACTCGAGGCTGACCTCGCTGATCCCCGGCAGCTTGTGCTGCGGGCTCACCAGCGGCAGGTGCAGATCGAGCCCGGCGTGCAGGCTCATGGTCATGAGGTCCTGCACGTGCGCGGTGAGGCGAGCGCGCGACGGCCGCGGGCCCAGGCGCACCGGCAGGTCGATCATCGCGCTCACGGTGACGCCCGGCTCGACGGCAACATCGTCGCTGGCATCGCCGGGGGTGCCCGCGAGATCGAACGCCGGCAACCGGATCGTGGTGGCGGCGACCGTCGCATCGAGCGAGCCGAAGCCGGGGAGCGCCAGGCCGGGCACGGTGGCCGCGAACCAGACGCCCGGCGTTCCGCCCACCACCCCGCCGCGCAGGAACGCGGTCAGGGCGCGGCCCGGCGCACAGCTGCCGACCAGGCACAGCTCCAGCGTCCCGGCCAGCGTGATCGCTGGCGGGCCGCCCGCCGGCACATCGATGGTGAAGCTCGGCGACGCGACCACGAATCGCCCGGCGCCGATGAGCGCGGACAGCGGATCGAAGCGGCTCGGGCTGGTACCGGTCAGCGTCCAGCGGCCGGTCGAGTCGAGGCGACCTTCGACGGTGACGGCGACGCTCTCGGCGCCGAATCCGATCGTGGTGGTGCCGCCGAGCGCGACCGACCACGCCGCCGGGGCGCTGCCGGTGGCGAGGTGGCCGTGCGCGAACACGTGGTCGAGGGTGAGGCCGGGAACCAGCGCGAAGCTCGACGCGCTGTCGGCCCGGACATCGAGGGTGACCGCGTCACCCTCCACGACCAGCGTGCCGCTGATGCCGCCGCTGAAGCTGAGCCCGGGCAGCGAGGCGAGCGGCTGCCACGGCGTGCCGGCGGCCAGGGTGGCGGTCAAGCTCGAGCGGCCGCGGGGATTCCACACGCCGCTGATCTCGAGGCACAGCGCGCCGACGCACAGGCGGCCGTGGACCTCGACGCTCGACGCGCCGGGCACGATGGTCAACCGCGCGTCCTCCAGGATCACGCCGGGCGCCAGCTCGAGGTCGGACGCGCCGGCCACCGCGAGCTCGAACGCCGGACCCGCGGCGCCCCCGACGACCAGGGTGCCGCGGACGTCGGTGCCGCCGAGCTGACCCGACACCCGGACGTCGATCGCCTCGCCGGTGAAGCACACCTCGGCGGCGACGCTGTCGAGCGGCAACCCGGCGAGGCTCGCGCCGAGACAGCCGACGACGTCGAAGGTCGCGGTCGCCTGGTTCCACGACGCCGCGAGCTGTCCGCGCGCGCCGATGATGCCGAACGGTCCGGCGTCGACCTCGACACCGACGGCGAGCGCCAGGCGCCACGCGCTGCCGGTCCACTCGAGGCGGCTGGCGGCGGCGTCGGTGACGGTGACACCGCCCCCAAGCTGCGCCGGCGCGCGCAGGCTGACGTCGAGCGCGAACGGACCAGCGGCGGCGACCGCGCCGGCGACGTGGAGATCGAAGGGCCCGACCCGCAGGTCGCCGGCCAGCGCGGCGCCGGTCGACGGATCGACCGCCAGGGTCGCGCGCTCCAGCGCGAATGGGCCCAGCACGACGCCGGTCAGGTCGGCGCCGAGCGACCAGTCACCGCCGGCGCCGAGCGCCAGCTCACCGGCGACGGTGGCCGTACGCCCCCCGGGCAAGGTGACGCGGCCGTCGATGTCGAGGGTCGGCGCGGTCGCGCCGTCGGCGCAGCGCCCCAGGGACACGTGCAAGTCGGCGGGAAGCCCGGCGAGCGAGCTCAGCGCGCCGTCGCCGCGCAGGCAGCCGTCGACGTCGACGGCGCCCGGGGTCCCGCGCACCGCCAGCGTGCCGGTGAGACCGAGGGCGCCGAACGGGCCGAGCGCGATCCGCGACGCGACCGCGAGGTCCGCGGTCCACGCCCCGGCGTCCCAGTGCATGGTGCCGTCGACGGCAGCGCCGGTGATGCCGAGCGCCGGCAGCGACAGCTGGCCACCGAGGTGGACATCGACCCCTTCGCGCAGCCCGCAGGCGCGCACCGACAGCTGGTCGAAGCGCACGACACCGAGGTCGACCGCCGGCATGGTGCTCTGGAGACAGCCGGCCATCGCCCATTGCCCGTCGCGGAAGCGGACCTCGAGCTCGCTGCCGTCGAGCGACACGGTGCCGAGCGGGCCGAGCTGCGCCGGGCCATGGGCGCCGATGAACAGCCGCCACTCATGGCGATCGAGCCGCAGGCGGGCGGTGAGCGGCGGCAGCGTCACGCCGGGGAACGGGAAGTCGGGCGGCGGGGCGGTGAAGCCGACGCCGAGCTCGACGACGTCTGCACCGACGTAGCCGGCGACCCGGAGCACGGTGCCGCCGGCGTCATGGTTCCAGCGCAGCGCGCCTTCGATCCACTGCGGCACCAGGACGCCCTCCTCCATGGCCATGGTGATGGTGGCGCCCTCGAGCGCGAAGACGCCGAGCGGGAGCCGGGGCAGGCGCAGCCGCACCGGACCGCGGCGGTCGGTGATGTACTCGACGGCGGCGTCGGCCAGCGGCAGCATGGTGCCGGCGATCGGCAGACGACCGCTCACCCGCGGCGTCCAGGATCCGTCGGCGGCGTGGCACAGGCTCACCGAGAGGTCGAACGCGAAGCCGGTCCACACCTCGACGTGCGACGGCGTGGTCAGGCAGGCGCCGTCTTCCAGGTACGGACCCCACACCGCCACTGCCGGCGCGGGACCGAGACGCAGCGACGCGTGCATGCGATCGAACGCGACGCCGTCGTCGGCGGTGCAGTGAGCGATGCTGACGGTCGGCCCCACCAGCTCGGTGGGGAGTCCGAACGTCGCCGCGTCGCGCGGCTCGTACGAGCAGGTCTCGGCGTGCGCGCTGTTTCGCGCCGCCAGCGGGACGGCGAGCGCCGCGCAGACGGCCAGTACTCGCGGGTTGGTGAGCGCCATCGATTCCTCCGCGGCGCTCCAGGAGCAAACGGTGCGCCTGCCGGTCCGTGCCAACGAATGCCGGCCGATGCCGTGCGGCCACCGCCCACCCCGACGGTCATGTCGCGATCACGTCATGATCGCCGCCGGCCGCGGCCCGGCCGGCCACTGGCCGGCCAGTCCGATCAACAGGTCGTCCCGGCCGAGCACCGGGTACACGACCGCGAGGCCGTGCCTGTTGGCCGCGAGAGGCGCATCGAAGCGCGACAGCCTGCTTGTCGCGCCAGGAGTCACCGAGGAACTCGACGCGGTGGCAGTGCTGGACGAACCGATCGACGAGCGCGACGACGCAGGCGGCCACGATCCGCGACCACCAACGTCAGCAGCGATCAAGATCGATGAGCGTGTGGGGGCCGACCACGAACCTCGTGGCGCCGCCGCCGGGGACGCGGGCGATGAGCGCCGGACCATCGAGGCCGGCCTTGATCAGATCGCGCCGCAGGCGGTGCACGAGGGCGTTCAGGTCCCCTTGATCCGCGCGATCGCTCCGCGGCCAGACGCGCGCGAGGATGAGGTCATCCGAGACGAACTCACCGCGCCGGAGAGGAGGCGGGGGGTCGAGCAAGATGGACAGCAGATCGAGCCTGCGCTCGCTGACGCCGAGCGACCGCGGCACGCCGCCCATGGTGATCGTCACCTGGGCGCCGCGCGGGAGGACGCGGATCGCGATCCGCTCCGGCCCGACGGCGGCCGGCCGGGTCGCGCTGCCCGGAACGCCGTGGTAGACGAGGATCGCGCGCCGTCCCGCGAGCTCCAGGTTCGCGCCATCACGGACGGCTTCGACCGAGCCCGGCGTCAGCGAGGCACCGGCGAGGGTGACGCCGTCGACGTCGGCCTCCACGAACAGGGCATCCCCCACCCGGTGGATACGAATCGCCGACGGCGGCCAGCCCGGGACCACCACGTCGTCCTGGCCGCTCCCCCCGAGGACCAGCGGCGGCCGCGGCAGCCCGAGCTGGGCCCCGCCCACGTCGATGGTCCACGCTGGCGGTTCGGCGCTGTCACCGTCGGATGCGACCACGGTCACGTGCAGCGACGCGATCACGAAGCCATCCCCAGCTTCGAGCGAAACCGGCGTGGTCCGGGCCACGCGATTGACGTCGATGGGATTGCGCCCGAGGGGGACGAGCTCCAGGCCGCGGTGGGAGACGCGCACGTGCGCGTGCTTGCGGCTCACCTCGGGATCGTCGACGACGACATCACACTCGGGGCTGCGACCGATCACCACGCCGATGGCGGTGACCGGGATCCGGAGACCGTCCCCGAACTCGATCGACCAGCGGGTCGCGATCATCGCGAGCAGTGTATCGCAGCCCCGTCGACCGATCACACGTGGCCCTGGACCGTCGCCGAGCCGCCCGCTATGCTGCCGTCGCGATGTCGCGCCGCCGCTCCCAGCCCGAACGCGGATCGCCGTACCGGCTCGTGCGTCGCATCGCCGCCGGCGGCATGGCCGAGGTCTGGTTGGCCCGTCGCATCGGGCTCTCCGGCTTCGAACGTCGAGTCGTGCTCAAGCGCATGCTGTCGCACCTCGTCGCGCAGCCTGCGTATGTCGAGATGTTCCTCGACGAGGCTCGGCTCGGCGCCAGCCTCCATCATCAGAACATCGTCCAGACGATCGACGTCGGTCACGATCCCTCCCACGGGTACTTCCTGGCGATGGAGCTGCTCGAAGGCGTCGACGTCCTCGATGTCATCGAGCACAGCGCCGTGCCGCTCGAGGTCGCGGCGTGGATCGCGATCGGCGCAGCCGCGGGACTGCACCATGCGCACGAGCTGTCCGACGCCAGGGGTGACAATCGCGGGGTCGTCCACCGCGACGTGTCGCCGTCGAACCTGTTCGTCACCAGCGACGGAGTGGTGAAGCTCCTCGACTTCGGGATCGCCCGCGATGCGCGCCGCCGCGATCTCACCGGCCCAGGCGCCGTCCGAGGCAAGCTGCGCTACGTCTCACCCGAGCAGGCGCGCGGCGAGCCGCTCGACCGCCGGAGCGATGTCTTCTCGCTCGGCGTCGTCTTGCACGAGCTCGTCACCGGGCAGCGGTTCTTCGTTGGCGCCGACGACCCCGGCGTGCTCCACGCGATCCTCCACGGTGCGATCGCGCCACCGTCGGCCACGGTGGCGTGCCCGCCGGAGCTCGACGCGATCGTCCTGCGCGCGCTCGCGCGCGATCGATCGGAACGGTTCCAGACCGCGGCCGAGCTGGGCGCCGCCATCGAAGGTTGGTGCCGCTCGTGCGACCTCATCCCGAGCGCGGCGGCGACGGCCGCACATGCGGCACGCGTCCGCGAGCACCTGCCCCAGGACGTACCCCGTTCCCACCTCGACGTCGAGACCGTCGTGGGCCGGTTGGCGCTGCGCCCGCCCCTGCGAAGGCGGTACGTCGCGTTCGCCGTGGCCTACGCAGCCTTGGTCCTCGCGGTCGGGCTCGCGACGGCGAAGCTCCTCACCGCGGGGCGAGCCACGCCGGCGGCGCGCGCGCCGGCCGAGTCCGGAATCCCGGCGACGGTCACCCCGACGCCGGCGATCGTCGCACCGACGCCCGCCGCGCCCGCGAGCGCGCTCGAGGCCGCCGCCCCCGCTCCCTCGCCTTCCGCGACGGCGCCGCGGGCCCGGTCCGCGCGGACGCGGCCGCAGCCGCAGCCGCGACCGGCTCCGCCACCACGGGAATCGCCGACGGCACCACCCGTCGCCATCGACGAATTCCGCGCCGGCGTCCCATGAAGCGGCTGGGGGTGCTGGTGTGCACGTCCTTGGTCGCCGCGACCGCGGTCGCCGAGATCACGGACACGCATCGATCGGCCGCCGCTCGCGCGTTCTCGCTCGGCGAGTCGTTGGCGCGCGAGCAACGGTTCGCCGAGGCGGCGACCCAGTTCGCCAACGCCTACCAGATCCTGGACAGCCGGAAGATCGTCGAGCCCGACGACGCGCGCGCCGCCGGCGACTACCTCTACGGCTGGGCCCAAGCCGAGCGCCTCGCCGGCAATTGCGCCTGTGCCATCGCGCTCTACGACGAGTTCCGCAGGTTCGCGCGCGTCTATTTCGCCGACTCGCAGAACTGGCCGCGCAAGGCCGAGGACGGGATCGCGGCCTGCCCGGCGGTCGCGCCGGATCGCTCCCGGTGCCGCGCGCCGGCGCTGACCGCGCCCCTGCCGGTGGCGCCGAGCGCCACGACCACGCGACGGGATCACGCGCGTTCCGCCGATGGCGTCACCGTCGCGCTGGCGATCAGCGGAACGCTCGCCGCCGCGAGCGGAGCGTGGCTGGTCCACGACGGGGTCCAGCGCGCCGACGACGCGCGCGCGCCGGGGGTGAGCTATGCCGACTACGCCGAACTCGCCGACAGCGCGAACCTACGCGCCCGGCTGGGTTGGTCGCTGGTCGGCGTGGGCGCGCTCGCCCTCGGCGGCGCGGCGCTGCGGTACGCGACGTCGGCGCGGCACGCGCGCCTCGAGCCCGTCGTCGACGTTCGACCACGACCCTCCGAGCTGGGAGCAACGATCGGTGTCTCGGGGACGTTCTGACGCTCCGCGCGCGTGCCAGCCGCTGCTCGCGTGCGCGCTGCTGCTCGGGGCCACCGGCTGCCCCGAGCTGGCAGGACACCGGTGCACGAGCCACGGCGAGTGTGGCGTCGACGGCCGTTGTGAGCCGACGGGCGCATGCAGCTTCCCGGCGTCGGCCTGCGACTCCGGGCGTGCCTATGGCGAGCACGCCCCCGAGCCGCTGGCCGGCGCGTGCGTTCCGCCCGCCGGCGCGGGTTGCCGCGTGGCCGTGACCGGCGGGGTCGCCGACAACGGCGACTCGTGCTTTGTCAACAACGGCCTGGTCGGCGACAGCGGCGGTTACGACGGGAACCACGCCAGCACGCTCGCCAACAGCGGCGAGGCGGCCTCCGACTCCGGGGTGTGGAACCTCGACGTCGCCGTCGCCGGGCGCTATCTCGTCGAGGTCTACGTCGAAGGCGGCGAGTCGCAGCGAGCGACCTATCACGTCCGCCACGGCGCCACGCTCGATGCCGCGCAGCTCGATCAGACCCGGGTCTCGGGCTGGGCCGGGCTCGGGATGTTCGACTTCGCCGCCGGTGCCGACCAGTGGATCTTCCTGCCCGACAACACCGGCGAGAGCGTTCTCGAGCGACGGTCGCTGATCTACGACGCCGTGCGCCTGAGCCCCCCGTGAGCTCGCGGGCGCGTCAATCGATCGGAATCGCGGCGCAGGCGTCCTCGAACGTGGCGAGCGCCGCCGCCAGGCCTGACGAGAGATCGCCGGCGCAGATCGACGAGAACACACCGTTGTCGCCGGCCAGCTCGACGAAGGTCTTCACGCGCGTCGCCTCCGCGGCGCGGCCGAAGCTCGACTCGCAGACGCCTGGGCCGGGCCCGGCGATCGCCGCGACGGCCCAGCGCTCGCGCCCTCCCGCGACCGCGTCGAACGTGGCCGCGATCTGGGTCGGCGAGACCACCTCGGGACGGCTCTCGTTGCAGAGCCCGACGTCGGTCGCCGGCACGTCGGCTCCGGTCTGCGAGCAGTCGTTCTCGTCGGTCAGGACCACCAGCGCCAGCAGCGCGTCGGGCCGGCGGAAGCCGGTGTTGGTGCCATCGGTCATGCGCTCGGTGAAGGCCCACGCGCCCATGAGCAGCGGCATCTCGACCGTGGGACCGTCGGTACCGACGTTCGCCACACACGCGAAGGTCGAGGTGACGTTGGGGTCGCCGCGCTCGATCCAGCGGCGGTTCATCCCGCACGAGGGCTGGTACGCCAGCGCGCCATCGAGGCCCTCCTGGGTCCGCGCGCCGATCGGCGGCAAGGGCGGCGGGGGTACGAGCCGCAGGTCGCGCCCGGTCGTGGTCACGCCGAGGCGGTAGTCGATGGGCGCGCCGGCCGGGGTCCGGAACCCCTCGAGGACCTGGACGAAGCCGGGGAAGTTGGCCGCCAGGTTGGCCTGCTCCTGGCTCATGGAGTCCGAGTCGTCGATCACGAAGAGCAGATCGATCTGGTCGCAGTGTCGGGTCGTGGCTCCGCCGCCGTCACCGTCACCCACGATCGGGCGCGCATCGACGCCGGCGTCACCGCCGCCGTTGCTATCATCATCGCTCGACGATGGCCCGCACGCGATGAGGCCCAACGGGAGCATCACGAAGCACGAACGACTGGCACGCATGGTCTTCCTCCGTCGAGATCGAGGTCATTCCGCGGCGACCGACGGGTACGCCCGCGAGTAGAGCTGCGCACCGGCGGCCTGGACGCGATAGCCACGCCCGCCCTGCACGGTCTGCACGACGACCGGGCCTCCCGCATCGCGGAGCCGTGGATGAACTGCGCCGCCGGCCGCGCCATCGGTCGCCCAGATCCACCCGACGGCCAGCCGGTCACCGTCGGCGAAGCCGGTCAGCACCTCGGCGTACGGCGAGCCGAGGTACGCCTCGTTGATGCCGGCGACCACGTTGCGCGCCCGGCCGTCGCGCGGCGTCACCAGGTCGACGAGCCGGCTGTTGTTCGCGTTGCGGCGGGCGTGATGATGCGAGTGGACGACGTCGACACCCCGGGGCCCGTACCAACGGATCCCCGCGACCGCCGCCAGGTGCGACTCGAGATCCGGCGATCCGGTATCGCCGCGCCCCGTGAGATCGCCGGCGAAGTGATAGCGGAACGCGCCGTGCTCGATCAGCCCGACCAGGCTGCGGGCGTTCTCCTGGTTCGAGTCCTCGTGACCGAAGGGGGCGGCCGCGACGGCGCTCTGGCCATCGCTGACGAAGCCATTGGCCGCAACCAGCACGAGCCGCGCACCGCCGCCGAGCGGCAGGAAGCTCGGGGCACCAGCGCCGTCGTCGCTCGCGCTCGCCAGATCGCCGCGGAACAGACCGTCACAGCGCTGGGCCGGGTAGGTCCCGGAGAACTGCACGGGATCGCACGGCGCCGTCGCCGCCGCCGCGCAGACCGGCACATGGAGCGCGGGGCTCGCGCGCAGTCGTTCGCACACGCGCTGAAATCCGCCCTCGCCGATCGCCGGTCCGAGATCGACGAGCCCGCGGGTCACGATGCCGCGCGTGACCTGGAGCGGTTCGCCGGCGGGATCGAGCAGATCACCAAGCGCCCCGATGTGGTCGCCATGGAAGTGGGTGAGCACGACCCATTCGACCTGGAGGGGAGCGCGGGCCGCGAACCCACGCGCAGGCACCAACACCTCGGTGTTGAGGCGGCGCACCGCCGCGCGGACCTCGTCGTCATGGGGCGAGTTGCCGACATCGATCAGCACCATCGTCCCGTCCGGTCCGACGACGATCGCGGACTCGCCCATGCGGAACGTGATGCCCGGCGGCAGCTCGAGTTGGGTGATCGTGAGCTCGCCGGGCACCGGCTCGATGCGCGTGGTCGGCTCGGGTCCCGGATCGAAGGGCACCGTCGCGTCGGACGCAGCGGCGTCGCCCCCACCCCCATCGGGGTCAGGCGCACCGCCATCGTCGAATCGCGCGTCGATCGCGGCACCGTCCGGGTCGTCGGGTCGCGCGTTCGTCGCGCATGCCGCTGCGCACACCAAGGCGAGAAGGAACGTTGGTGGGCTGGCGGACGGCGACATGCGACGTCACCGTACGCGCGGGGGCAGCTCGGCCCAATGACACGGCGATGACACGCCTCCTACAGCGCGGCCCCCGGCACGAGACGCGTGACGATCAGTCCTTCTCGCTCTTGAGGCGATCCAGCGCTTCGGCTCGGTGCTCAACCTCAACGTCCACTTCCACACGCTCATCCTTGACAGGGATCGTGGACCGCGTGGCGCGACGGCCAGCTCGCTCGACGGCGCCACCGCGTCGCGTTTGGCAACGCGGGCGCGACCGGGACGCGACCGGGCGCCCGATCTCGATGGCTTGCGGCGGGCCCGCGCGTTGCAATGGATCGCCAGATGACGTGCCCGACCGCTCGCTCCGCCACGCGGCCCGCGATCGCGCCGGCCAGGCGCCACGCGTTGGTGCTGGTCGGGGGTTTCGCGCTCGGCGCCTGCGCGCCGAGCGTCGCGGGGATGGGTGCGCCCGACGCCGTCGGCGAGCCCCCGGGCGACGCCGCCGTCGTCACGACCGACGGCGGCGGCGACGCGGCGTCGCCGGAGCAGCTCGGCGTGTTGTCCCTCAACCTGCACTGTCTGAAGACGGAGGGCACCGCGTTCACGACCAACGCAGCCCGCTTCGCCGCGATCGCGGCCGCGGTGAGCACCGAGCACATCGACGTCGTGCTGGCGCAGGAGGTCTGCGTGAGCGCCACGGAGAATGCACACACGATGCTCGTCGCGGCGCTCGCGAACGCGACCGGGGCGACCTGGTCGAGCACCGTCGCCTTGGCCCACCGGGCCTGGGACGGCTCCGCGGACCAGGCCGACGAGTACGTGGCGATCTTCTCGCGCGACGCACTCTCCGCGCCGCGCCAGACGGTCCACCGCGCGCAGGGCAGCCTGCGCCGCGTCATGCTCGGTGCGACGGTCGCGACGCGGTTGACCAGCCCAGCCGGCGCTGCCCTGCCGGTGCGGGTCTACACCGTGCACCTCGATCATGAGGACGCGGTCGTGCGCGCCGCGCAGGGCCGCGAGGTCGCCAGCGCCGCGATGGTCGAATCCGACAACGAGCAGATCGCCATCGAGGCCGGAGACGGCGCGGTCGCGCTGCCGCTGCTCGTCGGCGGCGACTTCAACGCGCGGCTCCTCGGCGAGGCGCCGCAGGCGCTGGTCGAGCTCGGGTTCGTGGCGGCCAGCGGCAGCGCGCAGACCACCCGCATCGATCACGTCTTCTCGCACCGGAGCGCGCCGCTCGCGCCCGCGCTCGCGGTCGAGCTGTTCGAGGGCGCCGCCGCGGTGTCGGACCATCCCGGCGTCCTGGTCCGCTTCGTTCCGGCGCCGCCGCAGCCGGTGCGGCTCACGCGGGTCGTCGCCTCGGGGACGTTCCCGCTGCCGCTCTCGGTTCGTGGCGATCGGGCGCCGCTGTCGTGGGATCGCGGGTGGCCCGCGTTTCCTGCCGCCGGGGCTGGGGTCGCCGTGGTGACCAGCGAGATGCCGGCCGCGGCGTTCGCCTACAAGTTCCTGCGCCAGGATGCCGACTGGGCGATCGGCGGCAACGTGATCGGCGCCGGCGAGGCCGACAACGTCTCGACGCCGTCGTTCCCGTGACCCCGGTATCGTGGCTGCGGGCGATGCCGGGCCGGAGCTGATCAAACTTGATCGTAACCAGATCAATCCGATCGGGGTAGCGTGCGCGCGATGGTCACGCGCCGAACACGGCTACTCTTAGCGTTGCTGGTCGGGTCCCCGTCCGTCACCTCGTGCGACGGCGCCAGCGACTCGATCGTCGATGCCGCGGTGGGCGACGCGACCTCGGCGATCGACGCCGGGGCCGGGGCCGGGATCGATGCGCGACCGCCGACCGGCTGCGTGGTCGTGGTCGCGACCACCGGCGCGGCCTGCGCAGCGGACTGCGAGGCCCACCTCTTTCTTCCCGGCGGCAGGTCGTTCTGCACCCTGACCTGCGCTGGTGACGGCGCTTGCACGCCCTACGGCGCCAACCTCACCTGTGCGACCGAGGTCGGCACCTGCATGCCGCGCTGCTCGGACGACGCCGGCTGTCAGGCGGCCGGCTTCCCGCGCTGCCATCCCGTCGGCTCGTTCTGCGATACGCTGCCGCCCTGCTCGACGGACGCGCAGTGCGGGGACGTGGGGCTCGCCCGCTGCGTGATGCCCGGCGCCTACTGCACGTGATCCGCGCAGGCCGGCCGGTGCGCTCATGTTCATGAACACCACGATCGCAACCATCGGGGTCTCGGCGGCGCTGGCGGCGTGTGGCGACGGCCGCGGTGCGCCGCCCGACGGTGCCGGCGATCCGCCACGACTGGTCAGCATCGCGGCGGTGGAGGACGGCTGGTTGCGAGGCGACCTGCACGTGCACACCAACTACTCGGACGACGCGCTCCGGCAGTCGGGCGACTGGATGCGGGGCTCCCTGGACATCGTCGGGGCGTGGCGCGACCAGGCGTGGCTGGCCAAGAATCCGACGTTGGTCGACGATCACCTGCACTTCGTCGCCATCACCGACCACCGCACCACCGCCGGGACCGCCGACCCGGAGTTCCATGCCGACGACCTGATCGTGATCGGCGGCGAAGAGTTCGGCAGCGACGGCCACGCCGGCGTGTGGGGCACGCGAACCCACGTCGCGCACGAGCCCCAGGCGACCGAGACGGCGAACCAGCGCGTCGCCGACGCCATCGGCGAGGTGCATGATCAAGGAGGACTGTTCTCGATCAACCACCCGGCAGCGGAAGGCGACATCTGGGCGTGGGACATCGCCGAGTTCGATGCCATCGAGGTGTGGAACGGTCCCTGGTCGCTGGCCACCGCTGATCTGACCGAGGCGCGTCTCGACGAGGCGGTCATGGCGCGCGGTGTCGAGAACCCGGCGATCCGGGTCGCCACCCGAGTCGGCGGCGCGGGCCGCAATGCGCAGGCGGTGCGATTCTGGCAAGCGTACCTGTCGCGTGGGATCCACGTGCCGCCGGTCGGTGGCAGCGATCGTCATGCGCTGTTCCCGGCCGGGATGCCGACCACCTACGTGCTGGCCCCATCGCGCGACCAGGCCGGCGTCCTCGCCGGGATCGCCGCCGGCACGACCTTCGTGTCGCGGTCCCCGATCGGGCCGCAGGTGGTGCTGTCGGCTCGGATCGACGACCGCGTGTACGCCATGGGCGCGGCGCTCCCCAGCGCGACGCAGGTGGAGATCCAGTGGCGGGTCGCGCGTGCCCGCGGTGGCTTTCTTCGCCTGGTCAGCGGCGCCGTGGATCCGTCGATGCCGGCGCCCGCGATCGTGCACCGGGTCTACCTCGCCAGCGATGACGTGTCGGGAACGTTCGTGTGGACACCGCCGGTGACCGGCGCCTGGCTCCACGCCGTGGTCGTCGAGCCGCTGCCCACCGACTATCCCGCCGAGCTCGAAGACCTGGTCCGGGAGCTGACCACGTTCTCCAACGGGAGTTTCGGGGGCATCGCCAACGTCCTCGCGTCGCTGACCGACATCGGGGCGATCCTCGATCCGCAGACCTGCGACCCGGAGCTGTGGAGCGAGTGGCGGCTGCAGTGCATGCCCGCCGATACCGAACCGCTGGGCAGCTTCTACGTGCCCGAACGGTTGCAGCCGCTGCTGGCGGTCGAGTTCAGCGATGCGCTGACCACGGGCTTTGCGATGGGCGCCATCAGCGCGGCGTTCATGACCGCCGGTCCCTGACCGGGGGCGCCCGCCCCGGGATGGCCCGCGCATCGATCGGCGTGAGCCCGGCCACGCCGGCCGTGAGCGCGGCCACGCCGGGCGTGACTCGCCGCGCCGCGCTGGTACCCTGGCGCGATGCCGCCGCGACCTCGACCGATCCGCGGGCGCGCCGCGGCGCTGGTCGCGGTCGGAGTCGGCGTGGTCGTCGCCGGGTGCACGCCCGCGACCGCCGAGCCCACCGCGCGCGGACCGACGGTCGCGATCGAGGCAACCGGCACCTGCCCCTCGGCGGCGATGGTGGCGGCCGCGATGCCGGCGCAGGTGCGGGTGGTGGCGGCCGCGCCGGGCGTCGACGTGTTGACGATCGTCGCGCGCGATGGCGGGGCGATCGCGCGCCTCACCACCGCGGGCGCGGCGCCGCTCGAGGCCCAGCTCGACGGCCGTGACTGCGCGGTGCTGGCCGCGGCGGCCGCGGCGCTCGCCGATGCCTGGTTCGTCGAGCTGGTGGCCCCGGCGCTGCCCGCGGTGGCCGCGACACCTCCGGCACCGGATCCGGCGCCGGCACCGTCCGTCGCCGCACCGCTCCCGATCAGCGCGCCCGCGGCGGTCGAGCACCCGCCGACCACGCCGGCCCCCCACGCCGCGCGCTGGGCCATCGCGGTCGGACGCGCGATCGCCGCCGACCCCGGCCTCGATGGAGCGGCGACCTCGACCGCGCTCGATCTGGCCTGGCGCTCGCCGTGGCGCGCGACCCGGCTGCGCGGCCGCCTCGACTGGGGCGACGCCGCCACCCTGCCCGCGGCGACCCCGAGCGCGCTGCCGGTGGCGCGTCGGGCCTGGACCGTGGCGTTGACCGCGGGCCGCCGCCTCGATCGCGGCCGGCTGTGGCTCGACGGCGCCGGCGGCCTCGGCCTGGTGCTGAGCCACATCGATCCGAGCGCAGCGGCCGCGACCGCGACGATGCGCCTGCATCCGACCGTCGCCGCCAGCGGGGCGGCGGGGCTGCACCTCGGCCTCGGCATCTCGCTGCGCCTGGAGCTGGGCGCCCGCGGCTTCCCGGTCCGCGATCGCTACACCCTGCCGCCCATGACCGTGGCCCGGTCGCCGTGGGCGGAGCTGACGGCGGCGGCCGGCCTCGAAGTGGCGCTCGGTGAACGAAGCTGGTGATCGATCGGGCGCGCTCGCGCCACGATCCGGGGACGCCCCCGTGCGCTCCGTGCACCCCACCACGCCCGAGCTCCCGCCGGCCACGCCCGCCATCGCCGGCGAACGTGACCTGGTGTGGGCGACGCTGTACCAGCGCCACATCGAACACGTCTATCGCCTGGTCCGGCGCGCCGGCGTGGCCGAGGCCGACGCCGAGGACGTGACCCAGCGCGTGTTCCTGCGCGTCCACGACCTGCTCGCGAAGACCACCGAGGTGCTCCATCCCGTGGCCTGGTTGCGCGCCGTCACCATCCGCGTCGTCGCCGAGCACCACCGCTTCTGGCGGCTGCGCCGGGTCAAGCAGTGGGTGGTCGAGGCCGGGGCCGCGCTGGGGCCGCGCGTGCCGACGCCGGAGGACCGCGCCACCGCCAGCCAGGAGCAGGTGCGGGTGGCCGACGTGCTGACCCGGATGAGCCCCAAGCTGCGCGACGTGCTGGTGCTGGCCGAGCTCGAGGAGCTGCCGGCCAGCGAGGTCGCGACCATCCTCGGCGTGCCCACCAACACGGTGCGCTCGCGCCACCGCCTGGCGCGCGATCAGTTCGCGCGGCTGTGGGCGCGGCGCCACGGAGCGTGGCCATGAGCGGCACCGAGCGCGAGCCCGGGCCGTGGCAGGCGCTGCGCGACGTGGCGATCCCGCCCGGCATGCGCGGGCGGGTCCGCGACGGCGTCGAGGGTGCCCTCGACCGCGCGGCGTTCGCGCGACGTCGCCCGGTGCGGGCGCGGCGCTGGGTGCTGGGCGCGGCGGCGGCGGCGAGCGCGATGGCGGCCGCGATCGTGGCCGCGATGTTGGTCCGGACTCCGGACAACCTGGCCGCGACGATCGCTCCCCCCGCACCGACCGCGCCCATCGCGGCCGCCGGGGTGCCGCCGCGCACGGTCGCCGTCGCCGCCGGCGAGCGCGTCGTGCTGTCGCTGGCCCGCGGCCACGTGTCGATGCGCGGCCCGGCCGACGCGGTCATGGACGGCGCCGCGGTGACCCTGCTCCGCGGCACGCTCGACGTGCTGGGGCAGGTCGAGGTCCGCGGCCCGACCTGCAGCGCGCAGATCGACGGCACCGCGGCGGTCTCGGTGATCGGCGCGACGCTGGTGGTGCGACGCTTCGCCGGCTCGGTGCAGCTGAGCCAGGCCGCGGTCGACTGCCAGGTGCTCGAGGTCGACGGGCCGAGCGCGCCCGCGCCGCCGCCGCCGCCGCGCGTCGCGCCGCCGCGCCCGCCGGCCCCGATCGCCGACCATCGGACCGCCCCGGCCGCGCCGGATCCGCTCGCCGCCGCGGTCGCCGCCTACCGCGACGCCGCCGCGCTCGAGGCGCTCGATCCGGCGACGGCGCTGGAGGCGTGGCGCGCGTGGCTCGTGCGGTGGCCGGACAGCGCGCTCGCCCACAGCGTCGAGCTGCGCATGCTCGGCGTCCTCGGCCGACTCGGCCGCCACGCCGAGGCCACCGCGCGCGCCCGCGCCTTCCTGCGCCGCTACCCCGACAGCCCGCGCCGCGCCGACGTCGAGCGCCTGCTGGGGGCGGCGCCGTGATCGGTCGCGACCTCGTCGTCGTTCTGTTCGCGCTGACGGCGTCGGGCTGCGAGCTCGAGGTCCCGCTCGGCCCCGAGGTCGACGCCACCGCCGACGGCGACGGCGGCCCGGCGGCGGACGGCGGCAGCGACGACGCCGACGATGGCGGCCCGGCGTTCGACGCCGTCGATCTCGACGGCGTCGCCGACGACGCCGGGATCGACTGACGGCCGAACGCCAGATCGACCGATCGCTCCACCGACCTCGCGCCACTACCGGTGCGGAGGAACGCGATGACCCGATCGAGCCTGACCCTGACCGCGCTGAGCATGTTGCTCGGCGGCGCCCTGACCGCCTGCACCATCTACACCAGCGACCACGCGAGTCCCGACACCTGGACGCCCGACGGCGGTCCGGGCCCGGGCGCCGGCGACGACGGCGGCTCGGGGTGCGGCTGCACCTCCGGAGACTGCGACGGCGGTCCCGGTCCCGGCGACGACGGCGGCTGGTGGACCGACGACGGCGGCCCCGGCGACGGCGGCGAACCGTGGCTCCCCGACGGCGGCCCCGGCGACGGCGACGGCGGCGGTCCCGGTCCCGGCGACGGCGGCTGGTGGACCGACGACGGCGGCCCCGGCGACGGCGGCGAACCGTGGCTCCCCGACGGCGGTTTCTGATCGAGCGAAGGCCCGAGCGCGACCGACAACGAGATGTGCATGGCGATCGGGTATTTCTTCCCCGCGACCGCGCCGACATTCTGTTTCAATGACACGCTGGTCAACTGACCCGCTCCCCCGCGCCTGCCCGACCCGGCGCGAGGACGCCGGATGACCGCGACCGCCCCGACCCTCGAGCTGACCCTGGACCGTGACCCGGCGGAGCTGCGGCGCGCACGCCTGGCGGCGGCGCCGACGATGATCTTCCCGCTCGAGACGACCACCGTCGACCTCGAGCTGGGCCGGGCTCGGACCCGACTCGATCGCACCGCGTTCGCGGTGGTCCCGGCGGGCGCGCGTTTCCGCGTCGTGTCACGGAGCCCGGCGCCCAAGGTCGTGACGCTGCTGGTGTCGGCCGCGGCCCGCGAACACGTGGAGCGCGAGTATGCGCCCCACGTCGACCCCGCCGAGCTCGCCGCGGTCCTGAGCGCGCCGCGGGTGCTGCGGCGTACGCGCTGGGTCGACGAGCTCGTGCACCGGTACCTGTTCGAACGCGACGTGTGCGAACGCCACGGCACCCTCGCCGCCCGCTTCCTGGAGCTCGAGCTGACCAAGGAGCTCTACTTCCTCGGTCAGGAGCACCGCCTGGGCCGGACGCGCGCTCCGGTGGTCGGTGAGGGCAGCCGGCTGGTCGAGCGCGCCCGCGCCGCGCTCGAGTCGTCCCTGTTCGAGCCGTTCACGATGTCGGCGCTGGCGCGGGCGTGCCACGCGAGCGAGTCGACGCTGCTGCGCGCGTTCCGCCGCGAGCTCGGGGTGGCGCCGGGAGCCTACGTCCGCGAGCGTCGCCTCGACGAGGCGTTGCAACTGCTCGAGTCGGGGCGCTACAGCGTCGGCGAGGTCGCCGAGCGGGTCGGCTACCGCGGCCAGGCCGCGTTCGCCACGGCGTTCCAGCGCAAGTTCCACGTGCCGCCGTCGCGGGTGCGGCGGGTCTCGACCGGGACGCCGCTACCGCCCCACGGGCGGCCGCCGAAGCGCCCCGGACGCGTCGGTGGCTCGTGAGACGACCCGGCGGCCCGGTGACGGTTGCGCGCAAGCACGCGACGGCGGCACGACAGCGTCCCGCCACCCGCGGTGCTCTCATCGCCGGCATGAGGCTTGCCCGCACCTTCCCCATGACCGGGCCGCGCGCGGCCCGGTCAGCGACGGCCCTGGCGGTCCTGGCCGCGGTCGGGGCCTGCCCGGCGAACGGCGCCCGCGACGCGCCCGACGGGGGCTGCGTCGGCGCGGCGTGCGCGACCGCCGACGCGCGGCCGCCGGCGCGGATCTGCGACGTCCGCGACTTCGGCGCCGTCGGCGACGGCCAGACGATGGACACCCTGGCCATCCAGGCGGCGATCGACGCCTGCGCCACCACCGGCGGCACGGTCTCGCTCCACGACGGCAGCTTCTTGTCGGGGACGATCACGCTGGCGAGCGACCTCACGCTCGACATCTCGCCCGGCACCACCCTGCTCGGCAGCCAGCGCATCGCCGACTACCCCGACGTCGATCCTCCGATCCAGAACACCCAGCTCGGCAACTGCCGCAAGGCGCTGGTCTATGTCGAGGGCGCGGACAACGTCCGGATCGAAGGCGGCGGGACCATCGACGGCAACGCGCGGGGGGTTCCGGACTGGAACGGCAACCGCATCAAGGAGTCGCTGCGGCCGATGGCCATCTTCGCCACGATCTCGACCCGGGTCACCATCCAGGACCTGCTGGTGAAGGACGCGGCGACCTGGGCGGTGGTGACCATGGAGGTCGACCACCAGGTGATCCGCGACCTCACCGTCGACAGCAACCTCGGCCCGACCCACGACGGCATCGACGTCGTCGACGGCCACGACGTCCTGATCGAGGGCTGCACCGTGACCAGCGGCGACGACTCGATCTGCCTGAAGAGCGGCAGCGCGAAGGGGACCGAGGACGTGCTGGTGCGCAACTGCCACACCAGGCAGTCGGGGGTCGCCAACGGCGTCAAGTTCGGCACCGCGAGCGTCGGCAGCTTCAAGAACATCACGGTCGAGGACGTGGTGATCGAGAACGCGCAGGCGGCCGCGATGGCGGTCGAGTCGGTCGACGGCGCCCGGATCTCGAACGTGACGTTCCGGCGCATCACCACCAACAACGTCGGGACGCCGTTCTTCGTGCTGCTCGGCAGCCGCGATCGCGATCCGACCCGGGTCGGCAGCATCGACGGGCTCGCGTTCGAGGACATCACGGGTGGCAACCTGCGCTACGCGTGGGGCTCGATCGTGACCGGCACCAAGATCGGCACCCAGACCTTCGGCATCTCGAACATCTCGTTCACCGACATCGACCTCGTGTTCAAGGGCGCCGGGTCGCCGGCGAACCCGACCCCGTTCACCGACGACAACTTCCCCGAGTACCAGGGCCCGGTCCCGGGCCGGCCCGGCACGTACTACAACCGGTACCCGGACGCGAAGTTCATCACCGGCGTCGACGGTCGCGAGGACACCGCGTACCACGGCCCCGGCTGGGCGCTGTTCCTGCGCCACGCCACCAACGTGACGTTCGATCGCTGCCGGGTGACCGTGTCGGGGGCCGACCCGCGACCGTGGCTTGACACCAAGAACACCGCCGCGGTCACCGGCACCTGCGGGCCGTGACGCGGCCGGGCGGCGATCGGCTCCGCGGCCGTCCTGATCACGGCTGATCACGCCTGATCAGCCCCGGTATATTTCTGGCGCCTGGGGTGGCCACCTCACACGAAGATGCGCCACGAGCGAACACCCTCGAAGGACCCGCAGCTACATCACCGCACGCGGGTGCTGTTCGCGACCTGCGCAGCTGGGCGGCACGTTGCACACCGGCGGGCGGCGAGTTGCGCCCCGTTACGCGAGGGCATGGTGCGTGCAGCGTACGAACGGGGGGGGACCTGTGGGTATCGTGGCGCGCGATGCAATGAAACCACGTCGATCGCGTGTCATGGCACGCAATCTGCTCGCGAGCGCCTCGTGAGGATGGCCGCACGCAGGACCATCCTGGTCGTCGATGACGAGCCCATGGTTCGTCAGATCTATCGGCGCGTGCTGACCGACGCCGGCTACGAGGTCGTGGAGGCCAGCTCGGGCCCCGACGCGTTGAGCATCCTCGCGGCGGACACCGGGTCCGTCGCCATGGTGATCACCGACTGGCAGCTGGCGGAGGAGACGAGCGAGGCGCTCATCACGTACATCCTCGCGTTGCGGCCACCGTTGCCGGTCGTGTGCGTGTCGGGCTCGATCGGCGACGGCGTCCTCCCGGTCCGGGTCCTGGCCAAGCCGATCGATCGTACGACCCTGCTCGCCGTGGTGGCGCAGGAGCTGTCGCTCGCCGGCGGCTGACGCCCCGGCGCTGCGAGCGCGCGGCCGGCCCGCTCAGTGGAATCGTTGGCCGCCAGGCCGTTCACGAATCAGGGACCGCCGTGGGCAGCCAGCCACTGTTCCACGTCGCGGTGCAACGCGGCGTCTCGACGCGGAATCGTGGCGAGCGTGGCCCGCGCGCTCCGGATCAGGTCTCGGGCGCGGCGCCGATCGGTGCTCCAGACCAGCCGCGCCAGGTCGAAGTGGATGTGGGCCAGCCACGTTGGGTCGGGGCACTCCGCTGCGCAGACCGCGAGGGCTCGCTCGAGCAGCGGACGAGCCTCGATCGGACGGCCGGCGTCGACGAGGACTTCGGCGAGACTGAACAGGGGGTACGCGAGTTGCGGGTTCTGCGCCCCGCGCGCCGCCTCGGTCGCCTGGAGCGCACGCAGATAGAGCGACTCGGCGTCCCCGTGGCCCTGCTTCGCGGCGACCGCGGCGAGCACGAGGACGGCATTGATGTTCACCTGATGGCCGACCCCGAGCGTCCTCTCGGCGATGGCCAGCGCCTGCTCGGCGCGCCGGCGGGCATCGGCGACGGCACCCTCCTCGAGGTCGAGGTTCGCGAGCGCGTTGAGCGCGACCGCGTGGTCTGGGAGGTTGGGGGTCCGACGCTCGACGAGCTCGAGCGAGCGCTGGTAGTAGCGGCGCGCCTCGCCGAGATCGCCCTGCGTGTGAAGGACCGCCGCGATGTTGCTGAGCGCGACCCCGACATTGGGATGGTCCGGACCTTGCGATCGTTCGTAGATCGCGAGCGCGTGCTCGTAGTGGGCACGCGCGTCCTCGAGGTCGGACTGGTCCAGCGCCGCGTTGCCGATGACGAGCCAGGCGTTTGCCACCTCGGGGTTGTTCGGGTCGAGGTTCGCCAGCCGCAGCGTCAGGACCTCGCGCCAGGTGGTGCGGGCGAGCGCGTAGTTGCCCTGTTCGTAGTGCATGCGCCCGACGCTGTTCAGCAGCGCGGCGCGGAGCAAGGGGTCGTTGCCGGCGCGGGTCACGGCCGCGCTCGCCGCCAGCTCGAGCGCGACCGCCTCGGCGAAGCGGTTGTCCACGACGAGCGAGTGGAGCAAGTGCAACCAGGCTCGCGCGAGCGTGCGGTCATCACCGGCACTCGCCGCCATCTCGATGGCCTCGCGCACGACCTCCACGGCCCTGGGATCGACGAGTGCCGTCAGCGCGCGAGCGTGGAGGATCAGCGCCTCGGCGAGGAACGCACGGTGACCGACCGCGCGCGCGTCAACCGTCAGCGACTCCGCCGCCGTGAGGGCCTGCTGGTAGCCGCCGGTGCGCACGAGTGCCTCGGCGCGGTCGAGGCGTTCACGCAGGCGATCGACCTGGGCCCGCACCTCCGGGTTCTCGGGCGGGGCCACGGCACTGGCGAGCGCGTCGTCATCCTCGCACGTCAACACCGGCGTGAGCGCGCGGGCCGCGGCGACCGCTCGATCGACGACCTCCCGGCCCGGTCCGCTGGACAACACGTTGACGAGCGCGCCCAGCTCGCCGAGACGGCGAGCGAGACACCGCCCGCGGCGGTCGAGCGCGAGCCCGGGGATGGCGCCGGAGCGTGCAGCCGTGCAGACGCCGGTCGCCACCCCGCCCCAGGCCCGCTGGTACTCGTCGAGGACATGATCGACGGTCCGGGCCGCGTGATCCGCCGAGAGATCTCCGGTCGCCGCGAACGCGGTGTGGATGGCGCGGGAGGCACCATCGTTCCAGACGCCCGCGAACGGCGCCACGGCGGCGGCACAGGACGGCGGCGCCGCGGGCGCCGATCGGAGCACGGCCCACGCCGCGACGCCGATCGACGCGACCAGCAACGCCGCCAGGGCCGCGCGACGCCACGCTTGCGGCTCGTCGCGAAGCGCCCGCAGGAGGGCGGGCATCGACGCATGGCGGCCGGCCGGATCCGAGGCCAGACCGCGCAGCAGCACGCGCCGGAGGCGACGCGGCACCCGGTCGACGCCGCGAGCCCGACCGGCCTCGATCTCCTCGATGAGATCGTCGCGAGTCGCGGCCGCGAACGGCCGTTCACCGCACAACGCCTCCCACAACGCGGTGCAGAACGCGAACTGATCGCTGCGCGCATCGGCCGGCTTGCCGCGGTGCTGCTCGGGGGCCATGTACGCTGGCGTTCCGACGACCGATCCGGCCATCGTCAGAGGTGATTCGAGCGCGCGCGCGTTGCTGGCGTCGACGGCGAGGTGGTCGCTGTCGGGCACGGTCCGGGCGAGCCCGACGTCGGGGGCGACGAGCGCGGTGACGTCCGCGGCCTCCGGCTCGCTGGGCCCGGCCGCGCGGACCAACCCGAAGTCGGTCACCAGGGCGCGATCGGTCTTGTCGACGAGCACGTTGTCGGGCTTGAAGTCGCGGTGGATGAGGCCGGCTGCGTGGGCGGCGGCCAGGCCGCGGCCGGCCTGCAGGAACACCTCGAGCACGTCACGCCGGCTGCGGGGTCGCTTCGCCAGCCACTCGCGCAACGTCGTCCCGTCGACGAACGCCGTCGCGATGAAGATGCGCTCGTCGTGGACGCCGACGTCGTGGACCGCGAGGACGTTGGGGTGATCGACCCGCGCCAGCGCTTGGGCTTCGCGGGTCATCCGCACCCGTGCGCCCGGCGACGCACCCAGGTGCGTGCGCAGCACCTTGATTCCCAGCTTGCGATCGAGCTCTCGATCGTAGGCCGCGTACACCACGCCCATGCCACCCACACCGAGCCGGTAGAGGATCACGAAGCGGCCGATCCTGTACCCGGGCGGCAGGGCCTCCAGCGTCGGATTCGGCCCCTCCTCCGACGCCACGGTGTCATCTCGACCCTCGATCATGGATCCTCCTGGCGGGCTCGCACTACGGCCGCCCGCCGTGACGCGCCAGCCAGGTTCGCACCTTCCCCAGCACCAGCGCCGCGATGGGATCCTGGCTGGCGGCGGCGGCCAGCTCCTCGGCGCGGCGGGCCGCGACGAGGGCCGCGCGGCGGTTGCCGGTCGCCAGCCGCGCGCGCGCCAGCGCGAAGTACGCCGCCGCCATCGACGCCGGGCTGCTCGGCGACGTGGCCCAGATCGCCATCGCCCCCTGCAGGGCCTCGATCGCCTGGGCGGGCGCGCGGTCGGCCAGGGCGATGCCGACGCAGGCCAGCGGATCAGCCCGCTCGATGTGATCCGTGCCCATGGACTTCTCGATGATCGCCAGGGCGCGACGACACAGCGCCTCTCGGCCGGCCGGATCGCCGTCGGTGAGCCCGCCCAGGTTGACCAGGGGCCAGGCGAGATCGGGGTGGTCGGGCCCCGACGCCGCCTCCCAGATCGCGAGGGAGCGCTCGAACCCGGCCTTCGCCGCCGCGCGATCGCCGAGCGCCAGATCGGTCAGGGCCGCGTCGTTGAGCGCCCACGCCACCTTGGGATGAGCCGCGCCGACCGCGGCCTCGAGGACCGTCAGCACCTCGGTCTGACAGGCGCGGGCTTCGCGCAGTCGCCCGGCCTCGGCGTCGAGGTAACAGAGGTTGGCCCGCGGGATCGCCACCATCGGGCTGTCGGCGCCGAACCGCGCGGAGCCGATCGCGACCGCGCGTTCGTACTGGGCGCGAGCGCCTGCGACCTGCCCCATCCGCTCGAGCACGCCACCGAGCGCGAGCACCGCGCTGGTGATCTCGATGGACTCCGGCCCGTGTGTCCGTTCGATCGCGGTCACCGCCTCCTCCAGCTTGCCCCGCGCGGCCGGCAGGTCGCCGGCCGTTGCCAGGGCGCGTCCGACCTCCATCAGCAGCTTGCTGGCGAGGGCCGGGGAGTCGGCGCGCAAGGTGGCGGCGCGTGCGGCGGCGGCGACCCCGAGCGCCTCGGCAGCGCGGCCGTCCGCGGCCAGCACGCTGACCAGATCGATCAGCACCTCACCGACCAGGCGGTCCTGGTGCGTGGTGGCGGCGAGGTCAGCCGCCCGTTCGAGCGTGACGCGGGCGGCAGCGAGATCGCCGACCCAGAACTCGAGGTGGCCGCGCAGGGCCAAGGCCTCGGCCTGGAACGGTGGGTAGTCGACGGCGAGCGCCCGGGCCGCAATCGACACCGCCAGGTCGCGCGCCACCGGGAACCGGCCCGCGTTGCTCAGCCCGCGAGCGCGGACCATGTCGCGACGGAGCGTCTCGACCTGGGCGCGGAGCGTGGGATCGGCCGGCGGCGAGACCGCTGCGAGCAGCGAGTCGGCATGGTCGCATGGTGCCAGCGACGGCAGCTGAGCGGTCGCCTCGACCGCACGCGGGATCGCGGCGCGATCGGCGATGGTCAGGACCCCGGCCAGCTCGGCGACCTCGTCGAGCTGGCGATCGAGGCAGCGCATGCGGGCGTCGAGCAGCGCCTCGGACTGCTCGCCGTGCACGCGGGTCGCCCGGCACACCGAGGTGCGCTTCGCCACCCACACGTCCGTCCACCGATCGAGGCTGGCCACGGTGCGGCTGGCGGCGCTGGGCGCATACGGCAAGCCGGTGGCGATGAACGCCGCCCGCAGCGCGGCGGCACGATCGACATCCCATCGGCCGACCAGGTGGCGGGCGCTGTCGCTGCACGGCGACACCGACGCTGAGCTCCCCGACCGGACGATGGCGAGGACGCCGGCCGCGCCGACCGCGCCGACCACGACCACGCCCGCCACCGCGATCAACACGCGACGCCGGCGCGCGCTGGACGCAGCGGTCAGCGCGCCGATCAGCGCGTTCATCGACGGCCAGCGCGCGCCGGGCGCGGTCGACAGCCCACGCCGGATCGCCGCATCGATGGCCGGCGACACGTCGGCGCGCACCGGGACCAGCACCGCGCCGCTGATCACGTTGGCCGCGTACTCGGGGAAGGTCTCGCCGGCGAACGGCAACCTGCCGTGCAGCGCCTCGTACATCGCGACGCAGAAGCTGAACTGATCGGCACGTCGTGAGCCGCCGCCCTCGTATTGCTCGGGCGCCATGTAGCAGGGGGTACCGATCCACGCCCCGACCTGGGTCAGCGGGCTGCGCAGCGCGACCACGACCCCGCGGCTCATGCTCGAGCTCGGCGCGATCGCGCCGCTCTCGGTGTCGAGCGCGGCGAGCCCGAAGTCGACCACCTTGATCCGACCGTCGCGGGTCGCCACCACGTTGCCAGGCTTCATGTCGCGGTGGACCAACCCGGCCCGATGCGCCGCCGCCAGTCCGTGCGCCGCCTGCACGAAGACCGCCACGATCTCGTCCGCCGAGCGCCGGGTCTCGCCCAGCCACTGGACCAGGTCGACCCCGGGCAAGTGCTCCATCGCGACGAAGATGTCGTCGCCGAGGTGGCCGACGTCGTGGACGGTCACCACGTTGGGGTGCGACAGCCGGGCCAGCGCCTGGCCCTCGCGCAGCAGGCGCGCGCTCGCCACCCCATCGCGCTCGCCGGTCCGGCTGGTGCGGATCAACTTGATGACGACGCGCCGGTCGAGCTCCGGATCGTGGGCCTCGTACACCACGCCCATGCCCCCCTCGCCCAGCGGCGACACGATCACGTACCGGCCGACGTGGTCTCCGCGCTCCAGCCGGGCGATCTCGGCGGGCGCGGTGTCGACGCGCGCGAGCCGGTCGCGCGACCGGTCAGGCGGCAACGTGTCGGCCAGCGCCCCCGCGCCGTGCTCGCTAGAGTCTCGCGACGCCATCGACTGTTCGGTGTGGATCCGCGACCGAACGGGCCACGCGGTCCAGTGCTCGCCCCATCTTGTCATGGTAACAGGCCCGGGACGTGCACCCCAGGCGGCCCAGGCTCCGCTGACGGCCGCAGGTGCTCAGACTCTCTCGCAGCCGCGCGGCACTCGTGGCTCACGCCCTGCGGCGCGCCTGCGTGTCGCGCTGCTCGGACGACGTCGGCCGGGTTGGCCATCTGATCGCCGAGGATCAAATTTGAGCAGCCTGGCCGATCGCGGAAGTGACGACGAATCGACGACGATGCGCGCCGGAGTTTCTTCCGGAGGCCCTCTGCCGATGACCTGTCCAATCGATGCCACCAGGATGTGGCGGATCTTCGCGCTCGGACTGCTCCTGCCACTCACCGCGTGCACCAGCGCACCCCACCCAGGCGCGCCCGATGCGTCCCCCACCGCAGGCGCCGACGGATCCCTGGACGGACAGGGCACCGACGCCGGCCCGTGTACGCCCGGCGCCGCGTCCGTGGTCTGCGCCGACTCGGCCACGCTGAGCGCCTGCACCGAGGACACGAACTTCGACGGCACCCGCGACGGGCCGCCCAGGACCGCGCAGATCTCCTGCACCGCGTTCTTCCGCAACGTGGGGCCAGCGCGATGTGAGCCCTACAACGCCACCACCACCGAGGCGGTCTGCACCATGGATGACGGTGGCCCGTGCGGGGTCGTCGTCGCCACCGGACAGTTCACCACCGCGCGTTGCACGACCGACGACGCCGTGTGCTTGCTCGACCTCGCCGCCCGGAACTACCTCTGCACGCCCGGAACCGGCATCGCCTGCGGCGCCACCGGTCCGTCGTTCGTGCCCTTCTGCGCCGGTGACCGGCTGGTGTGGCGCTGCGGCGACGACGGCGACGGCATCGGCCAGCCCCACGTCGACGACTGCACCGCCCTGGGCAACGGCACCTGCGACGCGGCGACCAACAAGTGCGTCAACATCCAGCGCGACGGAACGTGCAACCTGACCGAGTGGATCTGCGCCGCCGGGCTCCGATGCCAGAACGACGTCTGCGTCGCCATCTGAGCGGACCGAAGGCGCAGGGTGGTGGGCGCCACGCCGGACAACGGGTCACGACACGCCTACGGAGGGCTCGCCTGCAACTTCGCTGCACGTGAGGAGCCTTCGGTGTAGGTTCCCTCCGCCATGCGGACCCGCCTGTCGCGCCTCGTCCTTGCGCTCGTCGTCGCCCTGGTTGCTTGCGATGCCGGCGACCCACCGATCCCCACCACCGCCCCTCGACCGCCGGCCCCGGAGGCGACCTCGGCCTTCTCGGTCTCCGGCGGCCGGGCGTGGTACCTGATCGGCGACGCGCTGATCCCGGGCGACGATCAGCTGGCGGTGGTGGCCACGGGCCCCGACGCGCGCGTGGTCGACGCCTGGCTGGATGGGCAACACGTCGCCCGCGCCCACGACGACGCCGGCTTCCACCTCGCGCTCGAGCTCCAGGCGGTCGCGCCGGGCGAGCACCACGTGCTGCTCGCCGCCGACGGCGCCGACACCGCGTTCGCCGATCTCCAGTTCCAGCGCAGCCATCCGATGTACGTCACGGTGTCCAACGACTGGGACACCGGCGACCACGCCGACGACAAGCTCGAGCGCCAGGACCGCCTGCACGCCGGCCATCCCCACCTGGTGCTCACCCACTTCGTCGGGCCGTACACCTTCACCGACCCGACCGTGAGCGCGGCGCGCGCCCAGCTCCTCGTCGACTGGGTCACGCGCTACCGTGACACCAAGGGCGACGAGATCGGCCTGCACATCCACCCCTACTGCAACTTCGTGACGACCGCCGGTGTCACGTGCCGCACGACCCCTTCGTATGGCTACGACGCCGACGTCACCGGCTACACCGTCCGCCTCGGGGCCTACACCCAGCCCGAGCTCGAGCAGATGCTGGCCCGGGCCGCCGAGCTGTTCGTCGCCCACGGCCTCGGCCGGCCGACGTCGTTTCGCGCCGGCGGCTGGACCGCGACCGGCGACGTGCTCGCGGCGCTCGAGACCGCCGGCCACGTGACCGAGGCCAGCGGCTGCAACTGGGCCCGCCTCGAGGAGTGGTCGCGGACCTTCGGCGCCACGCTCTTTCAATGGAACCGGGCCAACTGGGAGCCGATCGGCGACACCAGTCAGCCGTATTACCCCGCGGTCGCCGACATCCTCGCCGACGCCGCACCGCATCGCACGATCCTCGAGGCGCCCGACAACGGCCTGCTGGTCGACTACGTGACCACCGCCGAGATGGTCGAGATGTTCGGCAAGAACTTCGACGGCACGGCGCTGACGGCGTCGCGCCATTACTCGATCGGCTACCACCCGATCAACTTCAGCGAGGCATTCTTCCGCCGGATCGATGACGCCCTCACCGCGATCGACGCCCACCTCGCGGCCGAGGATCGCGGGCCGGTGGTGTACGCGCGGATGTCGGATCTGCCCCGGGCCTTCCCGCGACCAGGGTCTTGATCGGGCATGGCGTCCTCCCGGTCCGGGTCCTGGCCAAGCCGATCGATCGAACGACCCTGCTCGCCGTGGTGGCGCAGGAGCTGTCGCTCGCCGGCCGCTGACGACCAGGCGCCGCTCAGCGCGTGAAGTGCTCGACCGGCTTGTACTCGGCGGCGCGACCGCCCATGTGCCAGGCGAACCAGCGATCGCGGTGGCGACGGGCCACGCGATCGGCGACGCCGTCGAGCCGCGGGATGGCGCGGCGCAGGGTCTCGGCGCCGAACACCAGCGGAAACCCGGCGACCACCACCAGCGCCCACCCGCCCGCCGGCGGCAGGCGATTGGCGCGGTAGCTCCACGGCGGCAGGAAGACGCGGGTGAAGCCGCGATGCATGCCGTCGCTCCAGCGCGCGCGCAGCCGCTCGAGGCGTGACGGCGACGGCGGGGCCGGCGGCGCGAACGCCTCGACGTACGAGCGGCACAGGGTGCGGCCGTCGTCGCCGGCCCGATCCGCACCCTTGACCAGCGTCACGAACACCAGCTGCCAGGCCTCGCGGATGCCGGCCGGGAACCAGCGCGGGCGCACGCCCATCAGGTGGCCGACGTAGCGCCAGAAGTGCATCATCGCCTCGATGTCGGCGCGCGACGGGCGATAGCCGAGCACGCGCATGGCCAGCCCCGGCACGAAGCTGCCGCCCATGAGGGTGAGCATCGCGTCGGCCTGGCTGATCGGCACACCCCACGCCGCGAGGTCCCACTCGGGATGGGCGAGCAAGCGCCGCCGCACGAACACGTGCATCAGGCGCACGCGCAGCGCCGAGGCTCGACCGGCGGCGCCGGGGGCGAGGCCGCCCGGCTCCGACACCGCGATCCAGAACGCCACGGTCTCGAGGAAGCGGCGGCGGGTGTTGCCGCCCGCGTAGGCACCGGTGAGCACGAGCGGCTTGGCCACCGAGCTCTCGGCGTAGGCGGCGAGCGTGATCGCGCCGGCGAAGCGGAAGATCGCCGGGCCATAGCGGCGAAAGACCCGGGCGCCGTGGTCGATGCGGGCGCGGTCGATCCACGGCGGATCGGTGTCGAGATCGGCGAACAGCGCCCGCAGAGAGGGCGGCGCGTCGGGCACCGACTCGACGCCGCCGGCCAGCGCCTGCTCGAGCATGGCGCGGCCGGTGGCCATGCCGCGCGTGAGGTAGACCGCGTCGACGAACGCCTCGGCCAGCGGATCGGCATCGTAGTACATCGCGGCGAAGGCGCGGGCCACGTCGTCGGACGGCATCGGATCGAAGCCGAGCACGGCCCGGCCGGCGGCGCGCAGCCGGCGCGCCCACGGACGATCGCGCTGCTGCCAGTAGCGGAACTCGGTGGGGCGGGCATCGGCGGCAGCGGCGCTGGTCACGGCCCGCACCATACGCTCAGTCGCGGCGGCCCTGGAGGCGGAGCAGCTCGGCCATGTCCTTCTGCCCGAAGGGGTTGTCGATGAGGAGGACGGTGCCGTCGCCGTGGTCGGTCTCGTCGAGGACGATCTCGAGGGCGCGGCGGGCGCCGATGATGCCGGTGGCGCGGCCGGGCGCCTCGAGGGCAAAGCTGGTGACGCCGGCGGCGGTGGCGACGTCGCGCATCCAGCGGACGTCCTGGCGCAGCTCGGCGTCGCCGTAGCCGGTCGACGGGCCGACACCGAACAGCAGCACGCGCGCGAAGGTCAGGCGGCGGCCGGGCGGCATGAGCACGGTCTCGCCGCGGTCGCCGCGCAGGTGGCCGCCCTTGAGCAGGCGGGTGAGGCGGCCGCCGAGCCGCCAGTCGGCGAGGCCGGCGGCGCCGCGGAGCGGGCGCTCGTCGGTGAAGACCGGCAACAGCAGCGCGTCGTGCGGCGCCTCGTCCCACTTGGCCAGATCCAGCGGCAGGAGCGAGAGCTTCATGCCGGCCTAGGCTGCGTCGCCGGTGGAGCCGTCGCCGGCGCCGGCGACCGCGGCCGGCTCGACGGCCGGCTCGACGGTGACCGCGACCGCGGCCGGCTCGACCGGGTCCGCGGCCGCGAGGTCGGTGGCCAGCTCCGGTGCGCCGGGATCGCGGCGGCCGAGGGCCTGGGCGATGCGATCGAGCACGCCGTTGACGAACGCCGGCGACTCGGCGGTGCCGAAGCGCTTGGCCAGCTCGACCGCCTCGTTGATGACCACCTTCATCGGCGTCTCGGGGACGCCCAGCAGCTCGCCGACCGCGAGGCGCAGGATGTTGCGATCGACCCGCGCCATGCGATCGAGCCGCCAGTTGCGCGACGCACTCACGATCGCGGCGTCGACCGCGGCCGGATCGCTGGCCGCCGCCCGGGCCAGCACCTGCGCGAAGTCGCGCGCCTCGGGATCGACGTCGAGCTCGAAGCGCTCGGCGTAGGTGGCCACCGCATCGTCGACCCCGCCGCCGGCCCCGGCGGCCAGGTCCTGCGCGTAGAGCACCTGCAGCGCCAGCGCTCGCGCCTTGCGCCGCGAGCCGAGGCTCATGAGCCCGCCTTCAACAGCGCCCGCAGCTGCGCCATCTCGATCGCCGCCATCGCCGCGTCGAAGCCCTTGTTGCCGGCCTTGGTGCCGGCGCGCTCGAGCGCCTGCTCGATGGTGTCGGTGGTCAGCACGCCGAACACCACCGGCACGTCGCTGCTCGCGGCGGCGCCGGCCACGCCCTTGGCGGCCTCGCCGGCGACGTAGTCGAAGTGCGGGGTGGCGCCCCGGATGACCGCGCCCAGCGCGATGACGGCGTCGGCGCCGCCGCGCGCCAGCACCCAGCGCACCACCTGCGGCAGCTCCCACGCGCCCGGGCAGCGGACCACGGTCACCGCGTCGGCGCTGCCACCCAGGCGGACGATGGCGTCGAGCGCGCCGGCGATGAGCGGCTCGACGATCAGCCCGTTGAAGCGGCTGGCGACGATCGCGAAGCGCAGACCCGACGCGGAGAGCTGTCCTTCGAGCACGGTGGGCATCAGGGCCACACTCTATCCCACGTCCGCCGCGGACGCGCGACGGGCGCCGGCGCGGGGCGGAATCGTCACCCGCTCGACGACCCGGATGCCAAACCCCTCGATGCCGACGATGCGGCGCTCGTTGTTGGACATCAGGCGGATCGGCCCCAGCCCGAGGTCGGCCAGCACCTGGGCCCCGAGCCCGAAGTCCCGCAGCGCCTCGCTCGACTGTTCGGGCCGCGCCGCCCCGCTGCTGGCGCGCCCACCGACCAGCTTCTCGAAGCTGCGGGCCAGGCTCGAGCGGCCGCGGGCGTGCACGTAGAGGAACACGCCGCAGCCAGCCTCGTCGATGGCCCGCAGCGCCGCCTCGACGTCGGGGCGCAGCGCGAATGGATCGACCACCGGATCATGGGCCGCGACCCGCACCAGCACCGGTCCGGTCGCCGCCGCCGGCTCGCCGCGCACCAGCGCCAGGTACTCGGTGTCCTCGACCTCGGTATCGTACAGGTAGGCGCGGAACGGCTCGCCGGGCCCGAGCCAGCCGGGCCGCAACCCGGACTCGCTCTTGCGGCGGACGATGTGCTCGCGCTCGAGCCGGTACGCGATCAGGTCGGCGACCGAGCAGATGACCAGCCCGTGCTCGCGAGCGAACGCCTCGAGCTCTGGCATGCGCGCCATCTCACCGTCGTCGCGCATGATCTCGCAGATCACCCCGGCCGGCTTGCAGCCGGCCAGCCGGGCGAGGTCGACCGAGCCCTCGGTCTGACCGGTACGCACCAGGACGCCGCCCTTGCGGGCCCGCAACGGGAAGACGTGACCGGGCGAGACCAGGTCGCCGGGACGGGCGCCGTCGGCGATCGCGGCCAGGACCGTGGTGTAACGGTCGCGCGCCGAGATGCCGGTCGAGACCCCGTGGCGAGCCTCGATCGAGACCGTGAACGCGGTGCCGAGGCTGGCCTGGTTGTCGCGCACCATCATCGGCAGCTCGAGGCGATCGATGAGCGTTCCGTCCATGGCCAGGCAGATGAGGCCGCGGGCGTGGCGGGCCATGAAGTTGATGGCCTCGGGCGTGACCTTCTCGGCGGCCAGCACCAGATCGCCCTCGTTCTCGCGATCCTCGTCGTCGACCATGATGACCATCTGGCCGGCGCGGATGGCCTCGAGCGCGGCGGTGACCCGGGCGGCGGCGGTGGTGAGTTGCTCGGGCTTGATGGGCTTGTCGGGCATGGCGACCTCAGGATGATGCCGGGCGATAGCCGCCCAGGAGCTTCTCGACGTACTTGCCGATGACGTCGACCTCGAGGTTGACCTCATCGCCGGCGCGACGCGCGCCCAGCGTGGTCGCCACCGCGGTGTGCGGGATGATCGCGACCTCGAAGCCGGCGTCGTCGACGCGGTTGACGGTGAGGCTGATGCCGTCGACGGCGATCGAGCCTTTCTCGACCACGTAGCGCAGCAGCGCCGGAGCGGCGCGAAACCCGAGCACCAGGTTGGCGCCGCGATCGACGCGGGACGCCAGCGCGGCGGTGCCGTCGACGTGGCCGGCGACCAGGTGGCCACCCAGCCGCGCCCCCGCCGCCAGCGCCCGCTCGAGGTTGAGCCGGCTGCCGACCCGGACCCGCCCCAGCGTGGTGCGCGCCAGGGTCTCGGCGCCGGCCAGCACGGTGTAGGCGCCGTCACCGACCGTGGTCACGGTCAGGCACACGCCGTCGTGGCACACCGACTCGCCGACCACCAGCGCCGCCGCCGAGATGGCGGTCGGGCGCACGGTCAGCACCAGCGCGTCGCTGCGCCGGTCGGCGCGGGCGACGGTGCCGATGTCCTCGACGAGTCCGGTGAACACAGCTTCCTGTACCATGGCCTCCGGGGGCCCGGGATGTCCGCTCCTTACCGACCCGGCTGCTGCCGGCTTGCGCCTCGGCCATTCCTCGGGCAACTTGGTGGGCAGAAGCGAGCTGCGTGGGCCGATTCGTCGCCGCGGCACCTTCGGGGAAGCCAATGGCGAAGCTGAATCAGATTCTTGCGATCGAGAAGGGCATCAAGACCCGCGTCTACGCCGAGTTCACCGAGCTGCACCAGGCGACGCAGAAACCCGCGCTCACCAACGGGTTTCACAAGTCGTACCAGCCGCGCGACGAGGACGGCGAGACCTATCCGTCCGAGAGCCAGAAGGTGCAGCACCAGGCCGCCGACGTCCTGGACCGGGTCGGCAAGTCGCTCACCGAGCTGTTCGATATCACCGCGACCAAGGACTGGGCCAACTGCACGGTCCGCGCCGACGTGGTGATCGAGGGCCGCACCCTGCTCGAAGCGGTGCCGGCGACCTACCTGCTGTTCCTGGAGAAGCAGCTCACCGATCTGGCGACGTTCGTCGCCAAGATGGCCGAGCTCGACCCCGGCAGCGACTGGTCGATCGACCCCGGCACCGGCCTGTTCAAGACCGAACCGACCGCGACCCAGCGCACCAAGAAGGTACAGCGCCCGATCGTGCTGTACGACGCCACCGAGCACCACCCGGCGCAGACCCAGCTCATCACCGAGGACGTGGTCGCCGGGCAGTGGACCACCATCAAGTACTCGGGCGCGATCCCGGCGCCCCGCAAGAAGCAGATCCTGACCCGCATCGAGCGGCTGTCCAACGCCGTCAAGTTCGCCCGCGAGCAGGCCAACGCCGCCGAGGCCGCCGAGAAGAAGCTCGCGAGGGAGGTGTTCGACTACCTGTTCGCGCCCTGAGCCGGCCGACGGTAGCAATCAAGATTCCCGCATGGGAGACAAGCTGAGACTCAAGCTCAAGCTGACCGGAACAGCCAGTCACGACGTGGAGGTTCGAATCCTCCCGGGACCACCAGTTGTACGTTCGTTCGGGCCCCGTGGCGAAATGGTAGACGCAGGCCCGCTTCGCGGGTCGGTCGCGACGGCTGAAGCAATCTGAAGCTCTCTCCCAGACTCAAACTGCCGAGCGCGCCCTCTCTCCCGCGATCACACGGCCCAAGATGCCGGTTCGAATCCGGTAGCCGGCTCCACCTGTGCCGGCTTTGACTAACGGCAAGTCGTGGGCACGAAGATCTCAGTGATCGCACCTGCCGTGGGCACGCGAAACCGGCACCTGTGCGAGGGAACTCGCACAGTTCGATCCCCGGAGCCGGGTACAGTTCCGGGGATCACTATTTTCGGTTCCGCAGCGCTGGCGCGAGATCGTACAATGGGAGATCGAGGGAATGTGCAGCGCACGATAGTCGCCATCGTCACGTCGTGGGCCCTGGCAAGTGCGGGCTGCGCCTTCCGTCCCTCGGGGGCCAGCGACAGCGACGCCGCCGGCGACGACGGCGGCGGCGACCCCGACGCGACGTCGACGGATGACGACGCGGCCGCCACCGACGCGGCCAGCACCGACGCGGCCAGCACCGACGCGGCCACCGACGCCAGGCCCGACGCCAGGCCCGACGCCGAGCTGCCGATGTGCCCGATCGGCTACGCAGCCATCGGCGCCTCGACGACGATGTACCGCGTGATCGAGGTCGACGTGTCGTGGAGCGTCGCCGCCGCTGACTGCGACGACGACGATGAGCTGGTCACCTTGGGCGGCTCGACCCACCTGGTGGTGGTAGGTGACGACGCCGAGAAGGCGCTCCTCACCAGCAGCAACATCAGCGGCAACACCTGGGTCGGCCTCAGCGACCAGGCCACCGAAGGGGTGTTCGTGTGGGTGACCGCCGAGCCGACCAACGGCTACCCGGCGGTCGGCCAGCAGCCGCCGTGGGACAACGGCGACCCCGATGGCGCCACCGCCGAGAACTGCGTGCGCTTCAAGAACTCGTTCGACTTCGAGGACAAGCCGTGCGCGGACGGCAACAGCTACGTCTGCGAGTGCGACCGGCACCAGCCGCTGTGACCGGCCCCGGTCCGACTACGGCGGCGACGGCGTGGTGACCGACCCGACCGACCCGGCCGATCCGCCCGCCGGCTGACAGCGCGGATCGTCGGGGCTGATCGCCGCCGGCTTGCTGCCCCGCTTCATCACCAGCGCGGTGCCGAGCGCGGTCACGACCGAGAGCAAGATCGCCGCCAGCAACCACGCGCCCCGCTTCGGTCGCACGTCGGCCACCGGTTCGTCGCTGTCCGCGGTGCCGCCGTCGTCATCCTCCGCCTCGTCCTCCTGCGCCGGCTCCGGTGCGGTGGTGGTGCTGAAGACGTGCAGCGAGCGGGCGCCGATCTGACCCTTGGCGAACAGCTCGATGTCGAACAGCCCGACCACCTCGGTCGAATGGCCGGGCTCGAGATTGAAGATCAGCTTCGACACCGACCGCAGGACGCTGATCAGGCCGAGCCCGGCGCCACCGGCTTTCTGCTCCATCTCCGGCGTGCTCGACCGCGCCTTGAGCAGGTACTGCATCGCCCGCGCGCGGGTCAACGAGCCGCCGCCGTCGCGCACCGAAAGGCCGAAATAGCGGCCGCTCGAGCCGTAGTGGACCTCGATGGCCGGCACCTCGGACAGCTGGACCAGCTCCTTGAGCGTGCGCTCGCGGTACAGCTCCTTGCCCTCGGCGTCGACCGGCGCGTGGTACAGCGCGTTCATCATCAGCTCGTCGGCGACCGTCTGGATGCGCTCGCGCACCGGCCCCCTCACGCCGGCCAGGTTCGCGTACTGCATCAGCACGTCGATCGCCTTGTTCTTGTCGGCGTAGCTCTTCACCACCATCGAGAAGGTGGTCACGCCCCACGGGAAGTACTTGTTGAGGCCGAAGATGTTGCCGCGCAACGCCTTGGTGGCGCTGGCGATGAACTCGTCGGCGTCGAAGCGATCGCCGTGGCTCATCACGCTGACCACGTGCGCATCGCCGAACACCGGCAGGTCGTCGGTGATCTTGTGGTCATCGCCGACGATGTAGATGACCGACGAACCGGCGGGCAGCTTGGTGTGCAACCCGACCGGTGGCCGCTCGGTGCGAGCATCGACGATGACCAGATCCGGCTTGCGCTCACCTTCGAGGATGGTGAGATCCTTGCCGAAGACTGCGGTCGACGCCGTCGACGCGGTGACACGCTGGACCTCCCGCTTGAGGCGGTTGTCAGCCGTGAGGACGGACATGTGGTGGCGGAGCATCGGGCGCTTCAGGTCGTCGTGTCAGGTCACTTCTTGGGTGGGATGACGGCGGTCTGGCCGGTGACCGTGTGGCCGCGTGCGGTGCCCAGCGCCGGCAGCGCGGTCCCCGCCGCAGCGGCGGCCGGTTCGGTCTTGGCGGCGGGGGCGGCGACCGCGTCCTTGACCGCCTCCTTGACCTCGGCGCCAGCGTCTTTCGCGGCCGGCTTGCTGCCCTTGCCGAGCTTCTCGGCCAGCTCGAGGCGATCGCGGACCATGGTGGTCTCCTTGTGATCGGCCTCGTGCTTCTCGATCTCCTCCTTGCGCAGCTTGATCTCGGCCTCGAGGTCCGCGATCTCGCTTCGCAACATCCCGACCCGGCTCTGCAGATCGTTCTGGCGGCGGATGGCGTCCTTGATGATCGTCGGCAACTGGATGCCGACCGACTCGAGGGAGAACTTCACCACCTGCACGACCAGCTCGACGTTGTCGCTCGGCAAGGTCCGCATCAGCTCGATGGCCTTGTCGATGCCGTAGTCGTCGGAGTCAGGGGCCGCGGCCGCGGCTGGAGCCGGACGTGCGGCGAGCGCGGCGGCGGCGGGCGCCGGGGGCGCGACCGCGGGCGCCGGGGCAGCGACGGCAGGCGTGGCGGCCACCGCCGGCCTGGGCGGCTCGGCGGCTGGCGCTGGCTTGGCACCCACCGACGGGGCCGGGGCCGCGGACGCCGGAGCCGGCGTCAGGTCGACCCGATCGACGGGCGAGTCGAAGTCATCCTTACGCTTCTTGTCCTTCTTGTCGAAAAGACCCATGAGTTCCCCCTCCCGACATCGTACCGGACCCGAGCGATCCGTGTCACACGCTCACCGCCCCGATCAGCGGTCCGGAGCCATGGGTGATGTCGGATTCAACCGCCCGATTCCGCCCGCCGCAGGGTGAGGACGAGGTCGGGGCCGGCGAACCCGACCGCCTGGATCACGAGCCGGTGGGCATCGGCGAGCCGCGCCACTTCGTCGCCGCCGACCCAGGACGGACCACCACGCCGTCCGCCCAGGACGCGGGGCGCCACGTGAAGGACGACCTCGTCGGCGAGCCCGGCGATGAGGAACCCGGCGTGCACCTCGCCGCCGCCCTCGACCAGCACCGAGGTGATGCCGTCGGCCGCCAGCGCCCGGCCCAGCGCCGCCAGCTCGACGCCGCGCGGCCCGGCCGGCAAGGCCAGGATGCTGGCGCCGGCCCGCTCCAGCCGCCGCCGCCGCGCCAGCGGCGCGCCGACCAGCCCGGCGACGATCACGCGCGCCGTGCGGCCGGTGACCACGGCGGCGTCCGGCGGCGTGCGAAGCCGACTGTCGACGACGATGCGGACCGGGTCGCCACCACCGGCGGCACCGCGCCCGCCGCTCGCCCGCACCGTGAGCCGCGGATCGTCGGCCAGCACGGTCCCCACGCCGACCAGGACCGCGTCGTGGGCAGCGCGCAGCGCATGGCCGGCGGCGCGCGCCTGGGGTCCGGTGATCCATCGCGACTCACCCGCCGCGGTCGCGATGCGGCCGTCGAGCGTCATCGCCGCCTTCAGCGTGAACCACGGTCGGCCGTGCCGGGCCCAGGTGAAGAAGCCCCGGTTGAGCTCCTCGCACGCCGGCGCCAGCACGCCGCGGGTCACCGCGATGCCCGCCCGCGCGATGCGGCGCCCGCCGCCGCCATGACCGCGGATCGGATCCATGGCGCCGATCACCACCCGCCGGACGCCGGCCGCGATCACCGCCGGCGCACACGGCGGCGTGCGGCCGTGGTGGTCGCAGGGCTCGAGGTTGACGTACATCGTGGCACCGCGGGCCCGGCCACCGATCGCCGCCAGCGCGTCGGCCTCGCCGTGCGCCGTGCCCGGGCCGCGGTGCCAGCCCTCGGCCAGCACCTCGCCGCGCGCCGACACGACCACGCACCCGACCCGCGGATTGGGCGAGGTCCGGCCGCCCCGCGCCGCCAGCTCGAGGCAGTGCGCCATCCACCGCGCGTCGAGCAGGTCGCGGTCCCGGGTCGCGCGCGCGCTACGCGCCGCTGGCATCGGCCTTCTTCAGCGCCCGCAGCTCTCGTGCAAACTCGTCGACGTCACCGAAGTCGCGATAGATCGAAGCGAAGCGGACATAGGCGACGGTGTCGAGGGCCCGCAGGCGCGGCAGCACGCGCTCGCCGATGTCCCGCGAGGCGATCTCGTCGACCCCGAGCTCGCCGACCTCTCGCTCGACCGCCTCGGCGATCTGGCGCACCTGCTCGGGCGTCACCGGCCGCTTGATGACCGCGAACGAGATGCCGCGCTCGATCTTGTGGACGTCGAACGGCTCGCGGCGGCTGTCGTTCTTGACCACCACCGGCATGGCCTCGTCGACGCGCTCGTAGGTGGTGAAGCGGCGTTCGCAGCGCAGACACTCGCGCCGGCGGCGGATCTCGCGACCATCCTTGGACGTCCGCGAGTCGTTGACCTTGTCCTCGTCCTCGCCACAGAACGGGCAGCGCATGAGCGGGGCCTAGGCTCCCCGCGCGGCGTCGTCGAGGGTGTTGAGCTTGGCGACCCGGCGGGCATGCCGACCACCTTCGAACCCGGTGTCGCGGAACGCGCGCACGCACGCCTCGGCGACCCCGGCACCGATGACCCGGGCGCCGATCGCGATCACGTTGGCGTCGTTGTGGGCGCGGGCGGCGGTGGCGGTGAACGCTTCGGTGCACAGCGCGCAGCGCACGCCCGGCACCTTGTTGGCGGCGATGCTGATGCCGACCCCGGTGCCGCAGATGATCAAGCCCAGCGCCGGGTTGCGCGCCGACGCCACCGCGCGACCGACGGCGGCCCCGAAGTCCGGGTAGTCGACCGTGGCCTCGCCTTCGGTGCCGAGATCGTTGACCTCGTCGCCGAGCGAGCGCAGGACCTCGACCAGGTGTCGCTTGAGCGCGAAGCCGGCGTGGTCGCTGCCGGCGTACCAGCGCATCTCAGTACGTCCCGTCGCGGGTGAGCACCAGCGCGGCGTTGGTGCCGCCGAACCCGAACGAGTTCGACACCGCCGCGGTGACCCGCACCTCGCGCGCCACGTTGGGGACGTAGTCGAGGTCGCACTCGGGGTCGGGGTTGTCGTAGTTGATGGTCGGCGGCAGCACACCACGCACCAGCGCCAGCGCGGTGATGCCGGCCTCGATCGCGCCGGCGGCGCCGAGCGTATGGCCGGTCATCGACTTGGTCGACGACACCGCCAGCTTGCGGGCGTGGTCGCCGAACACGGCCTTGATCGCCGCGGTCTCGTTCTTGTCGTTGAACGCGGTCGAGGTGCCGTGGGCGTTGATGTAGCCGATCGCCTCGGGCGCCAGGCCGGCGTCGGCCAGCGCGGCCCGCATGCAGCGCTGGGCCCCGATGCCCTCGGGCGCCGGCGCGGTGATGTGGTGGGCGTCGCTGTTGGCGGCGTAGCCCTTGACCTCGGCGTAGATGCGGGCGCCGCGGGCCCGCGCGTGCTCGAGCTCCTCGAGCACCACCGCGCCCGCCCCCTCGCCGATCACGAAGCCGTCGCGATCGCGCTCGAACGGTCGCGACGCCTTCTCGGGGGCGTCGTTGCGGGTCGACATCGCCCGCATCGCGTTGAAGCCGCCGACGCCGAGCATGGTGATGGTGGCCTCGGCGCCGCCGGCGATCATGACGTCGGTGTAGCCGTGGCGGATGGTGCGCATCGCCTCGCCGATCGAGTGGGCGCCGGTCGAGCACGCCGACACGTGCGAGAAGTTGGGGCCGCGGGCCCCGGTCCGGATCGACACCATCCCCGGGATCATGTTGATGATGATGTCGGTGACGAAGTACGGCGAGAACCCGTACCGCGGTCCCTTGGCCCGGCCGCTGTCGTGGGTGGCCTCGATCGTGGACACGCCGCCGAGGCCGGCGCCCAGGTACACGCCCCAGCGGTCCTCTTCGCCAGCCGGCACCTTGTTGCCGGGATAGCCGGCGTCCTCGACCGCCATCATGCCAGCCGAGACGCCGAACTGCAGGAAGCGATCGAGGTGCTTGACCTCGCGCTTGTCGAGCCAGCGGCCCGCTGCCGCCGCCCAGTCCTTCACCTCGCAAGCGAACTTGCTGGCGTAGTCCTTGGCGTCGAACAGCGTGATCGGCGCCGCGCCGTTCTTGCCGGCGAGCAACGCCGACCACGTCTCCTCAAGGCCGATGCCGATCGGAGTGATGAGACCGATTCCGGTGATGACCACGCGGCGCATGAGCTCTCCTTGGCGCGAGGCCGTTGATCAGGTCGCGTGCGACTTGATGTAGTCGACCGCATCCTTGACGGTCTTGATGCGCTCGGTGTCCTCCTCGGGGATCTCGAGCTTGAACTCCTGCTCGAGGGCGAGCACGAGCTCGACGACGGCAAGCGAGTCGGCCTTGAGATCGTCGACGAAGGACGCCTCCGGGCGAATCTGCTCGGGGGAGACCTCGAGCTGCTGGCAGATGATCTCCTTGACCTTCGCTTCGATCGTGTCGGACATGGGACGGTTCCTTTCGGTCTACGTGCGGGCGCTTGGCCCCGGGCTCAGGACAGGCTCTTAGTACGAAAGCCTCGCCTACATCAACAATCCACCGTTGACGCGCAGCACCTGACCGGTGACATACGCGGCTTCCGGTCCGGCCAGGAAGGCCACGGCGTGGGCGACGTCGTCGGCCACGCCGATGCGGGCCAGCGGGATCTGTTCGATCAGCTTGCCGCGCGCGGCCTCGGGCAAGTGCTCGGCGGTCATGTCGGTCTCGATGAAGCCGGGCGACACCGCGTTGACGGTAACGCCGCGCGACGCCAGCTCCTTGGCCAGCGACTGGGTCAGGCCGATCAGGCCGGCCTTCGACGCCGCGTACGCGACCTGGCCGCCGTTGCCCATCTCGCCGACCACCGAGGTGATGTTGACGATGCGGCCGCGGTCCTTGGCGCGCAGCAGCAGCGAGGCCGCCGCCCGGGCGCAGTGGAAGGCGCCGGCCAGGTTGACCTGCATCGTGCGCTGCCACTGATCGTCCTTGTAGCGCAGCAGGAGGCCGTTGATGGCCACCCCGGCGTTGTTGACCACGATGTCGAGGCCGCCGTGATCCTTGCCGATCTGCTTGATGGCCTCGGTCACCGCCTCGGACGCCGCGACGTCGAACGCGGCCAGCGCGGCGCTGCCGCCGGCGGCGGTGACCAGCTCGGCGGTCTCGCGGGCGGCGTCCTCGCGCGACGCGTAGTTGATGATCACCTTGGCGCCGCGGCGAGCCAGCGCCACGCAGATGGCGCGGCCGATGCCGCGCGAGCCGCCGGTGACCAGCGCGACGCGTCCTTCGAGTGCTCGATCGATGATCGCCATGGTGGGTCCGTCGTCGATTCAGGTTGCGGCCGCGGCGGTGAAGCCGTCGACCTCGTGGGGTTCGCCGATGGTCGTGGTGTCGATGGTCTCGGCGATCCGCTTGACCAGCCCGCGCAAGACCGAGCCCGCGCCCAGCTCGTACGCGCGGGTGACCCCGGCCTGGGCGAGGGCACGCACCGATTCCTCCCAGCGCACCGGCGCCGTGACCTGCTCGACGAGCAGCTGCTTGATCGTGACCGGGTCGGTGGTCGGCTCGGCGGTCACGTTGGCCACCACCGGCACCGCGGGCGCCGACACCGTGACCGCGGCCAGGGCGGCGGCCAGGCGTTCGGCGGCCGGCGCCATCATCGAACAATGGAACGGAGCGCTGACCTGCAGCCGGACGGCGCGCTTGGCGCCGCTGGCCTTGGCGGCGGCCACCGCGCGGTCGATGGCGGCGTGGTGGCCCGAGATCACGATCTGCCCGGCACCGTTGAGATTCGCAGGCTCGCACGGCTCGCCCTCGGCCTGGGCCGCGACGCAGAGCTCGATCACGGCCGCCAGCTCGAGCCCCATCACGGCTGCCATGGCGCCCTCCCCCGCCGCCACCGCGTCCTGCATGAACAGGCCGCGCTGGTGGGTGAGGCGGACCGCATCGGCGAACGTCAGGGCGCCGGCAGCACACAGCGCGGTCCACTCACCGAGCGAATGGCCGGCGGCGAGGTCGAAGCGCAGGCCCTTCTCGGCGACCAGGACCCGGAACACCGCCATCGACGTGGTCAGGATCGCCGGCTGGCAGTACTGGGTCAGGGTCAGGTCGTCCTCGGGCCCCTCGAAGCACAGCGCGCCGAGGGCGAAGCCGAGCGCGTCGTCGGCCTCCTGGTAGGTGCGGCGCGCGATCTCGAAGCGGTGGGCGAGGTCGCGGCCCATACCGACCCGCTGCGAACCCTGTCCCGGGAACAGGAGGGCGGTCTTCATCGCCCGGTGTCTTGGCACAGAGCCGTCGCCGAGGAAAGCGGCCACATGCGCGAAAATCCTTACGCGGGCTGCGCCGACGTGGCGATCGCCCGTGCCAGCTGGACCGGCAAGGCCGCGCGCGCGAAGCGATCCGCGAGCTTGACGGCGTTCTTCACCGCGGTGGTGTCGCTGGCGCCATGGGCGATGATGACCACGCCATCGACGCCGGCCAGCAGCGCGCCGCCGGTCTCGGCGAAGTCGATGCGCTTCTTGAGCGCCCGCAAGGCCGGCGCCGCCAGCGCCCCGCCGAGCTGGCCGCGCCGCGATTCGCCGAGCTCGGCCTGGACCAGGCCGAACAGCGCCCCGGCGACGCCCTCGCAGACCTTGAGGACGATGTTGCCGGTGAAGCCGTCGGTGGCGACCACGTCGACGGTGCCACGCCACAGATCCGAGCCCTCGACGTAGCCCACGTACACGAACCCGGCGTCGGGACGGGCGGCGGCGGCGGCGACCAGGGCGTGGGCGGCGCGGGTCAACTCGGTCCCCTTGCCGGGCTCGGCGCCGTTGGACAGCAGGCCGACCCGCGGCAACGCCCGGCGATGGACGACCCGATCGTAGGCGGCGCCGAGCACCGCGAACTGGGCCAGCATCGACGGCCGGACGTCGACGTTGGCGCCGACGTCGCACACCGTGAACGGGCCGTGCGGGGTCGGGAACCCGGTCGCGATCGCCGGCCGCTCGACGCCGGCCAGGCGTCCGAGCACGAACAGCGCATGCGACAGCACCGCACCCGAGTTACCCGCCGAGACCAGCGCCTGCGCCCGTCCCGACTTGACCAGCTCGGTGGCCACGCGCAGCGAGCTGTGCCGCTTCTTGCGGAACACCTCGCCGGGGTGGTCGTCCATGGTGACGATCTCGGTGGCGTGCTCGACGGTGACGCCGCGCTCACCGCGGGCGCCGACGCGGGCCAGCTCGGCCTCCAGTCGGACCCGGTCGCCGACCAGCACGACCTCGAGCCCCACCGGCTGACGCGCATGCGCGTCAGCGCGGCGCCGGGCCCCGAAGCCATCGTCGGGCGCCGCCTCGCGGACCGCCGCCACCGCCCCGGCCACCTCGGGCCCGGGCGCGGCATCGCCACCCATCGCGTCGACTGCGATGATCACGCGCCCGAGTCACAGCATGAGTCAGTACACGTCAGGTCGCGTCACTCGGCGGCGTCGGCGGTCTTCACCTTGATGACCGCCTTGCCGTCGTAGAAACCGCACGCCATGCACACGCGGTGCGGGATGCGGGGGCCGCTGCAGTTGGGGCACGCCTGGACCAGGGGACGGTTCTCGCCTGACTTGCGCATCCAGGCCGAACGCTGATGACCGGTGCGGGCGGGCCCGCGACGACGCTTCTGAAGTGCCATGGAATCCTCTCTCTCCTCGACTCGTACTCGTTCGCGGTTCTCTTACGACGGAAGCTTCAGGCCCTGCAGGGCCACGAAGCGGGGATCGATCGGTTTCTCGCACACGCACGGCGTGTGGTTGCGGTCGGAGCCGCACTGCGGACACAGGCCGAGGCAGTCCTCGCGGCACAGCGGCGCGAACGGGACCGCGAGCACGAACTGCTCGCGCACCAGCGGCTCGAGATCGACGGTCTCGCCGTCGTGCGGGTAGACGTCGAGATCGTCCTGCGCCAGCTCGAGCTCTTCATCGGTGGGCGCGACGTCGTCGGCCGGCATCGCGTGCGCCGGCACGTAGGTGACGCGCACCGGCTCGTCGAACCGCACCGCGACCGGGCTGACGCAGCGGCTGCACGCCACCGTGATCGCGCCGGTCACCGAGCCCTGGGCGTAGACGTTCTCGCCGGCCTCGGTCAGCTCGAGCTCGGCGGTGCCGCCGTCGCCACCGGTGACATCGTCGCCGTCGAGCGCGTCGCGCAGCGGCAGCCCCTTGACGGCCTCGGCGACGAACGCCGAGCTGACCTCGATGCGCCGCGACGCCGGCAGCTCGCGCATCGCGACCTTGAACGGGTTGTTGGCGTGGGGGTTCTTGATGTGGGGACGCACGGCAGCCTCGGGAGGCGCGCAGTATATGGGTCGGACTCCCGCTGTCAAGGCTGTTCCCGCGAAGGAAACCGCGTGGTTAGATGCGCCGATGTCGTTCGCTCGCCTCGCCGCCCTCGCCGCCTCGGTCACCCTTGCCGGCTGCGGCGGCGACGACCCGCCGGCGCCCATCAGCTACGGCGCGATGGGACCGCTGGTCGGCGACGTGGGGCGGACCGGCTGGCGCTTCGGCGCGGCGTCGGCGGCGACCCAGATCGAGGAGTTCGCGCCGGCCAGCGACTGGGCGGTGTGGAGCCGGCGCCAGGCCGACGGCGGGCTCGGCCGCGGCAAGGCCTTCGTCGGTGAGGCGTCGCGCGGCTACTCGAAGGCGATCGACGACGTGCAGCTGCTGGTCGACGCCAACCTCGACACCTACCGCTTCAGCGTCGAGTGGGCGCGGCTCGAGCCGGTGCGCGACCAGTGGGACGAGGCCGCGTTCGCGCACTACGGCGCGCTGCTCGACGCGCTGCGCGCCCGCGGCATCCGGCCCATGATCACCGTCCACCACTTCTCCAACCCGGTGTGGATCGCCGATCCCCGCGACGCCTCCTGCCAGCAGAACCCGACCCCGGGCGCGCCCACCGACACCAACCTGTGCGGCCTGGGCTCGCCGGGCGGCACCCAGATCGTCGACGAGATGGCCGAGCTGGCCGGCGAGCTGGCGCGGCGCTACGGCGATCGCGTCGACGAGTGGGCGACGCTCAACGAGCCGGTCAACTACCTCATCTTCGCCTACGGCCTCGGTCAGTTCCCGCCCGGCCGCGTGCTGATCACGTCGTTGCTCACCGACTTCGTGCCGGTGGTCCGCGACTACCTCGCCGCCCACGCCGCGATGTACGACGCCATCAAGGCGGCCGACACCAGCGACGCCGACGGCGATGGCGTGGCGGCGGCGGTCGGCCTCACGCTCTCGGTGGGCAACTGGCAGCCCGCGGGTGGCAACCACCCGTCGACGGACCCGCTCGACGTCGCGGCGCGCGACCGCTGGGCGTACCTGTTCCACTACCTGGTGACCGACGCGTTCGTCCGCGGCACGTTCGACCCCCAGCTCGATGGCAGCGGCGACGAGGCTCACCCCGAGTGGCTGGGCAAGCTCGAGTGGCTGGGCCTGCAGTACTATTTTCGCGCCGGGGTCACCGGCCAGGCCGGCGCGGTGCCGGTCTTGAACCTGACGCCGTGCTTCGGTCCGCTCGATCTCGGCTCGTGCCTGCCGGCGCTCGACCCGACGACGTGCGTGCCGGCGATGGGCTACGAGTTCCACGCCGCCGGGCTGTACACGGTCTTGAAGGACTTCGGCGCCCGCTATCCCGGCCTGCCGATGGTGATCACCGAGGCCGGCATCGCGACCGAGGACGGCAAGCGGCGGGCCGAGAACGTGGTCCGCCTGCTCGAGCAGATCGAGCGGGCGCGCGCCGAGGGTGTCGACGTGCGCGGCTACTATCACTGGAGCCTGTTCGACAACTTCGAGTGGGTCGAGGGCTTCGGACCACGCTTCGGGCTGTACCGGGTCGACTACACCACGTACGCGCGCACCGCGACCGAGGGCGCGACGGTGCTCGGCGACATCGCGGCGGCGCGCACGCTCACGACGGCGATCCGCCAGGCCCATGGCGGCGATGGGCCGATGACGCTGGAGCCTGGGTTCCCGGGCGACGTCGCGATCTGCGCCTACTTGTTTCAGAGCGAGTGACCACGAATCCGGTCCGGCCGATGCCGCTTGATACCTGGGTCCAGTTCACCTAGGTTGCCCGACATGTCGCATCGACTGACGGCGCTTCGCATCCTGCTGACCGCCGCGGCCCTCGCCGCATGCGGCGACGATGGCGGCAGCACGACGATCGACGGGCGAACGGTGGATGGAGCCATCGATGGCGCCAGCAGCGACGCGGCGACCGACGCGCCCGACACCGACGCCGCGGCCACCGACGCCGCGGCCACCGACGCCGCGACCGACGCCGCGGCCACCGACGCCGCGACCGATGCCGCCGCCACCGACGCCGCGACCGATGCCACCACCGACGCCGCGACGCCGATCGACGCGTCGACCGACGCCGCGCCTGACGCGATGACCGACGCGATGACCCCGTTGCCAGGCGACATCTGCACCTCGGCCGAGCTGATCACGCTGCCCGGCGGCGTCGGCACCACGACGGTCAACGCCACCACCCTTGGCTACACCAACAACTACCTGCCGGGCGTCTGCGTTCAGGTCAACTCCCCGGGAGCCGACCGGGTCCACGTCATCTCGGTGCCGGCCGGCAATCGCCTGCTGGCCACGGTCACGCCGACCGCCGGTACGTTCGACCCGTCGATCTTCCTCATCGGCGGCCCGGCCGCATCGTGCGACGCGGTGCCGATGGTCTGCCTCGCCGGTAGCGACGGCGGCGGTGATGGCGCCCCCGACGTGGTCGCGTACAACAACAGCGGCGGCGGCGCGGTCGACGTCTTCATCATCATCGACGGCTTCCGCGCCATCGGCAACGCGTACTCGCTCGCCGTCACCGTCGGGCCGATCCCGGCCATACCGCCCGGTGATACCTGCCAGCTCGCCGAGCTGGTCACCCTGACCGCCGGCATGGCGACGGTGGTGGCCACCACCGCCACCGCCGCCGCGTACACCAACAACTACGCGCCGGCGAACGCGTGCACCGGCTTCGCCGAGCCCGGCAACGATCGCGTCCACATCGTCAACGTGGCGGGCGGGCAGCGCCTCACCGCCACCGTCACGCCGACCTCGGGCACCTTCGACGTCAGCGTCTACATCATCGGCACCCCGGCCACGACCTGCGACCTCGACCCGGTCACCTGCCTGGCCGGCAGCGACCAGAACGACATCGGGGCGGCCGAGACCACGATCTACGACAACGCCAGCCTCGGCGCGGTCGACGTCTTCGTCGTCGTCGACAGCTTCAACAGCGGCGGCGACGGCTACATGCTCGCCGTCACCGTGGCACCACCGCCGGCCGGCGAGTCCTGCAGCGACCCCGAGCGGATCACGCTCACCGGCGGCACGGCCACCGTCAACGCCACCACGGTCGGCTATCTGGACAGCCACGATCCGTCGAACTACCCACCGGCCAGCGGCTGCACCAACTACTACACCGACGGCCCCGACCGGCTGCACGTCGTCTCGGTCCCGGCCCTGCAAACCCTCACCGTCGTCCTGACCCCGGCGGCCAACTACGACGCTGCCGTCTATCTGATCGCACCACCGGCCGCCAGCTGCAGCGCGGTGCCGGTGGTGTGCCTCGACGGCGAGGATCTGCTCGGCCAGGGCGGGAACGAGACCGTCACCTACACCAACCCGGGCAACGCCGCGGTCGACGTCTTCGTCGGCATCGACGGCGACGGCTTGCCGGCGGCGGGATCACCGTCGGGTACGTACAGCCTCGCGGTGACGACCGCGCCCTGAGAGCCCGTGCAGCTATCGCGTTTCGCGGCGGGCGCGCGCATGCGTGCTGGCGATGGCCGCCGATGAGCGCCGGCGGACCAGTGGCGGCGACGCTGCCGGCGACGCCGACGACCAAGACGAGCCCCAGTTCGGCACCGCCATCACGGACGGCGCGAGGCTGGCGGCGGTGCGCGCTGGCGCGGACCCGCGTCCCGTCCTGCGCCACGCTGTGTAGATCGACCAGGTCCTGCTGCATCAGCAAGATGCTTCGGGTCGATGGCCGGGGCGCCGGCGACCGCGTCGCGCGCCTCGATCGGCTGGAGCCAGACGTCCGGGCACCGGACACTTGCCGTCCGCAAACCGGACGCCATGGCCACGGCGGTGGTCAGCCTCGGCAACACGGGCAGGTGCCCCGCGGGCTGCGAGCCCGAACCCGTAATCTGATGAGCTCGAGGCCGCTCGGTCGAGCGGCGAGCCCCGGTCTCGCTCCGTGGCGCCCGCTGCCGGTGCCAGCAGGACGGCTGGGCGGAGCCTCGAGTTGAAGCTTTGCGGGGATGAGTCTCCGATGACGCGCCGCTGCCGCCCGTCACGCGGCGAGCTCGTTCTCGGCGATCAGCGATCGGGCACCGACGTTCCGGCTACTCGGTGACCTCGGCCAGCGCGACGAAGCGGCCGGCGGGCAGCTGGTTGCCGACCCGGAAGCAGCGCACGATCGCCGGGTCGCAGGTCACCGGGGAGCACACGCCGCCGCGCAGTGCGAACACCGTCCCGGCCTGGAGCTCGGGACCGACCTGGTAGACCACGACGTGCGACTCGCACGGTCGGTCCTGGATGGTGTCGCGCGCGAAGCGCGGCGGCTCCTGCGCCTCGGCGGCGCAGGCCGGGCCGAACTGGAAGGCGACCTGCTGCGGCTCGGTGCAATCCGGGTTGGCGAAGTATTCGCTGCCCACCACTGCGCCGTCCGGGACGCAGCGGGTCGAGCCGTCACTCGTGTTCGCCGAGTAGCAGCGGGTCCCGAGGTCGTCGTCGTACCAGGCGCGGACGCGGACGCTCGGGTGTCGGAAGCCGTCGTCGGTCACCGTCACGTAGCGGCGCAGCCGACCGTCGCCCTCGAGCCGCTCCGTGATCGGCGCGAGGGGCAGCGCGGCGCCGACCTCGAACAGCGGCTCGGGGATCGGAGCCGCCAGCGCGCACGATGTCGCGTCGCCCTGGTAGACGTCGCCAGCGGTGCGCTCGGCGCCGCGCTCGAACAGCGTCACGATCACGGTGCACTCGTCGGGCCGGAACCGGTCGATCACGTACCGCGGCTGGTCGCCGCAGGCGTTCCCGATGCCCAGCGGCACCGAGCAACCGTCGTCGGCCCAGTAGTCGCCGGTCCAGATGGCGTCCGTCGGCGCGCACACCCCGTCACCGGTCCAGCACTCGGCGTCGAGCTCGCCATCGAACGTCCGCCACGGCTGGCGCGCGCCGTCGTCGGCCTCGAGCGTGACCAGGTCGATCCGCGACGGCGCGTCGGCGCGCACCGCGGTGGCGCCGACGAAGTCGGCGAGCGCCACCTCCTCGCCCGGCGCGTAGTACAGGTAGCCCGGATCGGGTGCCCTCGCGACGCACATGCCGTCGGCGGCCAAATACACCATCGTCGGCGACTGCACGGCTCCGCGCGTCCAGACCCTCATCCGCCTGGTCGTGCACCAGTCGCCGCTCCACCACGCGACGTACGCCGCGGGCTCGCCGCTGCACGCGCCGCTGTAGTGGGACGCCAGTGGCGCGCTGCATGCCGCGTCGGCGAAGCTGTCTGCCCAATCGGTCGGGGGCAGACAGCGCAGCGTGTCGTCCCCGACCTCGTCGAACCGGCACGTCTCGCCGCGCGCGGTGTCGTGCCAGGCTTGGAAGCTGCGCAGCCCGCCGCCCTGTACGAAGCGCGCGCGCAGGCGGGTGCCGCTGACGACGCCGTCGGACAGCGAGTCATTGCCGCACGCGACGATGACCAAGAACAGCGGGAGCCAGCGGTGCGCTCCACGGGCCGCTCGCCAGCGGCGTCCAGGCGCCGGCGTCGAAGCTGCACGCCTCGCCGCGCGCGCCGTCCGCCAGCTGGCGCACCCGGCAAGCGCCAGCAACGGCCATTTCCCCGCGACCCCCATCGTGGCAACGCTACCGTGGAATCGAACGATGATCGAGGTCCATCCGCCAGCCGACGTGCGCCACCGACCACGCGCACGTGACACCCCACGGGCTCCGCACCGCGCTCCTATCGACCGTCGCGCTGGCCACGCCGGCTGGGGCCGGGACCTACCAGACCTACCACCGCACCGTCGCACGTCATCGCGATCGCGCGCCCTCAGGCGCTCGGCGACCAGCTCCATGTCGGTGCGTAGCGAGTCGACCGTGGCTGCCCACGACGTAGATGCGCATGACGATCGAGTACAGGATCGCTTTGACAGCGGCTCACGACCCGCCGATCGCGCGGCTCGACTTGACTGGACGGCGGCGGCTCGAATGGTAGGGTCATCAGCCATGGGGCCCGCCGCTCGCCCGTCGCTGCGCTTCGTGGCGCGGACCCGCGTCCGGGTCGGGTTGCTGGTGCTGGTGCTGCTCGCCGGCCTCGCGACCGTCACCACCTCTGGATCGCCACCTGAGACCGTCGATCTCGCCGCCGAGAGCGGCACCGCCGAGCCCTGCCCCGCGATCGACGACGGTGGCGGCGACGAGGCCATCATCGCTGCGCCCGCACACGCGCAGCCGCGCGACGACGACCGCAGCACCGTCGACGAACTCGGCGAACGCGTCCTCGCCGCGATGTCCGATCCGCCCCTGCTGCCGCCACCAAAAGCCTGACTTCCGCGAGGTTCGCTTCGTGATCGCGTTCTTCGTCCGATTCGCCTGACCCGTCGCCGCCGGCGGTCGGGCCGTGGAGTCCCATGGAAACCATCGGCAGTCCCGCCGCCTGGCTCGGGTTCACCACCCTCGTCTTGGTCCTGCTCGTCCTCGATCTGGCGGTCTTCCACCGCAAGGCCCACACCGTCGGGGTCCGCGAGGCGCTGGGCTGGACCGTGTTCTGGATCGCGCTCGCGCTGATGTTCAACGCGGTCATCTACGTCGGCCACGGCTCCGACCGCGCGCTCGAGTTCTTCACCGCCTACCTGCTCGAGAAGGCGCTCTCGGTCGACAACCTGTTCGTCTTCCTCATCCTGTTCTCTTCGTTCAAGGTGCCGCCGCACCTGCAGCACCGCGTGCTGTTCTGGGGAATCCTCGGCGCGATGGTGATGCGCGCGCTGTTCATCCTGGCCGGCGCCGCGCTGCTCCAGCACGCCCACTCCGTCATCTACGTGTTCGGCGCGTTCCTGGTATTCACCGGCGTGAAGCTGCTCCTGCACCGCGACGACGACGGCGCCCCCCCCAGGCCGAGTCGCATCGCGACCTGGCTCCAGCGCGTCATCCCGACCACCACCGGTTACCGCGGCAGTCACTTCTTCGTGGTCGAGCACGGCAGGCGCCTGGCGACGCCGCTCTTCGTCGTCCTGCTCGCGGTCGAGGCCAGCGACGTCGTGTTCGCCGTCGACTCGGTGCCGGCGGTGTTCGGCGTCACCGAGGATCCTTTCATCGTCTACACCTCGAACATCTTCGCGATCCTCGGCCTGCGCGCGCTCTACTTCGTGCTCGCCGGTGCGCTGGCGCGCTTCCGCTACCTGCCGATCGGGCTGGCGCTGGTGCTCGCGTTCATCGGCACCAAGATGCTGCTTTCGGGGCTCTACCACGTGCCGATCGCGGTCTCGCTCGGGGTGGTCGGCGTGCTGCTCGGCGGCGCGGTCGCGGTGTCGTGGCTGCGGTCGACCGGCGAGGGCGAAACGAGGCGATCATGATTGATCTCCTGTCCTCTCCTGAGGTGTGGCTGAGCCTGGCGGCGCTGGCCTGCTCGCCACGATCTCGTGGATCGTGAAGCTGACCAGCCGCTGGTCAGGTCGCCGCCGGCCCGCCGGCGGGCGGCGCGGGCGGCGCCGGCGCCACCGGCGGCGCATGGCGCCCCGCCGCGACCGCGCTTCCCTCCGGGGCGTAGCCCACCATGATCGCCGGGCTGCCCAGCCGAGCGTAGGTCCAGAACGTCAGGCCGGTGCCAGCCGCCGCACCGCCGCCGCGCGACGACTGGTCGGTCGTCTCGAGGACGAGGTAGCCGCCGGCCTCGGGCGCCTCGAGCAGGATCGTGGCCTCGTGCGCCCAGCGCATCCACTGGCGCTCCGGCGCCGTACCCGATCCGGGGCGTTCACGGCGGACACCGAGATCGTCGTTGCGCACGGTCCAGCCGGCCGCGCCGCCAGGTGGAGCAACGGGCTGCGGCGGTGGGTGGGCACCTGGCGTCGCCGGCGTCGCCCCGGGCACGTCCGGTTCGCGAAGCGCCGGAAGGGCCGTCCCGGGCGGGACGCGCACGATCGACCACGACGCCGGTCGCTCCGGAACCCACTGCCCGTTGATGATGAAGAGGTTCGAGCCGCCGGGGATGCCGTGGGTCGACTGGTTGGCAGGACGGAAGAACGCCGCCGATTGCCCCGACGCCTGGATCGACTGGGCCGTGACCTGCTGGTAGAAGCGAGCGTCGCCCGTGATCCCACCCGGCAAGTGGATGTCGCGATGCGCCTGTCCGATCTCGGCGAGCTGGTTGCAGACAACGCGGTCGAGCTGGATCGTATCGGCGTCTCGTTGCACGGCACCGAGCCACGCCGTCGTCGTGCCACCGCGCCAGGTCCGGACGATCTGATCCCACGGCGCCGGGATGGCCGCGCCGTCACCCTGCACGTGGTCGCTGGTGCCCTCGTGGGCATCGAGCTGGGCCAGGCGTCGGATCTGGTTCCAGGCGGCCTCGGGGATCGGAGCGATCGTGGCCGCCGGGAACGGTGTCGTCGGAGCCGGGTGGCGGGCGTGCGCGGACGGCGGCGCGCGCGGCGACTCGAGGGCGCCGCCCTGGTGCAACGCCTCGAGGCGTGCCCGCGCGTCCGCGTCGGGCAACGTCTCGTAGAAGTGGGTGATGTACTGGTGCTCGGGCGTCCCGACCCGCGGCGCGTCGCCAGGCGCGCGGAAGCTCTCCCACATCACGCGCAAGAGCCGCCGCGGCGGCGCGTAGGTCGAGTGCGCCGACTGGTAGCGCACGCCGAGGTAGGACAGCGCCATGTCGCGCCGCCAGTCGCCGGCCTCGATCCCGACCTGCTGCAGCAAGCTGCGCAGCTCGGTCTCTCCGGACTCGATCGTCTCGTTCACGTCATGCTCGAGCAGCTCGGCGGCCTGGCTGCTGAGCGCTCGCCAGGCCTGCCGCTCGGGTCCCGGGCGGCCATGCTCGGTCCTGTCCAGTAGAGTCGAGATCTCGGTTCGCTGCCGAGCACGAACGCCCATCACCTGGGCGAGCCGGGCCCCGGCCAGCGGCACCGGCGCCGGGCCGCCGACGGGTCCGGGCTGATGTCCCGCAGGCTGACCGTGTGGCGGATGGACCGGCGCTGCCGGCGCCGCAGGGAGGATCTCTTCGCGGTGGTTGGTTCCCGGTGCCCGCTGGAGCTCATCTACGCGTTCCCGCATGATCTCGCGGACGCGCGCGTGGCGCTGCTCCTCGGGCAGACGCCAGAACACGATCTTGCGCAGGATGCCGATCGCGGCACGCACCATCTGACCGCGCAGCGGGTAGATCCGGGCCATCGCCGCTCGGCGCTCGGGATCCTGCAGCCAGCTGATGTCCTCCGCCGGGATGCGGGCCATCGCGGCCGTCGCCTGCGCGACCGCCGCCTGCGCCTGAGGTGGCCCGTCATCGGGTCCATCGTCCGCGGGGGCGGCCGGGGCCGGGGCCGCGTGGTCGCCGGCCGGCGGCTCGCTCGGAGCCGCGGGGGCGGCGGGGCGGTGCTGGCGCTGGACCGCCGGCGCGCCTCCGGATGTCCGCGCGCCCGCGGCCTCGTCCAGCAACGCGGCGGCGGACTCGCCGCGGACAACGGTGTCGGCGACGCGATCGGCGTGTCGCTCGTACGGATCGCCAGCGGCACCGACCCCGCCGGCGAGGTGCACCCCGCCCCGCTGCTGGACGACATGAGCGGCCTCGTGGGCCGCGGTGTGCAAGGTCGGCGTGGCGCCAAACCCGACGGCGTCGCCGACCGCGAACGCCTCGGCTCCCATCGCCCTGGCACCCGCCGCGGCGGCGCCGTCGGTGTGCGCGCGCACGCCGGAGACGTCGTGCTCGCCGAACAGAGGCTGGATCCGGTCCAGGTGTGGGAGCGGGCCAGCGGCCCCGCTGGTGCCGTGCGCGGCCGCTGCGCGAACCGCGTCGCTGTCGTGCGTGGCCTCGGTCCCCAGACGCTGCACCGGCGTGCCCGCAGCCAGCCACGAGAGCGGATGCTCGTCGGGAAACAGCCCCGCCGCCGCGGCGACCGGCGGGTGCGCGTTCACGAACGCGAAGTTGTCGGCGAAGTTGTCGGCGGCATAGGCTGGCGTGGCCTTGCGCTGCACCGCCCGCAGGCCCTGCGTCAACGTGCGCGCCCCCGGCTTGGTGCCGGTGCCCTGGGACTCGCGTGACCCATCGCCTGCATCGCGGTCGCGCCGATCACGCATGACGGCACATTGTATGGCAGCCGGCACGGCAGGACCAGCCCGGTCGCCTGGGGCCGGTCACAGGATCTTCAACTCGAACCGGTCGAGCGCGTAGCCCAGCGCCCGCTTCAGCTCGTGACTCCGCGCCGCGCCTTGAGTGGCGCGCCCGACGCTTGGTTCTCGCGGCGGCCTGATAGGATCGGCGCATGGACAAACCGACCAGCGCTGGCCCGGGCGCGCCTCGTGAGGAGAGCCTCGGTCACTACGAGATGCTGTGGGATTGCGGCCACTGCGAGACCAAGAAGCTGCTCGGCAAGACCCATCGACACTGCCCGACGTGCGGTGCGCCCCAGGGCGAGGCCAAGCGCTACTTCCCGACCGAGGCCGACAAGGTGCTGGTCAAGGACCACGTCTTCACCGGCGGCGATCGCACGTGCGCGTCGTGCGGCGCGGCGCAGTCGGCCAAGGCCGAGCACTGCGGCACCTGTGGCGCCTCGCTCGGTGTCGCCAAGGCGGTGCCGCTGGTGACCCCGCCCAAGCCGGTGGCGAAGCAGAAGTCGAACCGGATCTGGTTCATCGTCCTCGGCGTCGTCCTGTTCCTGGTCCTCATCTGGTTCATGTGCATCCGCAAGAAAGAGATCGCGATGCAGGTCACCGGTCACCGCTGGTCGGTGGTGCAGGAGATCGAGGAGTACCGCGAGGTCAGCGAGGAGACCTGGCGCAACGAGGTGCCGGGCGGCGCCCGCCAGATCTCGTGCAGCCGCAAGCAGCGCTCGACCCGGAGCGTGCAGGACGGCGAGGACTGCAAGGTCGAGAAGGTCGACAAGGGCGACGGCACCTTCGAGGAGGTCAAGAAGTGCACGCCGCGCATGAAGGACGAGGGCGTCGACGATGACTTCTGCAGCTTCCGGATCGACCGCTGGACCAAGGTCGAGGAGCTCAAGGGCAACGGGAGCGGGCTGGACGTGAAATGGCCGCCCCTGCCCGCCTCGTCGGCGCAGACCCGGATCGGCGCTCGCCGCGCCGGACCCAAACATGGGACCTACACGCTCGATCTGCACGACGGCAAGCAGGCGCGCACCTGCGACGTCGAGGAGGGCACGTGGAAGAAGTACGGCGATGGCCAGAAGATCAAGGCCCAGGTCCGGGCCCGGAGCGGTGAGCTGGTCTGCGCGTCGTTGTAGACCGGCGACCTCACCGAGTGGACCTGCCGCGGCGGCTCCGGTACACAGGGAGCGTGACCGCCTCCGGGGCCCACGTGCTCGCCACCGCCGCCCTGCCCCGCGGCCTGTCGGTGGTCATCCCCTGCTACCGTAGCGAGGGATCGATCGCCGCGCTGGTCGAGCGGCTGCGACCGGTGCTCGCCGCTCACGCGCCGGCGTGGGAGATCATCCTGGTCGACGACGCCAGCCCCGATGGCACCGGCCAGGCGGTGGCCGCGCTCGCTCGCAGCCAGCCCGGGGTGCGCGCCATCGCGCTGATGCGCAACTACGGCCAGCACGCGGCGCTCCTGTGCGGCATCCGCGCCGCGCGCTACGACGTCGTGGTCACCACCGACGACGATCTTCAACACCCGCCCGAGGAGCTGCCCCACCTGCTGGCCGCCCTCACCGACGACGTCGACGTGGTCTATGGCGCACCGGCGCGGCAGCCGCACGGCCTGCTGCGCGGCGTGGCGTCGCGCATCTCCAAGCGGGTCCTGATGGGATCGATGGGCGCCGCCACCGCCGCCAAGGTCAGCGCGTGGCGGGCGTTCCGCACCCACCTGCGCGACGCCTTCGACGCCTTCCGGGGCACCTTCGTGTCGATCGACGTGCTGTTGACGTGGGGCACCCAGCGCTTCACCCACGTCACGGTCCGCCACGACGCGCGCGCCATCGGGACCTCGAACTACACCTTCCGGACGCTCTTCACCCACGCCTTCAACATGATGACCGGGTTCTCGACCATCCCGCTCCAGCTCGCCAGCCTGGTCGGGTTCGTGCTCACTGGCTTCGGCCTGGTCGTGCTCGCCTACGTGCTGGTTCGCTACGCCGTCGACGGTGGCAGCGCGCCAGGATTCCCGTTCCTGGCCTGCATCATCTCGATCTTCAGCGGCGCCCAGCTGCTGTGCCTCGGCATCATCGGCGAGTACCTGGGTCGCGCCCACTTCCGGCTGCTCGACCGACCGCCGTACGTCGTGCGCCGCGTCGACGACGGCGACGGCGACGGCAGCGCGCCGGCCTCGAGAGAACCGGCGTGAGCGGCGTCGCGATCCCGTACTCGCGCCCGCACCGCAGCGGCCGCGAGGCGACCCTGGTCGCCCAGGCGCTGGCCGGCGACCACTGGCGCGGCGATGGCCCGTTCACGGCCCAGGCGTCGGCGCTGGTCTCCGCCGCGGTCGGCGGCGGCAAGGTCCTGCTCACCACCTCGTGCACCCACGCGCTCGAGATGTCCGCGCTCCTGCTCGGCGTCGGGCCCGGCGACGAGGTCATCGTGCCGTCGTTCACGTTCGTGTCGACCGCCAGCGCGTTCGCGCTGCGCGGCGCCCGTATCGTGTTCGCCGACGTCGATCCGCGCACCCTGGGTCTCGATCCCGCCGAGGTCGCCCGCAAGGCGAGCCCGCGCACCCGCGCGGTCGTGGTCGTGCACTACGCCGGCGTCGCCGCCGACGTCGACGCGATCGCCGCCGCGGCACCGGGCGCGGCGGTGGTCGAGGACAACGCCCACGGCCTGTTCGCGTCGTGGCGCGGCCGGCCGCTCGGCAGCCTGGGCCAGCTCGCCACCCAGAGCTTCCACGACACCAAGAACCTGGGCTGCGGCGAGGGCGGTGCGCTGGTGATCAACGACCGCGCGCTCGACGAGCGGGCCGAGATCATCCGCGAGAAGGGCACCAACCGGGCCCGCTTCTTCCGCGGCCAGGTCGACAAGTACACCTGGGTCGATCTCGGCTCGAGCTACCTGCCCAGCGACCTGCTGGCCGCCGTGCTGGTGGCCCAGCTCGAGGCGGCGCCGGCGATCCAGGCCGCGCGCCACCAGGTCTGGCGCCGCTACCACGCCGAGCTGGCCGGCTGGGCCGCCCATCACGGCGTACAGCAGCCCCACGTCCCGGTCGGCGCCGAGCACGCCGCCCACATCTACTGGCTGCGCGTCGCAACGCTCGCCACCCGGCAGCGAATGATCGCCCACCTGGCCGCCGCCGGCATCCAGGCCACCTTCCACTATCAGCCGTTGCACCTGTCCGAGGTCGGCCGCAAGGCCGGCGGCCGCGACGGTGACTGCCCGGTCAGCGAGCAGGTCGCCGACACGCTGGTGCGGCTGCCGCTGTACGCCGACCTCGGCGACGCCGACGTCGAGCGGGTGATCGCGGCGGTGACCGCGTTCGGCGCCTGATCCTGCTGCCGACGCTGGGGTGGCCCAGACCCGCGTCGGCGTTGCGAGCCCGGCGACTTTGGGTCCACCATCTGCGTCATGCGCGTGGGGACCATCAGAGGGCTACTGGGCATCGCCTTGTCGTTGATGACCACGGCTGGCGCCGCCGGCGACGATCGGACCGCGCCCGACAACTCGCTCGAAGACCTCACCCTCGACCAGCTCCTCGACATCGAGGTCGAGGTCGTGACCAGCGCCGCGCAGCCGATCCGGGAGACCCCGGGAGTGGTGACGGTCGTGACCCGCGACGAGATCTTGCAGTCGGGCGCGCGAGACCTGATCGACGTGCTGTATCTGGTGCCGGGCTTCGGGTTCGGGATGGACGTGCAGGGCGCCGTGGCGTTGGGGTTCAGAGGCACGCCCGGGGGCGGCGGCCAGGTCCTCGTGCTGGTCGACGGCCACGAGTACAACGAGCCGATGTACGGGACGCCGTTGCTCCACTTCCCGGTCGCGCTCATCGAGCGGATCGAGATCAGCCGTGGTCCCGGCTCGGTGATCCATGGCAGCTACGCCGAGCTCGCGGTCATCCACATCACGACGCGTGGCGCCGGTGATGCCACGGAGGTCATGGTCGGGGGGCGGTACGGCCAGATGGACGATGCGTTGGGGTATCGCGATCTGCAGCTCGCGTGGCGTCAGGCGCTCCCCGAGCTCCGGGGCGTCGAGCTCGGCGTGGCCGCGGTGCTCGGCGAGGGTCGTCGCTCCGACGAATTCTACGAGGACTTCTTCGGCAACCGCTACCGGCTGCCCAACCGGCTCGATCCCGCCCTGGTCACGGTCGGGATCGGCGCCGGTCGCTTCGACCTGCACCTGATGGTCGACTGGCTGCGCACCACGTCGCGCGATGCGCTCACCGTGAGCGAACCGCAGGCGGTCCGGACCGACTTCTTCGGCGTGTTTGTCGACACCCGCTATCGCTGGCAGCTGACCAGGCAGATCACGCTGACCCCGCGGCTCAGCTACAAGAGGCAGAAGCCGTGGTGGGTCACGGCGCGCGACGCGATCACGTATTACGACAAGACCGCCGAGCGCTACGGCGGTGGGCTGACGCTCGACTGGGCCGTCCGTGACGCCGTCGAGCTGCTGGTTGGCGCCGAGGCCTGGACCAACCGCGCCCGCCTCGATGACACCGCCTCCGCCGGCACCGGGTTGCAGCAGCCTTTCGGCACCAGCAATACCCACCACTTCGCGACCCTGGTCGGCTACGCGCAGCTGCTGGGCGAGCACCGATGGGCCAACCTGTCGGCCGGCGTGCGGCTGGAATGGAACAGCCGGTTCGGTGCCGTCGTGGTGCCGCGCGTGGGCGTGACCCGGGCGTTCGAGCACGCGCACGTCAAGCTGCTCCTGAGCCAGGCCTTCCGCGCACCGGGTCACGAGCCCCTCGGCCTCAACCCGCGGCTGGCACCGGAGACGACCACCACCTTCGAGCTCGAGGCCGGCTACAAGATCGGTGAGTACCTGTTCGTCGGCGCCAACGCCTTCGACATCACCATCCGCGATCCGTTCGTCTACGCCCTCGACCCCGCCACGATGGCCGAGGGGTACTTCAACTTCTCGAAGAACGGGAGCCGAGGTGCCGAGGGGACGCTCCGGGTTCAGCACCCTCGCGGACGCGCGACCATGACCTGGTCGTTCTACGACACCAGCGGCAAGAACGAGGTCGAGTCCTACCGGGTCCCGGGACGGGACGACATCTTGTCAGGGCTCGCGGCCCACAAGGTCACGCTTGACGGGACCGTACGTGTCACCGACCAGCTCACGCTCAGCCCGTCGGCGGTGTTCATCGGTAGCGTGTTCGGGCCGACCAGCTACGACGCCGCGACCGACGAACTGCTGTTCGGGCGCGAACCCCCGACCCTCCTGCTCAACCTGTTCGCGTTGCGCACCGACCTCGCGGTTCCCGGGCTCGACGTGGGGATCGGGGTCCACGATCTCCTCGACCAGGGAATCCGCTTCCTCGACGGGACGATCGCGCACGCACCGTTGCCCGGCCCGACCCGCGAATACATCCTGCACACGACCTACCGTCGCGACCTGTAGGAAAGCTAGCGCCTCGCCACCCAACGGTCCGCCGACGGGTGACGGTCGTCGCACCTTCGATCGGTGAACCGGCGACAGGCCGTCGCGGTTTCCACCAGCGTCGTCGGCCGCGATCATCAGGGCGTGCCACCGCCTGCCGGGTTGGTCGCGCCCATTGCCACCTCGTGCCGTGCGCCGGTCGCGGCGCGAGAGCTGCATCTGCCTCACCGGATGCTGCGCACCGTCTCATGCTTCCTCCTGGCGACGACCGCGGTCGCCGCGGCCGACCGCGGCGAGATCACCGAGGCGAGCCCGGCGACGCTCGAGCCCGGCGAGGTCCGGGTCGGGCTCTCGGACGTCGCGGTCGGGCTGTTCGGCCACGACCTGCTGCGCCGCATCGAGATCGGCACGCGACCGATCGCATGGCTGCCCAACGCCGGCGGCCTGGCCAGCTACGACGTGCGCGGCAAGTTCGAGCTGTGGCGCGACCCGCACCTGTCGCTCGCGGTCGCCGCCGAGCACATGCTGGTCGACCTGACGCCGTTCGTGGAAGGTGCGGACGCCGACGCCCGCGCCAGCTTCTTCGTGACCCCGCTCGAGGGCTGGGCCGGCCTGCGGCTGGGGCGCGTGCGGATCAACACCGGCGCCGTGTACACGCGGGTCGGGCTGCGCGGCATGACCAACACCACGACGATCGACGAGCTCGGCGGCGCGGTCGGCAGCAGCACCGTGCAGCTCCGCGGCAACGTCGAGGTCGGCCTCTCCCGCACCGTCCACCTGGTGCTCGGCGGCCGCTACGTGCCGTGGCAGCAGCAGTACGCCGAGGCCGGCGGCTCCGAGCGGGTCGGCGAGAACGGCGAGGTGTCGAACACGACCCGCGGTGAGGCCGACCTGATGTCGGTGAGCGGGCGCGCCTGGTCGGCGAGCGCGGAACTCCACTTCACATGGCCGCACCTGAACCTGCGGCTCGGTGCCGAGTACGGCAACTACTCGACCCCGGTGATCAACTTCGTGACGTCGACCCGGGGCTTCATGCCGACCGTCGATCTGTACTGGCGGATCTGATCCGCGGCGCCCCGTCAGGTCGCGGCGGTGACCGCGTTCGGCGCCTGATCTGCGGTGCGGTGAATCACGCCTGGCGTCAGGCCCCGGCCAGCGCGCGAACGTAGGCGCCGTACTCGTCGGGCAACTCGGCGGCCAGGCCGGCGAGCTGAGCGCGGTCGATGAAGCCCATGCGCCACGCGATCTCCTCGGGACACGCGATCATCAGGCCGGTGCGGCGCTGGATGGTGTGCACGAAGCTCGACGCCTCGAGCAGGGACTCGTGGGTCCCGGCGTCGAGCCAGGCCATGCCGCGACTCATGACCTCGACGGTGAGCTCGCCACGCGCCAGGTACAGCCGGTTGAGGTCGGTGATCTCGAGCTCGCCGCGGGCGCTGGGCCGGACCTGGGTCGCCAGCTCGGTCACTTGCTCGTCGTAGAAGTAGATCCCTGGCACCGCCAGGTTGGAGCGCGGCTGGGTCGGCTTCTCCTCCAGTGACACGACCCGGCGCTCGCCGTCGAGCTCGACGATGCCGTAGCGCTCGGGGTCACGCACCGGATAGGCGAAGACCACCGCGCCGCGCGGCACCGCGGCGGCACGCTCGACGATCTCCTGCAGGCCGGCGCCGTAGAAGACGTTGTCGCCCAGCACCAGGGCGCAGCGATCGCCAGCGACGAAGTCGCGACCGATCAGGAACGCCTCGGCCAGGCCGCGGGGCGCCGCCTGCTCGGCGTACTCGAACCGCAGCCCCCACTGGCCACCGTCGCGCAGCAGCCGCCGGTAGGCCGGCAGGTCGTCGGGCGTCGAGATGACCAGGATGTCGCGGATGCCGGCCAGCATCAGCACCGACAGCGGGTAGTAGATCATCGGCTTGTCGTAGATCGGCAGCAGCTGCTTCGAGACCGCGCGCGTGATCGGGTACAGGCGCGTGCCGCGGCCGCCGGCGAGGATGATGCCCTTCACGTGACCTCCACGGCGCGGCCGTCGTAGTTGAGCGCGATCCAGCGCCGATAGTCGTCGCTGTCGCGGACCGCCGCCAGCCAGGCGCCGCTGCCGGCGTACCAGGCGACGGTGGCGGCCAGGCCGTCGGCGAGCGCGTGGCGCGGACGCCAGCCGAGCTCGGTCTGGAGCTTGGTGAAGTCGAGATCGTAGCGGCGATCGTGGCCCGGTCGATCGGCGACGTGCTTGATCAGCGAGCGATGCGGCGCATGCGCGGCGCCGGGGTAGCGAGCATCGAGCAGCGCGCACAGGCGCTCGACCACCTCGAGGTTGGTCGGCTGGTTGCCGCCGCCGACGTGATAGGTCTCGCCGGCGCGGCCGCGCTCGACGATGGCCAGGATGGCCGCGCAATGATCGTCGACGTGCAACCAGTCCCGGATCTGACCGCCGTCGCCGTAGACCGGCAACGGCTTGCCGAGCGCGCCGTGGACGATCATCAGCGGCACCAGCTTCTCGGGGAACTGGTAGGGGCCGTAGTTGTTCGAGCAGCTCGAGATCGTGACCGGCAGCCCGTAGGTGGTGGCGTAGGCGCGCACCAGGTGATCGCTGGCCGCCTTCGAGGCCGCGTACGGCGAGCGCGGCGCATAGGCGGCGTGCTCGGTGACCGGCGCCGCGTCGGCGGCGAGCGCGCCGTAGACCTCGTCGGTGGAGACGTGATGGAAGCGGACGTCGGCGCGGCCCGCCCACGCCGCGCGCGCCGCCTCGAGCAGCGTGAAGGTCCCGGTGACGTTGGTGCGCACGAACTCGCCGGGGGCGACGATCGAGCGGTCGACGTGCGACTCGGCGGCGAAGTGGACGACGGTGTCGACGCCGTGCTCGGCCACGACCCGGTCGACGGCACCGCGGTCACAGATGTCGCCGTGCACGAAGACGTGGCGGGCCGGGTCGGAGAGATCGCGCAGGTTCTCGAGGCTGCCGGCGTACGTGAGCAGGTCGTAGGTCACGATGCGCACGCCGGGTCGGGCGGCGAGCAGGTGACGCACGAAGTTCGAGCCGATGAAGCCAGCGCCGCCGGTGACCAGGACGTTGTTCACGCCGCGGCAGCTTACCGCGACTGGTGGGTGCCGCGCGCCGGCCCGCTGGTGCCGCGCGCCGCCATGAGGACGCCGCCGACCGCGCCGACCGCGAGGTGGGCGAACCACAACGCCAGCGACGCCGCCAGCGCGTCCTCGGCGGGGAACCCGAACAGGCGGCCGCACAGCGACACGAAGACCGCCTCGCGCGCGCCGGCGCCGCCGACGGTGATGGGCAGGAACGCCGTCGCCGCCGCCAGCGGCACGACCAGCAAGGCGTCGGCGAGATCGACGTCGGGGTGGCCGGCATGGAGCAAGGCCCAGCCGGCGAGCGCGATGAGGCTCTGGGTGGCGATCGACAGCGCGACCCCGCGCGCGAAGGCACCGCGATCGACGATGGCCGGGACCCGGGCCGCGATCCGCCCCAGCGCGCCCGGCAGGCGGGGCGCGAGGCGACGCGCGATGACCAGCCCGACGACGATCGCGGCGGCGCCGGCGGTGCCGACCACGGTCCACCACCACAGCGCGCCGGTGTCGAAGCCGGCGTCGGACAGCGCGAGCCCGGCGGCCAGCAGCACGAACAACGCGAACAGGCCCAGCGCGCGCTCGACGAGGACCACGGCCAGGTTGCCGGTCAGGCCGCCGTCGCCGAACGCCTCGCGGGTCGCGACGCCACGCACGACGTCACCGGCGACCGCCCCCGGCAGGTAGTTGTTGTAGAAGAAGCCGACGAAGGACAGGTGCACGAGCCGCGGCATCGACGGCGGCGCGGTGGCACCGTAGGCGTCGAGCAGGACCCGCCAGCGCAGCGCACCGGCGACGACGTTGGCGGCGACCAGGGCGATCGCGAGCCCCAGCGCGGCGACCGGGAGCCGCGACAGCGCGTTGCCCAGGTCGTCGAGATCGACCAGCGTCAGGGTGTAGATGAGCCCGGCGGCGGTGCCACCGAGGCGCAACGCCCACAAGAGCACGGTGCGGAGACGGGACGAGCCGGCAGCGGACATGGCGAAGGAACCGGGACCGTAGCCCAAACCGAGGCCGAGGCCGTAGCCGAGGCCGTAGCCGAGGCCGTGGCCGTGGCCGCGACCTGGGCCGTGGCCGACGCCGAGACCGTAGCCTCACCTGCCGAGCGCGAACGAGTTGACGAAGCAGGCCGGGGTCGCGACCCCGCCGTCACGGTACGGCGTGTAGCGCCAGGTGCGGATGGAGCCGGCGAAGGCCTGGGCGACCTCGCCCGTGACCTTGAGCACCTGCACCGACGTGACGCCGCCCCGCTCGTCGATGCAGATCTTGGCGGCCAGCGAGGTCGGCACGTCCGTACCGGGACGGACCACGGCCTTGATCGTCGGCAACTCACCCGACGTGCGCTTGACCGCGTTGGGCGCGACCACCACCGCCGCCCGAGCCGCGGCGCGAGGCGCGACGGCGGTGCCGGGCGGTGCGGGCGCGGCAGCTGCCACCCGGGTCGGCGGCGGCGCCTTCGCGATCACCGGCGCCGGCGTGGCCGTCTTCGCGACTGACGCGGGGGCACGATCGGCGACCACGGCGGGCGCCGGCGCGGCGGGTGTCACGACCGCCGCCACGGCGTCGGCATCGGGCGGAACCGGGGCGGCGCTGCCGGCGACCGCGACCGGCTCGGGCGCCGGCGGCGTCCCGGCGGCGCGGACCGCTCGGTCCCGCAAGGCCAGTCGCTCGCGCTCGATCCGTTCTTGCTGCTTGCCGGCGTCCATCGAGGGTGCGAACTCGTAGAGCGTGCGCGGCTCGACCGACCAGGTGTGCTTCCACGCGATCGCACCGCCGGCGTCACGCAACTGGACCGTGTGCGGCCCGGCCGGCAACTGGGTGGTCCACGGCGTCTGCTTGCCGGTGTCGCGGCCGTCGAGCACGATCGCCATCCCGACCGGCTGCGAGCCGAGCTCGAGCGTCGCCAGGTTGGGATCGCCGACCGCCGCGGCCAGGGCGACCCGGATGGTCTGGGCCTCACCCTTCGACAGCTCGACCGACGTCTCCCATGACTGGTGACCCTCGCGGCTCACCTTGATCTGCACCACGCCGGGATCGAGATCCACCTGCCACGGCACGCCGACGTGCGGCGCCATGCCGGCGATCTTGATGGTCGCGTCGGCGGGCTCGACGATGAACTTGAGGCCGGCGAGCGGCTCGGCCGCCGCCGTCGTCGTCGTCGCGCTGCTGGCCACCGCCTTCCCGCCGCCGCGGCCCACGAGCACGAACCCGACGCCGCCGAGGACGATCAGGCCGCCGCCGAGCGCCAGGCCGCGCGCCAGGGTGCGGCGCTTCGGCGCCGGCATCGCGTCGCGGAAGCTGGCGCTGTCGAACGCGATCTGGCCGGTGGCCGGACGCGCGGGGAGCGGCCGACGGTCGCTGCCGAGGTCGGGGAGCTCGTGCGCGATGGCGGGCGACTCGCCTGCCGCGCCGCCCCACGCGATCGCCGCGGCCTCATCCTCGTCGGCAGTCGGGCGCGGTGGCTTCGCGCTCATGGCCATCCGCTCGCCGGTCGGGATGGCCGGCGCCGGCGTCCTCGATCGCGACGTGCCGGTCAGCGAGCCGGTGACGCCCGGATCGCTGAAGCTGCCGGCGCGATCGAGCGCGAACGCCCAGGTGCACCAGGCCTCGACCTCTCGATTGGTGGCCGACAGGTTGTACTGGGTGCGAACGCCATGCAGATCGTCGCGCATCTGCGCCGCGCTCGTGTACCGCTGCGCGAGATCGCGGCACAGCGCCTTGGCCACGATCGCGTCGAGCTCGGGCGGCACCGCCTGGTTGAACGACGACGGTGGCAGCACCTCGGCCCGTTGCACGTTGATGAGGGTCTGGTACTCGCTCTTCGAGGCGAACAGGGTGCGCGCCGTGAGCAGCTCGTGGGCGACCACGCCGACCGAGAAGATGTCGGAGCGAGCGTCGAGCGCGCCGCCGGTGACCGCCTCGGGCGCCATGTAGGCCAGCTTGCCCTTGACCTTGCCGTCCTGGGTGAGCATCTGCTGGGACTGGGCCTTGGCGATGCCGAAGTCGATCACCTTCAGGTGCCCCGAACGGGTGACCAGGAGGTTCGAGGGCGACACGTCGCGGTGGATCAGGCCGAGCGGCTGACCGTGCTCGTCGCTGCGGGTATGGGCGTACTCGAGCGCATCGCACAGCTGGATGAGCAGCGAGATCGTGACGTTGACGTTGGGTGGGCCGGCGGCCCGGCGAGCCTGATGCAGGATGCGCCGCACATCGCGCCCGTCGATGTGCTCCATCGAGATGTAGTAGGTCGAACCGACCCGGCCGAGCTCGTAGAGCTGGACGATGTTGGCGTGCTGGAGCATCGACGCGAACTTGGCCTCGCGCACGAACGACTTGACGAAGCTGGCGTCCTCGGCGAGATGGGGCAACAACCGCTTGAGCGCCACGATGCGCTCGAAGCCCTCGATGCCCCGCTCCCTGGCGCGATGGACGGTCGCCATGCCGCCGACCCCGAGCCGTTCGTACACGGCGTAGGGGCCGAAGGCCTCCGGCTCGGCCGTGGACGTGGAAGCGGTGCCGGGGATCGGGGGCTGGATGTTCGTGGTCAAGGCGCGCCATCCTGCCCGAGCCGGTGCGAATCGCCGGGTCGGTGCGGGTGTCGTGGCGGGTAGCGATGGGGCGTCCCGGCCGAAACCGAAGCCGCGGGTGGGACGTCGAGGTCCCACCGCGCACGGGGATCCGACCACATGGCGCTGGCTCCACGCGTGCACAATGGGTCAGCCATGGACGACTCGACCAACCCACCACAGCGCCGCGCGCCGGGCCTCGACCGTCGCGATTGTCTCCTCGCCGTGACACTGATCGGGCTTGCGTCGTGTGGCGGCGTCGACCCGCCGGGCGCGCTCGACGCCGCGACCGCAGCGGACGCTGGGGCCGACGCGTCGACCGCGTGCGCGTCGACCAACCTGGCCGCCTGTGTCTACGACGCGCCCGGCAACTACGGCCAGCTACCGCCGATCGTGCGCGACCTGACCTACACCGACGTCAGCGGCCAGCAACGGGTGGTCCAGATCGCCTTGCACCGACCGGACGGGGCGCCGCAGCCATGGCCGGTCGTGGTGTGGTCGCACGGCGGCGCCGACGGCATGAGCTCGGCCGTGAACGTCGGCGACGGATGGGCGCGGGTGTTCACGGCCGCCGGCTACCTGTTCGTGGGCATCGCCCACCCGGGACGCGACCAGGCCTCGCGCGAGCAGATGTGCGCGCACTTCGGGGTCCCGCTGACGATCGAGTGCGCGCAGGTGAAGTACCTGCACTGGGATCGCCCCAACGACTTCCGCGAGGCCCTCGACTACCTCGAGGCCCAGGCCACCGGGCCGCTCGCGGGCGTGGCCGATCTCGGCAACGTGCTCTACGCCGGCCACTCGGCCGGCTCGGGCGGAGGCTCGCTGGTCGCCGGGGCCAGCCGACCCATCTTCGGCGCGATCCGCACCGCCCCCGATCCGCGGCCGAAGGCGTTCATCGGCTGCTCGATGGAGGGCGACGGCGATGACGGCTTCACCGCCGACTCGTTCCGGCCGATCGCCCGCCCCCACCTCACGCTGAGCGGGGTCGGTGACATCACGCCCGAGGCGCCGGCGCTGCCGCGACGGGTGCCGTTCGACGTGATGATGCCCGGCGACAAGTACCGGTTCTGGAACACCGAGCTTGCGGCGCGGCACGCCACGTTCAACCACGAGGTCACCGCCTGCCAGGACTTCCAGACCACCAACGGCGGCGAGCTGGCGCGGTGCAGCGTGTACCTGGCCTGGCTGGACTCGGCCGCGCTGGCCTTTGCCGATGCCCAGCTGCGCGACCTGCCGGCCGCCCGCGCCTGGCTGGCCTCGGACAACCTGGCGATCTTGTCGGGTAACGTCGTCGAGTGGAACCGACGCTGACCCGGATGCCACCACTGTCTTCGTTGGAGCACCGAGCGCTTCCGCGGAAACGCGACCGCGCGTCGAGCGACTCCGCTCGTCCGCCCGCCGAACCTGACGTTCAGCGGGAGCGCAGTCAGCCAACCGCGACGGGGCGAGGGTCGCTGGTTGACCAGCGGTATAACCCGGTTATACTAGCGGTATGAAAACGGCCGTGTCGATCCCCGACGAGGTATTCGAGGAAGCGGAGCGTCTGGCGAAGCGGATGAAGCGCTCGCGCAGCGAGATCTTCAGCCGAGCTCTCGCCGAGTACATCGCGCGCCATACACCTGATCGAGTGACCGAGGCCATGAACCGTACGCTGGCCGAGCTCGACGAGACCACGGACCCGTTCACGATCGCCGCCGGTGCCCGGACGCTGGGTCGGGCCGAGTGGTGACGGTCACGCAGGGGGACGTCTGGTGGGCTGAGCTCCCCGAACCCGCTGGTTCGGCGCCGGGGTTTCGACGACCGGTGGTGGTCGTGCAGGGCGATCCGCTCAATCGGAGTCGGATCGCGACAGTCATTTGCGTGGCACTCACGAGCAGTCTGAAATGGGCGACCGCACCCGGCAACGTCACGCTGCCCGCACGTACGACCGGTCTCCCGAAGGACTCCGTCGCGAACGTCTCTCAGATCGTCACCCTCGACAAGGCGGAGCTCAGCGAGTGCGTGGGAAAACTGCCCAGGCGGACACTCGAGCTGGTGCTGTCGGGAATCGACGTCGTCCTCGGTCGCTGAGGCGAGGGCTGAGGCGGGCTCGGCGTGACCCGCCCCACGACCTGCCAGACCTGCCCCCATCTTGCCGAGATCGACTGTCGCGACGCCCCCGGCCTGATGGTAAACGTGGGGCTCATGTCCCCCGTCCTGTCGCTCGTGGTGCCGGTCTACAACGAGGAGCGCAACATCGCCGCCTTCCTCGCTGCGGCGGTGCCCGTGCTCGAGGGCCTCGGCGAGACGTTCGAGATCGTGTTCGTCGACGACGGCAGCCGCGACGGATCGCTGGGCGTGCTGGTCGCGGCCAGCGCCACCGACCCGCGGGTGAAGGTGGTCAGCTTCGCCCGCAACTTCGGCAAGGAGACCGCGCTCACCGCCGGGCTGGCCCACGCCGCCGGCGACGCCGTCATCCCCATCGACTGTGACCTCCAGCACCCACCGGAGCTGATCGCGCAGATGGTCACCGCGTGGCGCCAGGGCGCCGACATGGTGCTCGCGGTGCGCAGCAAGCGGACCGAGGAGTCGTGGCCACGACGGACCGCCTCCGGCCTCTACTACCGGCTGCTGCGCTGGCTCACCAGCGTCGACATCCCGGCCCACGCCGGTGACTTCCGCCTGATCGCGCGCAAGGTCGTCGACGTCCTCAACCAGATGCCCGAGCGCCACCGCTTCATGAAGGGCATCTTCGCCTGGCCGGGCTTCAAGACCGCGACCATCGAGTTCCAGGCCGCGCCGCGGGCCGGCGGCGGCGGTAGCAAGTGGGGGTTCTGGAAGCTGTGGCGCTTCGCGCTCGACGGCATCTTCTCGTTTTCGACCGCACCGCTGAAGGTCTGGACCTACGTCGGCCTGCTGTGCGCGGCCGGCTCGTTCGTCTATCTGGCCGTCACGGTCGCCCAGGTGGTGTGGTTCGGGATCGATGTGCCGGGCTACGCCTCGGTCATGTCGCTGCTGCTGTTCTTCAATGGCCTGGCCATCATCTCGAACGGGATCCAGGGTGAGTACCTGGCCCGCATCTTCGAGGAGGTGAAGGGCCGACCGCTGTACGTCGTCGGTGGCCGGTGGGGCTTCGAGGAGCACGCCATCGGCAAGGCCGGCGCGCGCGCCCCGGCGCCGCCGCGGCTCGAGGCCGCCCACTCGCAGAGCCGCTCCGAGAACAAGACCGACGCGGCCTGATCGGTCGATCGACGATGGCCCAGAACGACGCCGGCCTCCGCCGCCTGCTCGGCTCGAGCTGGTTCTATCAGGGCTTCCAGGATGCCCTGGGCGCGGTGGCGTTCCGCGGCCGGCTCGCGACCTGGATCGACGCCGCGCCGGGACACCGGGTGCTCGACATCGGCTGCGGCCCGGCGGCGATCCTCGCTCACCTGCCGGCCGGCATCGAGTACCACGGCTTCGACGACAGCGCCGCGTACATCGCGGCGGCGCGGGCCCGCTTCGGCGACCGCGGCCACTTCTGGCAGGCGCGGGTCGAGCGCGCCACGCTGGACGAGCTCGGTCGCTTCGACCGGGTGATCGCGATCGGCGTGCTCCACCATCTCGACGATGCCGCCGCCCGCGCGCTGGTCGCGCTGGCGGCACGGGCGCTGCGCCCGGACGGTGCGCTGGTCACCTACGATCCGTGCTGGGCTGCGGGCCAGGGCCTGGTCGCCCGCGCGCTCATCGCGCGCGATCGCGGCCAGGACGTCCGCGACTCGCACGGCTACGCGCGCCTGGCCCGCACCCGCTTTCACGCCGTCTCGCCGCAGGTGGTCAGCGGCCACCTGCGCGTGCCCTACACGGCGACGGTGCTGCGCTGCACCCAGCCCGCGTCCTGAGGCAGGACGCCCCGACCGCGGGGCAAGACGCCCCTTCGACAGGCTCAGGACAGGCCCGACCCACGTGGTGACACCGTCGCTGTTGCGCCCGCCCGCACCTCAAGTAGCCTGGGGTACCGATGGCGCCGACTTCTGCCGCTCGCGGCGCGCAACCCGACCGGGTACCGTGGCATCCCAGGCCCGTGTTCCGCTCCGCCTTCCTGCTGCTGCTGGTCGCCTGCACGCCGCATCGCGTGACCCGCGCGCCGGCGCCGCCGATCGACGCGCCGCAGGCGTTCGCCGGCGCGTCGACGTCGGCGGGCGCCGCGCTCCCCGATCGGTGGTGGACGGTGTTCGACGATCCGGCGCTCGATCGCCTGGTGGCCCGCGCCCTCGGCGGCAACTTCGATCTGCGCGCGGCGTGGGCGCGGGTCGCGCAGGTCCGGGCCCTCGGTGGTCAGCTCGACACCCGCCTGCCCGACGTCTCGCTGGCCGCCAGCGCGGCGCGCTCGCGATCGGCCAGCCCGCCACTCACGATCGAGCTGCCACCCGGCTTCACGATCGATGACACCAGCACCGCGAACCGCGGCAGCCTGGCCATCCAGGCCGGCTACGAGCTCGACCTGTGGCGGCGGATGGGTTCGCAGCGCTCGGCCGCGGCCCACGATCTCGCCGCGCTCACCGATGACACCGCGACCATCGCCATGACGATCGCCGCCGAGGTCACGACCGCGTGGCTCGACCTGCGCACCGCTCGTGCCCAGGCCGCGCTGCTGGCCGAGCAGCTCCGGCTCACGCTGGCGCAGCTCGAGCTGCTCAAGGACCGGCTCCGCGCCGGCCTCGGCGCCACCGCGCTCGACATCTTCCAGCAACGCTCGCTGGCGGCCCAGCTCCGCGCCCAGGCGGTCCAGGTCGCGGCGAGCGAGATCGGGATCCGCGCCCGCCTGGCCACCCTGTGCGGGGTCACGCCCGGCGAGCTCGACGCCGAGCTGGCCGCCGGGCCGGCGTCGCTACCCGCGGTCCCGCCGGTGCCGGCGGTCGGCGTCCCCGCCGATCTGCTCGTCCGGCGACCGGACGTCCGGGCCGCCCGGCGCCGCGTCGAGGCCGCCGACTGGCGGGTCGCCGCCGCGATCGCCGACCGCTTGCCGGCGCTGCGGCTGTCGGGATCGGCCGGGCTCGAGGGCTTCACGCTCCGCCAGCTGATCGAGACCCCGGTGTACAGCGTGCTCGCCGCGCTGACCGCGCCGCTGTTCGACAGCGGCCGTCGCAAGGCCAAGGTCGCCGAGCAACGCGCGGTGGTCGAGGAGCGGCTCGCCGGCTACGCGCGGGCGCTGCTCGCCGCCGCCACCGAGGTCGAGTCGGCGCTGGCCGGCGAGCGCCACGCCGTCGCGCTGGCCGGCGAGCTCGAGGAACAGCGCACGCTGGCGGCCGCCACCGTGGCGGCGGCCGTGGACCGCTATCGCGACGGACAGATCGACTACCTGCCGGTGTTGCAGGCGGTGCAGACCGAACAGCGGCTCGGCATCGCCGTGCTCGACGCCCGCCGCGCCCACCTGGCGCTTCGCCTCCAGCTCTACCGTGCGCTCGGCGGCACCTGGACCACCGCGCTGCGCGCACCCGCCCCGCTGCCGTTGCGGGCCAGCGACGCCGCACCTGCCGCCCCTGCCCCCGCGCCCCGAGGACGACCATGAGCGACGACGACGCCCACGACCCGCACCCGGCCGCCGTCGCGCTCGCCGACGACAAGCCTCATCCCATGGGCATCGTGATCGCGTTCGTCGTCGCCGTCGGCGTCCTGGGCGCATCGATCGGCGTCTTCAAGTGGCTGGTCGCGACCAAGCCGGCACCGGCGAAGGACGACATCGCGAAGGGCGCGACGCCGGTCGAGATCGTCAGCGTCACCCCGCGCCGCGACCGCATCGACGTGGTGGCGTCGGGCACGGTGCGGCCGGCGCGCCAGGTCGTGGTCGCCGCCGAGGTCGGCGGCAAGGTGCTGTGGATGTCGCCCGAGCTGGTGCCGGGCGGCCGCTTCAAGACCGGCCAGCCGGTGATCCGCCTCGATGGCCGCGACTATCGCCTCGCCCTCGAGCAGCAGAGCGCCGCGGTGCGGATGGCGCAGACCGAGCTCGCGGTCGAGGAGAGCCGCAAGCGGATCGCCGAGAAGGAGTGGCGGTTGCTCGGCGAGCAGGCGCCCGAGCCCGGCTCGCTGGCGCTGCGCGATCCGCAGGTCGAGACCGCCAAGGCCGGCGTCAAGGCGGCGCAGAGCAACATGCGGCGCACCGAGCTGGCGGTGACGCGCACCGGCCTGATCGCGCCGTGGAACGCGATGGTGCTGCAGCGCGCCGTCGACGTCGGTCACATCGTCGCGCCCGGCGCGCCGCTGGCGACCCTGGTCGGCACCGACGCCTACTGGGTCGAGGTCGCCATCCCGGTCGACCGACTCAGCTGGCTCGACGTGCCGGGCATCGGCGGTGCCACCGTCGGCTCGAGCGCGCGCGTGCTCTACCAGCTGGGCGCCACGACCGTCGAGCGCACCGGCACGCTGGTCCGCATCGCCGGCGAGGTCGATCCGGTCGGTCGCATGGCCCGCTTGATCGTCGAGATCAAGGATCCGCTCGCCGCCGGCCAGCCGCCGCTGTTGATCAACTCGTTCGTCGAGGTCCACCTGGCCGGCGATCAGGTCGACGACATCTACGAGCTGCCGCGGGCCGCCTTGCGCGATGACGGCCGGGTCTGGGTGGTCACCGACGGCAAGCTGCACATGCAGGACGTCGATCTGCTGTGGCGACGGCCGGCGACCGTCGTGGTCCGCGGCCTGGCGGGCGGCACCAAGGTGATCATCTCGCCGGTGCCGGGTGCCACCCCGGGCCTGCCGCTGCGCATCGTCGACCCGGCGCGCCGCGGTGCCGAGGCGCCGACCGCGGCCGCCCCGGCGGCGCTGGCGCCCCCCGACGCCGCGAGGACGCCATGAGCGAGGGCGAGCACGAGCCGGCGCCGCGCACCCTCGGCACCGCCAACCAGGACACCACCCGCGGCCTGTTCGCCTGGTTCTGCCGCAACCCGGTGGCCGCCAACATGCTGGTGCTGCTGGTGGTGCTGGTCGGCTTCTTCAGCCTGCGCAGCACCAAACAGGAGGTGTTCCCCGAGGTCCGCCTCGACATCATCGCCGTGACCCTGACCTACCCCGGCGCCAGCCCCGACGAGGTCGAGCAAGGCGTCACCCTGCCCGCCGAGGAGGCGGTCCGCACGGTCGACGGCATCAAGCGGATCACCTCGGAGTCGGGCGAGGGCGGCGCGGTGCTGTTCATCGAGCTCCTGCTCGGCACCAACACCGACGAGGTCCGCAGCCGGATCCAGGCCGCCATCGATCGGGTGGCCACGTTCCCCGAGCGCGCCGACAAGCCGCAGGTCTTCGAGCTGACCAACCGCTTCCAGGTCATCTCGCTGGTCATCTACGGCGACCAGCCCGAGAAGACGCTCAAGGAGATCGCCGAGCGGGCCCGCGAGGATCTGCTCGCCGATCCGCGCATCACCAACGTCGAGCTGTCGGGCGTCCGCCGGCGCGAGATCTCGATCGAGATCCCGCAGGAGACCCTGCGCCGCTTCCGGCTCACCCTCGATCAGGTCGCCGGCATCGTGCGCGTGGGCTCGATCGACCTGCCGGCCGGACGCATCAAGACCGACGCCGGCGAGGTCTTGATCCGGACCACCGAGCGCCGTGACGACAAGGCCAGCCTCGAGGACGTCACCGTGGTCGCCCAGCCCGACGGCACCCGGGTGGCGCTCGGCGACCTCGCCAACATCGTCGACGGCTTCGCCGACAGCGACGAGACCGCGTACTTCAACGGCAAGCCGGCGGTCATGATCAACATCTTCCGGGTCGGCGACCAGAAGCCGCTCGAGGTCGCCGCCGCGGTCAAGGAATACGCGGCCAGGATGACCGACCAGCTGCCGCCGGGCGTGCAGGCGTCGACCTGGTTCGACATGTCGGAGCTGTACGCCGGCCGCATGAGCCTGCTGACCGAGAACGCCGTGCAGGGCCTGGTGCTGGTCATCATCGTCATCGGCCTGTTCCTCGAGATCCGGCTGGCGTTCTGGGTGACGCTCGGCATCCCGGTGTCGTTCCTCGGCTCGGCGATCTTCCTCGGCCCGGCCGGGGTGTCGATCAACATGCTGTCGCTGTTCGCCTTCATCCTGGCCCTGGGCTCGGTGGTCGACGACGCCATCAACATCGGCGAGGCGGTGTCGCGCTACCGCTCCGAGGGCAAGAGCCGCATGGACGCCGCCATCCTCGGGGTCCGCGAGGTCGCGGTGCCGGTGACGTTCGCCATCGGCACCATCATGCTGGCCTACGTGCCGATGCTGTTCATGCCCGGCATCGCCGGCAAGTTCTTCTACCAGATCCCGGTGGTCGTCCTCGGCGTGCTGTTCATCTCGCTGCTCGAGTCGTTGTTCATCTTGCCCGCGCACCTGGCCCACTCCAAGGACAGTCGTGGCCGCGTGTTGCGCTGGATCGACCGCAACCAGGGCAAGCTGGCCGCCGGTTTACAATGGGTGATCGCCCGCGGCTACGTGCCCGTGGTCCGCGCCGCGACCCGCTTCCGCTACGTGACCATGTGCACCGCGCTGGCCGCGCTGATCCTGGTCTTCGGACTGATGGCCGGTGGCCGCGTCAAGCAGTCGTTCATGCCCGAGATCGAGGGCGACGTGGTGACCTTCGAGGCCCACCTGCCCTACGGCACCGCGGTCGAGCGCAGCCACGCTCTCGAGCGTGCCATGGTGCAGGCCCTCGACGAGGTCCTCGCCGGCCACGGCGGCCGCGATCGCAACTCGCGCGGCATCTACTCGACGGTCGGCATCGCCAACAACATCGGCAACCCGTTCGCCGAGACCGGCGGCCACCTGGTGCAGGTGATGGTCTACATGACCTCGGTCGACCGCCGCGCCATCCACTCCGACCAGCTGGCCCGCCTGTGGCGCGTGAAGCTCGACGACTATCCTGGCATCGAGACCGTCAAGCTGCGCTGGCAGACCGGCCCCGACGCCGGCGCCGCCCTCGACATCCAGCTCTCGCACCCCGATCTCCAGATCCTGCAGCAGGCGGCGCGCGACCTCGCCGGCCGGCTGCGCGCCTTCCAGGGCGTCAAGGACATCGATGATGGCTTCACCGATGGCAAGCCGCAGCTCGACCTGACCCTGGCCGCCGAGGCCCGCGCCGCCGGCCTCACCGCGTTCGACCTCGCCTCGACCCTGCGCGCCGCCTTCTTCGGCGCCGAGGCCATGCGGATGCAGCAGGGCCGCGACGAGGTCCGGGTCTACGTACGGCTGCCGGCCGATGAACGGCGTAGCGAGCATGCGCTCGATTCACTGATCGTCCGCACCCCGGGCCTGGCGGGGGCCGGCGGCGCGCTGGGCGGCACCGAGATGCCGCTGGGCGCGGTCGCCCACATCGAGCGCGGCAAGAGCTACACGGCGATCACCCGCGTCGACGGCCGCCGCGCGGTCGATGTCACCGCCGACGTCGACGAGGCGGTCGCCAACCCGGCCGACGTGATGAAGGACCTCGAGAAGAGCGTCCTGCCGACGCTGGTCGCGAACTACCCGCAGCTGACCTGGTCGGTGGGTGGTGAGCGCAAGGAGCAAGCCGAGCTGATGAGCCAGCTGCTGCGCGGCTGGCTGCTCGCCATCGGCGCCATCTACGTGCTGCTGTGCATCGTGTTCAAGAGCTACTTCCAGCCGCTGGCGGTGCTGATCGCGATCCCGTTCGGCGTCATCGGCGCCATCGTCGGCCACATGCTGATGGGCTACTCGTTCAACCTGATGAGCTGGATGGGCGTGATCGCCCTCGCCGGCGTCGCCATCAACGACTCGCTGGTCTACGTCGACGCCATCAACCGGCGGCGGGCCCAGGGGGTGAGCGCGGTGCGCGCCGCGGTCGACGCCGGCGCCATCCGCGCCCGGCCCATCATCCTCACCGCGGTGACCAGCTTCATCGGCCTGGCCCCCATGATCCTGGAGACCGAGTTGCAGGCCCGGTTCCTGATCCCGATGGCCATCTCGCTCGGTTTCGGCATCATCTTCTCGACCGCGGTGACGCTGCTCGTGGTTCCATGCTTCTACTTGATCATCGACGACACCACGAACGGCTTCCGCTGGTGGCGCCGCAAGGGCGCCGCCGTGCTGGGTCGGCTGGGGGCACCACCGCCATGAGATTCGACGCCCCGACCTGCGCCCGCCTGCGCCGCAGCCTGCTCGACCGCGGCCAGGTCCTGGCCACCTTGCTCGCCGAGTTGCTGGCCGGCAAGGACAAGACCCGCAGCATCGACGCCCTGGGCCTGAACGCCCGGCCCGGCATGCGTCCCGAGGAGATCCTGCGCGCCGCGCTCGACCACGTCGAGGCGCTGCGCAAGCAGATCGAGGCTGGCGACGACCGCTACGGTCGCTGCCACGTGTGCGGCGACGATCTCGGCCTGGCCGCCCTGACCGAGGTGCCGTGGAGCGACGCCTGTCACGCCCATGCCGGGTTGGCACGCTGAAAGCGACCGCGGGAGCCGGCCGAACGCGGGTTGACACCCCGACGGGGCCCTGCCAATACTCCGGCCCCCCAACCGCAGGAGCGTTGTCGATGGGTCGTCGTGATAGCCGCCGTTCTCGCAAGATGGTCCGCAAGAAGAGCCAGGTGAAGCTCAAGGCACGCCGCAAGCGCGTGATCGCCGCTGGCAAGGCGGCCGCCAAGAAGCCGGCGCCTCCGTCCAAGAAGAAATAGCCGATGGCGCCCGCGCCGCTCGGGGCTGGCGCGCGCGCGCTCACGCCGACGGCGTCGCGGTGCGTGATGACCCAGATCGTGATGCCGACCCACACCAACGGCGCTGCCGGCGTGATGTTCGGGGGCGTCATGATGCAATGGATCGACGTGTGCGCCGGCGTGGCCGCCATGCGCCATTGCGGCGGTCGGGTGGTCACGGCGTCGATCGATCGCCTCGACTTCATGCACCCGGTCCGACTCAGCGACGTGGTCGTGCTCCAGGCCCAGGTCAACTACACCGGCCGGACCTCGATGGAGGTCGGCTGCCGGGTCGAGACCGAGGACATGTCGACGCGCAGCCGGCGCTACACCACCAAGGCGTACCTGACGTTCGTCTCGGTCGACGAGCCTGGTGCGCCTCGCCAGGTGCCGGCGCTGGTGCTCGAGACCGCCGACGACCGCCGCCGCTACGCCCAGGCCCAGGCCCGGCGCGCCGACCGGCTGCGCGCCACCGGCCGCGGGGCCTGACTAACCGCGTCCTGACGCTCGCCGCGGTTGACCTGCTACGCTGCAGGTCCGATATGCCCATCGTCGACTACAGCCACTGGGGACACCTCGCCGTCACCGGCGGCGATCGCCTGCGCTTCCTGCAGGGCCTCACGACCATCAACGTCACCGCCCTCGCCCCGGGCGGCCACGCGTGGGGGGCGATCCTGTCACCCAAGGGCCGCGTGCTGACGGTGATCGAAGCCACGCTCGAGGCCGAGCGGGTGTTGCTGCACTGCGAGCCGACGCTGGTCGAGAAGACCGTGGCCATCCTCGAACGCTACGCGGTGATGGACGACGTCGTCACCGAACCGGTGACGCTCGCGGCCCACAAGGTGTGGCAGACGCCGGCCGAGGCGTGGACGACGCCGATGCTGTTGACGCCACCACCCGGGCCGACCGCCAGCGCTGACCAGCTCGAGATCGCCCGGGTCGAGGCTGGCCTCCTGGTCTACGGCCAGGACGTCGACGAGGACGCGTTCCCGTTCGAGACCCCGCTCGGGGCCTTCCTCGACTACGGCAAGGGCTGCTACGTCGGCCAGGAGCCGGTGTTCCGGGTTCACGCCCAGGGCCACGGCGCCCGCATGCTGCGCGGGCTGCGCATCGACGGCGACGGTGCGGTGAGTCGCGGCGCGGTGGTGAAGCACGCCGAGCGCGACAAGGCCGGCACGGTCACCTCGGCGGTGGTGTCGCCACACCTGGGTTCGATCGCCCTCGCATACCTGCACCGCACCGTGTGGGCACCCGGCGGCGAGGTCGAGGTCGAGGGCCGGCGCGCGTCGGTGTTCGAGCTCCCCTTTGCCTACCCCTGCGATTGATCTGTTAGCCTTCGACCACGTGCGCGGCCTCGCCCCAACGATGGCTTCGGGGCCCGGCTCCGGTCTGACGCGACGTCGCGTCAGCCGGTGGGGCCCAACGATGGCTTCGGGGCCCGGCTCCGGTCTGACGCGACGTCGCGTCAGCCGGTGG
>CANKMW010000013.1 GCA_947483555.1 Myxococcales bacterium
AGCGCAAGCGAGGTCCGTGTCGAAGGACGGACTTCGTCGAGATGAGCCCTTCGACTCGGCCGCTCCGCGGCCTCGCTCAGGGCAAACGGATTTCCACCGTCGTGGAACGTCGCGAAATCAGATCCGTTTCAAACCGTTCGGTGTTCTAGAATCGACGCGTGCTCCGCGCGGACATCGTCGCCTTGGTCGCCGTCGGGCTGATCGTCGCGTGCGCGAGGTCGGCGCCCCCGCGGGCACCGCTCGCGCCACGGCCGGCCCCGACCACCGACGCCAGCAACGCTGCGGCACCCGAGCCGACGCCGACCACATCGTCGGCGAGCGACCAGGAGCTCGATGCGCTGATGCGCGAGACGATCGACTACCTCGGCAAGGTGTCGGTCGCGATCGCGGCCGCCGGCACGGACTGCCCGGCGATGGCTGACGCGATCGAGCGCGTCGTCGGCGAGCACATGACGCTGATCGAGCGTGCCCTCACGCTCGACGATCCGTCGATGGAGGACCGCTCGCAGGACTGGCTCGAGGCGCACGCCGACGAGGTCAAGCCGACGTTCGAGAAGCTGTTCAAGGGCATCGAGTCGTGCGGCGACCATGCCGACGTGCAACAGGCGGTCAAGAAGATGAGCGGCGCGTGATTCCGACCCGGACCCGGGGCGAGCGCGCGACCTGGGTCGCGCTGGCGATCATCGCAGCGGCCTGTGGCCCGCGCAGCGTGGCGCCGGCCCCGACGCCCGCCCATCCGGCGGCGACGGTGACCGCGGCGCCAGCCACGCCACCCGCCGCCGAACCGACCGCGCCCAAGGATCCGGTGGCGGCGGCGGTCGAAGCCAGCGTGGTCCTCTACGAAGCGATCGCCGCCCTGCCGACCGCCGGCTCGTGCCCCGAGACGGCGGCGACCATCGACCGCCTGGTGGGCGCGCGCGCCGCCGCGCTGGTGGCGGTGCGTGACGCCGCCCGCGGCACGCGCAGCGCCGAGATCGACGGCCTGTTCGCCGCCGCGTCGGAACGTCTGCGCGCGGCGGTGGTCGCCATCGACGCGCTCGCCACCCGCTGCGCGGCCGAGCCCGCGGTGGCCACTGCCCTGGACCGACTGGCAACCGAGGAGCCCCGATGAGAACCCGCATGACGATGATCCACGCGACGCTGCTCGCCGCGCTGGCGGTCGCGGGCTGCAAGCGATCGACCTCGGGGCCCGCGGCACCACCCGCCGGACAGGAGCGCGGCGACTGCCGCGCCGATGGCGGCTGCGACCCCGGCCTCGACTGTCGCTCGAACCTGTGTGTCCGTCCGCCGCCCGCTGACTGCAGCAAGGTCGCCGAACAACTCTCGTTCCTCCTGCTCGACAATTACACGCCGCGCGAACAGCGTGACGGCTTCCTCGCCGAGGCCAAGCGGCAGTGCCAGACCAGCTATCTCAGCAAGGACGACGGCGAGTGTCTGATGCGCGCTCCGAGCCGCGCCGCCTTGCGCGAGTGCCCACGTCCGATCGGCATCGGCGATTGCGAGCGGATCAAGGCCCACCTGGACAAGGTGCGCAGCGGCAGCGGCGTCGACGCGTACCTGGTGACCGGCGCTGATCGCATCATCGGTCGCTGCAAGACCGAGGCACCCACGCTGGGGTTCGAACAGTGCGTCCTCGCCACCCGCACGCTCGACGAGGTCGAACGCTGCACCTGGTGAGCGACGGAGCGACACGGATCGAGTAGAGTCGCTCACCCGTGATCGCCTCCACGCGACGACGGCGGACGCGGCTCGCCGCGATGGCCATCCTGGCGATGGTCGTGCTCGTCGGCGCGGCGATCGCCGACGACGCCGGTCCGCCCACGGGCGGGGTCGACGCTGGAGCGGTGACCGACGCCGGAGCCGTGACCGACGCCGGAGCCGTGACCGGCGCCGCAGCCGCGACCGACGCCGGAGCCGTGACCGACGCCGGAGCCGTGACCGGCGCCGCAGCCGTGACCGGCGCCGCAACCGTGACCGGCGCCGCAGTGGTCGTGAGCGAGCCGCACCAGGGCGCGGCGAAGGACCCGGTCCAGCTGCCCGCCGCCGCCCACGAGGGCAAGCGCGCGGTCGTCGTCATCAAGCTGGTGCTCGGCTTCGTGGTCCTGTTCGTGGTCGCCTACGTCGGCAGCCACCGCCGCGTGGTCGCGGCCCAGGAGCGACTCGGCATCGGTGGCGTGATCGCCGCCGGCTTCCCGTTCGTGGCGCTCGGCGTGATCGTGCGCCAGCCGGAGATCGGGATCCTCACCGAGGACGTCGTCGAGCGCATGCGACCGCTGCTCCAGTTCGGCCTGGGCTGGCTGGGCTTCATCATCGGCGCCCAGCTCGACATCCGGGTCCTCGATCGACTGCCGCGCGGCACCGCCTACCTGGTCGTCGTCGAGGCGCTGGCGCCGTTCGCGGTCACCGCCGCCGCATGCGGCGCCTGCGCGGTGGCGCTCGGCCTTGCCGACTGGCGCAGCCCCGAGTTCTGGCGCGACATGATCCTGCTCGGGGCCGCCGCCGCCATGACGGCGCCACGCCGCTTCCGCGGCTTCGCCAACCGCGGCTGGCGTGAGGGCCGGGGCGCCGATTCGTTGATCGCCCAGCTCGACGAGATCGTCGGCGTGGTCGGGTTGCTGTTCGTCGCCGCCTACTTTCGGCCCGGCGGCACCGCCGGCTGGCAGATCCCCGGGACCGCGTGGCTGTTCGTGACCATCGGCCTCGGGGTCGTGGTCGGCGTCCTCATCTTCGCCATGGTCCGAGTCCCGACGTCGAGCGGCGAGTTCCTTGCCGTCGTGCTCGGCTCGGTGGCGCTGGGCTCGGGCCTGGCCGGCTACCTCTACCTGTCGCCGATCGTGGTGTGCTTCGTCGCCGGCGCGCTGGTGACCAACTTCCCATGCGAGCAGCGGGCCGACATCTTCCGCATCCTCAACCACCTCGAGCGACCGATCCACCTGCTGTTCCTGATCGTCGCCGGTGCGATCTGGAACCTCACGTCACTGGCGGCGTGGGCGATCGTCCCGGCCTTCGTCCTCGCCCGCATCGTGGGCAAGTGGCTCGGCGTGTTCGCCGCCAGCGCCACCGTGGGCGGCGACCTGCCGCCCGGGTTCGTCGATCAGCGCGTCCTGGTGTCGCCACTGTCGCCGCTGTCGATCGCGCTGGTGCTGTCGCTGCACGGCGCGGCCGGCGGCGGGGCCAGCGACTGGATCGTCACCATCGTGATCGCCGGCGCCATCCTGACCGAGGTCGCCGTGCAGTTCACCTCGCCGCCCGTGCCGCTGGCGGCGACCGCCAGGCCGGCGCCGCCCGGCACCGTGGTCGACGAGCTCGACGAGCTCGACGAGCCGTCCGGACCGACCTACGTCGACGGCGAGCACGACGACGACGACCGCGGCGTCGGGCTGCCGCCGCTGGCGCCACGACCGCGGACCCGAGGCGGTGGCGCATGATCGCCATCTTCGCGCTGCTCGCCCTCGGGGGTCTGATGCACGCCGCGCGCAGCTTCGCGCCCGGCGCGGCGCAGCCCGGCGGCACCGAGCTGGCGTTCGGCTTCCTGCTCCTGGCCGCGTACTTCGCCGGCAAGACCTTCAACAAGGTCGGACTACCCAAGCTCACCGGCTACATCGCCGCCGGGATCGTCGCCGGGCCGGCGATGCTCGATCTGGTCGAGAAATCGATGACGGTCCAGCTCAAGCTGGTCGGCGGCGTGGCGACCTCGATCCTGGCGCTGCAGGCCGGCGCCGAGCTCAACCTCACGTCGGTGCGTCCGTTGCTCAAGGTGGTGGCGTCGATCACGTTCCTGGCCATCTTCGGCACCATGGTGGTGTTGACCGGCACGCTGATCGTGCTGCGTCCCGTGGTGCCGTTCCTCGACGCGCTGCCCGTCACGCACGCCGTCATGGTCGCGGCCAGCATCGGCGTGGCGCTGTCGGCACAGTCGCCCGCGGTGGTGATGGCGCTGATCGCCGAGACTCGTTCGGAGGGGGTCCTGACCCGGACCATCCTGACCTTGGTCGTGGTCGCCGATCTGGCGGTCATCATCTCGTACGGCGTCGTGTCGTCAGCCGCCACCGCCGTGATCGGAGGTCAGATCGATCTGGCGGCGGCGATCGGCGGCATCGGCTGGGAGGTGTTTGGCTCGATCGGCGTCGGCGTGTTCATCGGCTTCATGCTCGGCGTCTTCCTCATCTACATCAAGCAGGGCGTCGGCCTGTTCACGGTCATGATCTGCTTCGTCGTCGCCGAGGTCGGCCACGCCGTCCACCTCGATCCCCTGATCATCGCGCTCACCGCCGGCCTCTATCTCGAGAACGTGTCGCGCGCCGACGCCCGCGACCTGGAGCACCAGTTCGAGCAGGCCTCGTTGCCGGTCTACCTGGTGTTCTTCGCCCTCGCCGGCGCCAAGCTCGATCTGGCCGCGCTCGCCGCGCTCGCGCTGCCGGTCGCCGTCATCGTGATCACCCGCGCCACCAGCCTCTTCGTCGGCTGCCGGCTCGCGACCCGCGGGCCCGACGTCGATCCGGTGGTGCGCCGCCTGGCCTGGCTCGGGCTGGTGCCGCAGGCCGGGCTGGCGCTCGCCCTCGCCGAGCTGGTCCGCCGCACCTTCCCGGCCTTCGGCGACGCCGCCTTCGCCCTCGTGGTCGGGGTGGTGGCGACCAACGAGCTGATCGCGCCGGTCATGCTGCGCATCGCGCTCCTGCGCAGCGGCGAGGCCGGCCGCCGCGCGGTCGGCGACGTCGGCGAGCATTGAGGCCTACTCGCCGGCGAGCTGGGCGCGCAGCCGCTGCATCTCGGTCCGCTCGGCATCGCTGACCTCGGGCCAGCGCAGCGGCAGCCGCTCGAGCGCGCCGACGATGATCTCGGCGATGGCGCGGCGCATGTACGACTTCGAATCGGCCGGGATCGCGTACCACGGCGCCCACGGACGCGAGGTCGCGTTGAGCGCCTCCTGGTAGGCCGCCATGTACTGATCCCACTTGGCGCGCTGCGCGAGGTCGTCGGGGTTGAACTTCCAGTTCGACTCGCGCTCGTCGATGCGCTCGATCAGCCGATCGCGCTGCTCGTCCCGGCCGACGTTGAGCCAGAACTTGAGGATGACGAGGCCGTTGCGCGCCTGGTGCTCTTCGAAGCCACGAATCGACGCGTAGCGCTCCTGCCACAACCCGGGCAGATCGTCGCTGCCGCGCGGCAGGCGCTGGCCACCGAGGTACGTCGGGTTGACCTTGACCACCAGCACTTCCTCGTAGTGGCTGCGGTTCCAGATCCCGATGCGGCCTCGCTCGGGTACGCGTCGCGCGCACCGCCACAGGAAGTCGTGATCGAGCTCCTCGTGGGTCGGCGCCTTGAAGGCGTGGACCTCGCAGCCAGCCGGGTTCACGCCGCTCATGACCGCGCGCACGGTGCCGTCCTTGCCGGCGGCGTCCATGGCCTGGAACACCAGCAGCAGCCCGAAGCGGTCGTCGGCGTACAGCTTCTCTTGCAGCTTCGTCAGCCGCTCGATCTGTTCGTCGAGCACCTGCTGGTTGTCCTTCTTGCCGGGCGCGTCGTCGGGCGGCTGGGTCGACGCCCGGTCGACGCGGAAGCTGCCGTCGAACGGCACCAGGTGCGGGCTGGACATGGGCTCGGGGAGGGACGAGATCGCCATCGCCGCAACGATACGCCGTTCCCGCGCCGTCGCCGCGCGCGGCACTCCGGATTGAGCGTCCGGCCATCCGGACGAATGTGACAATTCGATCGCAGGAGGCCGAATCCTCGGTGGCATGACGAAAAGCGAGGGCCGGCTTGTTATCGTCCCCGCCATGACCACGGAGATCCCCACGATCCTGCCAGCCGCACCGGCCGCGAAGCCAGCGGCCATCGCCGAGCACGACACGATCGGCCCGCTCGCTGCCCCCGCTCCCGCCACCACCACCCGGTCGTACGCCGACGGCGCCGCGCTTCGCGCCGTGGTCCTCGCCGCCGTCCACGACGCCCTCGAGCCGGCTCGCGCTGCGCGGGGCCGCGCCGACGCCGCGCCGGCGGCGGCGGTGCACGAGGTCCGCAAGGCGATCCGGCGCACCCGCGCGATCGTCGACCTGGTCGGCCGGGCGCTGCCCAAGGGCGAACGCAAGGACATCCGCGACGCGCTGGTCGACGCTCGCCGCAGCCTGGGGCCGGCGCGTGACCTCACGGTCGCGAGCGAGGCCCTGGTGCTGGTCGCGACCGCGCCCGAGGTCGCGCCCGCTGCCGAAGCCATCGTCGCCGCCGCTCGCGCGGACGCGCCGTCCACCCAGGCGGTCGCCGCCGACGTGCAGCGCGCCATCGACGTCGCGCTGGCCCAGGGCGACGCGATCGCCGCCGCACTTCCCGACCAGCTCGCGATCCGCGTGCTGCTCCGTGGCCTCGCCGAGACCTACCGGCGCGCCCGCCGCGCCCGCCGTACGTCGCGGCGCTCCGACCGGGGGGCGCACCGCTGGCGCCGCCGCAGCAAGGAGCTGTCGTATCAGCTCGCGGTGTTCGCCGAGGTCCCGGCCGCCGCCGAGCTGCGCGCGGCGCTGTCGACGCTCGACGACCAGCTCGGCCAGGTGGTCGACCGCTTGATGCTCAAGGACTTCGTCGGCCTCTACGGCCACGCCGCCGCCGCCGACGCGGTCGGGCTCTTGCTCGGTCAGGTTCACGACCAGCTGCTCGAGCGTCGCGACCAGACCCGCCGCCACAGCAAGGAGCTGTTCGCGATCCGGCCACGCAAGCTGCGGCGACGGCTGGCCCGGGCCATGGCGCCGCCACCGCCCGAGCCCGCGATCGGCGACGGCGACGCGTGCTAGCTTGCGCGCCATGAGCAAGGTCCTCATCATCGGCGCCGGCGGAGTCGGCGGCGTGGTCGCCCACAAGTGCGCCCAGGCGCACGACGTCTTCGACGAGGTGCTGCTGGTCAGCCGCACCCTGGCCCGCTGCACCAAGCTGCAGCGCGAGATCGCCGAGGTCCAGGGTCGCGAGATCCGAGTCGGCCAGGTCGACGCCGACGATGTCGCCGCCACCACCCGGCTGCTCGAGAAGGAGCGCCCCGACCTGGTCGTCAACGTGGCGTTGCCGTATCAGGATCTCCACATCATGGACGCCTGCCTCGACGCCGGCGTCGACTACCTCGACACCGCCAACTACGAGCCGCCCGAGGTCGCCAAGTTCGAATACAAGTGGCAGTGGGCGTACCGCGATCGGTTCCGCGACCGTGGCCTGATGGCGGTGCTGGGCTCCGGTTTCGATCCCGGGGTGACCAACATGTACTGCGCGCACGCGCAGAAGCACCTGTTCGATTCGATCCGGACCGTCGACATCCTCGACTGCAACGGCGGCTCGCACGGCAAGGCGTTCGCCACCAACTTCAACCCCGAGATCAACATCCGCGAGATCACGGCCCGCGGCCGCTACTGGGAGCGCGGCGAGTGGAAGGAAACCGATCCACTCTCGGTGTCGGCGGTGTTCGACTATCCCGGGGTCGGCGAGCGCAACAGCTTCCTCCTCTATCACGAGGAGCTGGAGTCGCTGGCGCTCAACCTCAAGGGCCTGGAGCGGATTCGCTTCTGGATGACGTTCGGCGACGCCTACCTCAAGCACCTCGAGGTGCTGGGCAACGTCGGCATGACCCGCATCGACCCGGTCGACTACCACGGCCATCCGGTGGTGCCGATCAAGTTCCTGAAGGAGCTGTTGCCGGATCCGGCCTCGCTGGCCCCCGGCTACACCGGCAAGACGTCGATCGGTTGCCTGATCGAGGGCGTGAAGGACGGCCAGCCGCGCAAGGTCTTCATCTACAACATCTGCGATCACGCCGCGTGTTACCGCGAGGTGCGCGCGCAAGCGGTCTCGTACACCACCGGCGTGCCGGCGGTGACCGGCGCGGTCATGATGGTGACCGGCCGGTGGAAGCAGCCCGGGGTGTGGAACATGGAGGAGCTCGACCCCGATCCGTTCCTCGCCGATGTCGCCGCGCGCGGTCTGCCGTGGATGGTGCAGGAGCGCGAGGTTCCGGCAGCGTGAGCGCCGGCGCTGCGCTGGGCGCCGACGTCGCCGCACGCCTCGATCTCGCGGGCGTCGAGACCCCGTGCTTCGTCACCGACCTCGGCGCCCTGGAGCGCAACCTCCAGCTGCTCGCCGACGTGCAGACTCGCGCCAGTTGCACGATCATCCTGGCCCTCAAGGGCTTCGCGCAGTGGTCGACGTTCCCGCTGGTCCGCCGCTACCTGCGCGGCACCACGGCGTCGTCGGTGGCCGAGGCGCGGCTCGGCCGCGAAGAGCTCGGCGGCGAGGTCCACGCCTACGCCCCGGCGTGGACCGACGCCGATCTGCGCGAGGTCTGTCAACTCGCCGACCACGTCGTCTTCAACTCGCCCGGTCAGTGGCGCCGCCTGCGCCCGATCGTCGAGGCGGCGCGGGCGACCGGCCGCACCATCTCGTGCGGCCTGCGCATCAACCCCGAGCACCGCGAGGTCGAGGTCGAGCTCTACGACCCGGCCGCACCTTGCTCGCGCCTCGGCACCACGCGCGCCAACCTTCGCGCCGAAGACCTCGACGGCCTCGACGGGCTGCACTTTCACACCCTGTGCGAGCTCGGGCCGGACGCGCTCGAGCGCACCTTGGCCGCGTTCGAGGCCGGCTTCGGCGACCTCATCCCGGGGCGGCGCTGGGTGAATTTCGGAGGCGGGCACCACATCACCCGGCCGGGCTACGACCGCGATCATCTGGTCCGCCTGGTGCGCAGCTTCCGCGACCGCTGGGGCGTCGACGTCTTCCTCGAGCCGGGCGAGGCGGTGGCGCTCGGCACCGGCGTGCTGGTGGCCTCGGTGCTCGACGTCATCGAGAACGGCATGCCGATCGCCATCCTCGACACCTCGGCGACCGCGCACATGCCCGACGTCCTGGAGATGCCGTACCGGCCCGTGATCGTCGGCGCCGGCGAGCCCGGCGCCGGCGCGATCACGTACCGCCTGGGCGGGCTCAGCTGCCTGGCCGGTGACGTCATCGGCGACTACAGCTTCGACGCCCCGCTCGCCATCGGCCAGAAGCTGGTCTTCCTCGACATGGCCCACTACACGATGGTCAAGACCACCACCTTCAACGGGGTGCGGCTGCCGTCGATCGCGACCCACGACCCGGCCACCGGCGCGATCCACGTCACGCGTAGATTCGGTTATCGGGATTACCGCGACCGGCTGTCGTGACGACGGCGCCTGACATCACGGCGACATCACGACCGCAGCTGTCAGCAATCCGTTATTGACTGCACGTCAACTGGTGCTGCTAGGCTAGCCGCCGGGAGGAGCCTATGCACAAGATCCTACGTCCGATGTTCCTGGCCGGCCTCGTGGTCGCCGCCGCGTGTAACGGAGATGGCGGCGGCGGTGGCGGTGACGACGACGATGGCGTCGACGTCGATGCCGGTTCCAATCCTCCGGTGGAGGGCTTCCGCATCCAGACCCCGCCGATCACGATCGCGGCCGGGCAGGAGGTCACGTACTGCTATTACACGACGCTCAACATCCCGCGCGTCATGGGCGTGAAGCGGTGGTCGTCGACGATGACGCAGGGCAGCCACCACCTGATCGTGTTCTTCCAGGACCACAGCCAGCCCGACGGCACCATCGATCAGAGCTGCGGCGGCGTCGGCGGCAGCATCACGAACCTGCCGGTATGGACCTACTCGGCGCAGACCCCGATCCAGGAGTCCATGATGCCGGCCGGGATCGGCATGCAGGTGAACCAGGGCCAGAAGGCCTACGTGCAGATGCACTACTTCAACGCCAGCGACGCGCCGATCGAGGCCAGCGCGACGATCGACGCCGAGGCCTATGCCGCGGGCGAGGCCTTCACGCCGGCGGCGGCCTTCGTCACCTACAACACCAACATCAACATTCCTGCCGGCTCGACCGGGATGGCGACCGGCACCTGCAGCGTCCCGGCGGGGACCAAGTTCTTCACCCTCGGGACCCACGCCCACAAGCGCGCGACCCTCACCCGGGTCTCCGACGGCACCACGATGGTCTTCGAGTCGATGAACTGGGAGCACCCCGGCGCGCGGCTGTGGGACGCGAACCCGTTCTTCTCGTTCGCGTCGAACCAGTTGACCTACCGCTGCGAGTACGACAACCGGACCGGCCCGACCTCGGGCATGCCGGTGCGCGAGGGCGACAGCGCCGCGACCGACGAGATGTGCATGGCGGTCGGGTACTACTTCATCGACGGAGCGACCAGCGCTCGCTCGCGCTTCTGCGTCAACAGCTTGCTGGTTCCGTGATCGCGGTACGCTGCGCCGGGTGATCGCACCCCGGCTGCAGCGGCTCCGGCGAGCCCACGACACGCTGTGGCGCGTGCTCGCCGGCCGCGACAGCGCCACCCGCGCCGGGCTGCCGTTCGACGAGGCGCTGGCGCCGGTGCCGGTGCTGGCGCTCGCCGTGCTCGCCCTCAACGACCGCGTCCTCAAGGCCGAGGTCCCGAGCTGGGTGACCGGCAAGCTGTCGGACGTCGCCGGCCTGGCGGTGGCGCCGCTGGTGCTGACGGCGGCGCTCGACACGCTGGCCTACGGGGCGGCGCGGCTGGGCGCGCCGCTCGACTGGACGTTGCGGCGCTGGAAGCTGGCCGCCTCGATCGCGGCGACCGGCGCGGTGTTCGCGGCCGTGAAGCTGTCGCCGGCGGCGGCCGACGCCCTTGCCGGTCTGCTGGCGCGCGTGTTCGGTCAGTCGCGGATCATGGCCGATCCGACCGACCTGTTGACGCTGCCCGCGCTCGCGGTCGCGTGGTGGCACGGGCGGCGCACGCTGGCGCACGTCCCGTACGGCCGGGTGGCGTGGGCCGCACGCCGGAAGCTGCGCACGTCGTTCGCCGACGCCACCGCCGCCGGGGCGAACCCGCGGCGGGTCGCCGACCTCGAATGTGTGGTGGTCGAATGGGCCAACGGCGGCCCGGCGGCAGCGGTCGACGAGGCGCTTGCCGCGCTGCGCCAGGAGCCGGCGCATTGAGGTAGGAGGCCGGCCGACGATTACCCGCCCGCGACCTGGGCGCGAGGATAGAGTCCGCACCATGCGCGCCCTGCTCGCCGCCATCGTCGCCGCCGTCGTCACCGCCGCGGCGGCCGGGACCGCGACCGCCGCGACCAGCTCGCCGTCGGTGCCGAGCGTGTTCGGCGGCAACGGCCACAACGCGTCGTTCGATGGCCGGCTGTTCCTGGTCCGCACCGGGCCCGGCTGGCAGGCCCACATGCTGCGGCCCGAGGCCACGACCTACCGGCAGGACGGACTGCCCGATGCGATGGGCCCGATGTGGAGCGCCGCGCTGACCGTGATCGCCGGCGAACCCAACGGCGAGAATGCATTGGCGATCTGCGAGCCCGATCCGGCGCGGGCGCCGTACGCGTGCGACGCCAGCGGTAACGTCGGCGGTCCGTTCGCCTGTTACGACGTCTGGGTCTTCGACTCCGACGCCACCCGGTCGGTGGCGATGGGTGGCCAGGAGTTCCGCCGCCGGCGCCTCAACCTGAGGGTCGCCGATCCGGGCACCGCGACGGCGCGGCCGGTGGCGTTCACGTGGGGCGCGATCGAGGCGATCACGATGTCCGCCGGCGGCCGCATCCGCGGCATCGAGCCGACCTTTACCCGCGACGGCCGGTTGATGGTGTGGAACGGCTCGCTCGGCAACAGCGACCAGGACGGCCAGATGATGTACGCGGTGGCGCCCTCGGCGTGCGCCGCGGCCGGCTGGTCGGCGCCGCGCTCGCTGTCGCACATGGTCAATGACGCCGCGGTCAACACCAGGTACCGGCTGGCGGCGCGGCAGCTGCGCGCCGCCGACGGCACGCCGTTCGTCGACGGTGCTGCGGTCTACGGCGCCTATCCATGGCTGCTGCCTGACGGCGACGCGGTCATGTTCTCGGCGGCGCTGATGCCGTGTCGAGCGACCGACGATCCGCTCGGCTGCGGACCGCGCCGCAACGCGACCTCGATGATCGGCTATCCGACCAACTGGGGGCTGGCCCACATCGACGGCGGCGTGAACCCGTCGACCACCGACACCGTCCGCCTGTTCTTTTCATCGCCGGGTGCGACCACGTTCTCGCAGCTGCCGGTGACGCCCGGCGTCGATGTGTGGCCGTTCTTCGGCACCAACACGTCCAACTACGTCGAGGTGTCGTTCGACGACGGCCTCGACGGCCAGTACGCCGGGCTGTGGCATCTCAACGAATCGGTGACCGCGGCCGGCGATCTCGACGTGACCCGGAGCCCCGACGTGTCGGGGTACTTCAACACCGCCCAGGTGCGTGGCGCGGTGACCTTTCCGGGCCCCAACAACGGCGTGCTCGGCAAGGCGGCGGTGTTCGGCGGCGGCTGGCTCGAGGTCGCTCACGCCGCCAGCCTCGAGCCGGTGAACGGCATCACGATGGAGCTGACCATCCGGCCAGCCGGCGACCCCGACTGCGATGGCCAGAACAACTACCGCACGCTGGTCCGCAAGGGCGACGCCTACAGCCTGGTGTTCGAAGAGACTCGCGGCGTGCGGGCCCGCGTCCGCGTCGCCGGCGGCGCGATCCGCGAGCTGTACTCGGGCGCGGTGATCACCGCCGACGGCGCGACCTGGACCAAGGTCACCGCCGAGTACGACGGCGCGACCGGCGTGATGCAGATCCGCTTCGCCGATCAGATCGTGGCCGAGCAGACCTTCCCCGCGGCGCAGCTCGCCGGAACCGGCGCGCCCTTGACGATCGGCGGGGTCGGAACCAGCCCGGCGTGTCCGCAGGGCGGCAATTTCGCCGGCACGATCGACGAGGCCTCGGTGTCACGCATCGCGCGTCACCTGGGCGCGCCCGAGATGTTCGACGCCGGTCTCGGCCCTGATGCGGCCGGCGGTGGCGACGCCGGCGCCGACGCCAGCACTGGCGCGAGCGGCGACGGCGGCGGTTGCTGCCGCGCTGGCCGCGACGCGGACGGCGGTGAGCCGGTGCTGGTGCTGGTGGTCGCCGGCGGGCTGTACCGCCGCCGCCGGCGCGCACCGGGTGGCGAGCCGCGGCGGTGAGGCTCGCGACCACGGTCCTGGCCGCGGCGTCGACGGCCGCGGCCTGCGGCGCTCCCGACGACGACCCGATCGTCATCGATCTGGCCGCGGCGCTCGACGGCGCCCGTGCCGGCACCGTGACCCGGCGCTTCGCGGTCACCGACACCCGCGTGGTGACGATCGTGGCCGGCGACGCGCCAGTGGTCGTCGAGGCGTGGGTCGCCGGTGCCGAGATCAGCGGCGCGCCCGCCGCCCAGCTCGGTGCCGGGGCCGCCCCGGCGTGGCTGGCACCGCGCCCCGTGACCGGCGACGTCGAGCTGTCGATCGCCGGCGTCGGCGACGTCGAGCTGACGGCGTGGGGCCGCGGCGCGCCGCCGCCGGCGACGTCGCGCGACCGCGCGCTGGCCTGGTTCGATGCCAGCGTGCTCGACGATCCGGGTGCGGTCTCGTTCGCCGCGGTGATGGCCGCGATCGCCGAGGACGGCCACGGCGGCGCCTTGCTCGATCGCTGGTTCCGGGCCTTCGCCGCCGGTCCGGGCGCCGGGCGCGCCACGTTCGCCCAGTTCGTCGATGACGTGGCGGTGGCCCAGGGCGCCGACCCGTCAACCTGGGACCTGGCCGCCCTGCCGTTTCGCGTCACCGGCGTCCACCTTCGCCATGACCTCGGCCGCGGCGCCGATTGCGGCGAGCTGCGGGTGTCGATCGCGTCGACCCACCCGACGTTCGCGCCAGTCCACCTCATCTTCCTGTTCCGCCAGCCCGCCGCCGACGACGACGCCACCCCTGACGGCTTCGTCCACTGCCGCGGCGCCGCCCGCCGCTGGGCGCGGCTCGGCGAGCTCGACGAGGCCGCGTGGCGTGCCGAAGCCCGCGTCATCCTCGCCGACGGCGTCACCGGCGCGCGCTTCGCGCTCGCCGAGTCGGTCGAGCTCAGCCTGTCGCCGTGGCAGTGGCGGCAGTGGGTGCCCGACGGTGCTGGCGGGCTCGCCAATCCGCCGCTGTTCCAGACCGTCGACGTCGGCCGCGTCAACGCCCCCGGCCCGACCCGCGACGCCTTCCTGGCCGAGATCGCTGCCACGCCAGCCTTGGTCGCCATGCAGGCCTGGCCGGTCCCGGTCCGGTTCCGCGCCGCGATGGCCGAGGTCCAGCCCAACGTCAAGGCCGCGCTGGTCGACCTGTCGCCGCTCACCGCTGTGGTCAGCGCGTATCCCGACCTGCCGCGCACGATCGGCATGATCGGTTGCCCGCGCTGCCACACCGACAGCGCCGACTTCGTCCACACCGGCGTCGACCGCCGCCCCGGGCCGTTCTACGACCGCGAGCTCGACGCCCGCGCCACTCGCCTCGACGCGCTCAACGCTGGCGACTGGCCGGCCTCGCCGCCGTTCGGGCCGCTGCAGTCGCGGTAGGCTCGAGGCGCCCCATGCCGGACCAACAGCCCCACGCCGACCGCGATCGTGTGCCCGCGGCCTTGCTCGCGATCCTCGACGACGAAGGCCTGGATCCGCGCTTCTCCGCCGAGGTCGAGGCCGAGGCCGAGGCGCTGGTCGCCGATCCCGGTCTCGACGATCCCGCGCTCGCCGACGAGGACGGCGTCCCCTACGTCACCGTCGACGGCGAGGGCACCCGCGATCTCGACCAGGCGCTGCACCTCGAGCGCGACGGCTCCGGCTATCGGATCCGCTACGCCATCGCCGACGCCGCCCACTACGTGCGCCCCGGCACGGCGCTGTTCGCCGAGGCGCTGCGCCGCGGCACCAGCTTCTACCTGCCGGGGCTGTCGGTGCCGATGCTGCCGCGCCGACTGTCGGAGGGCGCGGTCTCGCTCAACGCCGGCGTCCCCCGCCGCGCGCTGGTGTTCGACATGCGGGTCGACGCCGACGGCCAGTGTCTCGGCACCACGCTGCGGCGAGCGTGCATCCGCAGCCGCGCCAAGCTGACCTTCGAACAGGTCCAGGCCCTGCTCGACGATCCGGTGTCGTCGCCGCTGGCCCGCGCCGAGTTCGCGTCGAGCCTGGCGCTACTGCCGACGGTCGGCACGCTGCGCCAGCTCGAGGCGGCCGCCCGCCAGGTGATCCGCTTCCACCGCCAGGAGGTCCAGGTCGGGCTCGAGAACGGCGCGTTCACGGTGCTGGCCCGCGTCCGCCACGCCGTCGAGCGTCACAACGAGCAGCTGTCCCTGCTCTGCAACGCCGAGGGTGGGCGGCTGCTGTGCGCCGCGGTCGGCGACGACACCTCGCGCGCCGCGCAGGCGATCTACCGCGTCCACCCGGCGCCGTCGCCCGAGCGCCTGCTCGAGCTCGAGCAACAGGTCGGCGAGATCGTGCGCCTGCATGATCTCGATCCCGCCCACTGGTCGTGGCAGCCGCAGGCCCCGCTCTCCGCATGGGTCGACGCCCTGCCGGCGCTGGCCACCGACGAGCACCTGGTCCGGATCGCCCGGGCCATCGAACGCCAGGCGGTGATGGTGAACGTGCGCTCGGTGTTCAGCGCCGAGCCGGGCCAGCACTTCGGCGTCGGCGCCCAACCCTACGCGCGGTTCTCGGCGCCGATGCGTGAGGTGGTCGGCGTGTTCGTGCACAAGGAGGCGGTCGAGTTACTCGGCCTCACGCCCCGCCGGCCGGCCGCGGACGACGCCGCGCTCCGCGACCAGGTCGTGGCCGCGGCCAACACCGCCCGCGAGCGCCAGCGCCGGCTGATCGACCTCACCAACCGCCGGGTGCTCGATCAGTTCTTCGCCGCCGACCTGGCGCTGCCGCGCGATCGCCGGCCGCTCCGCGCCGGGACCATCATGGGCATCACCAGCTCCAAGATCCACGTCACGCTCGACGCGCCACCCATCGACGTCAAGCTCTACGTCGCCGACGCCGGGCGCGCGCTGGGCGGCGTGTGGCTGAAGCTGTCGCCCGGCCGGGCCGCGCTGCTCGACGAACACGACCAGGCCCTGTTCACGGTCGGCGATCCCATCGAGCTCCGCCTGGTCCGGCGTGACGAGCCGCGCGACCGCTGGGTGTTCGAGTCGCTGCCGTGACGGCCGGGCCGGCGGTCTGACCGTCAGGTCGCCGCGACCGGGACGAACAGCGACACCACCCGGGGGGGATCGCGGACGCCCTCGGCGCGCAGCGCCGCTTCGGCGTCGGTGCGCAGGTCGCGGCCGCGGTCGCCGCCGATCAGCTCGCCCAACCGCCAGCGCGATGACACCGCGATCAGGGCCATCCCACCGGCATCGAAGCCCTCGATCGCGGTCAGATAGTGGACCCGGGCGCCCTCGAGATCGCCATCGAGCACCGCCAGCTCGGCGGCGATCAAGGCCGCCGCCGCCGGGTTTCCGCCCCGACCGACCAGCGTGCGACGGACCCGGTCGGCTCGACGCCGGTAGCTCGCGGCCTGCGGACCGCCGGCGGCCGCCGCGCCGAGCAAGGCCGCCGCCTCGACGTAGGCCGTGAACACGCGCACCGCGTGAACCCGGAACAGCAACCCGCGCCGCAACGCGGGCGTCTCGCGCTCGATGATCGCGACCGCCGCCGCCGGATCACCGACGTAGATCGCCACCAGCGCGCGCGCTTGCATGTGCTGCCAGTGCTGCAGCGTGACGCCGCGCCGCGGCAGGCCCTCGGCGGCCAGCGCCAGCTCGGCGGTGGCGTCGTCGGGACGATCGTCGATCAGGCGCACGACCGGCGTCAGCACGGTGCGCATCTGGATCGCCGCGTAGAGATCGTTGCGATGGGCGGCCTCGTCGAGCGCACGGCCGAGTCGCTCGCGCAGCGTCACGATGCGCCCCAGGTGCCACAGACAGGTCAAGGACACCCGCTGGGCGGTGCCGACCTCCCACGCGGCGCCCACGCACTCGTCGCGCAGCGTGCGCTCGGCAGCGTCGCAGCGGGTCAGCGCCTGGTCCCATTCGCCGCACAGGAACGCGACCGAGCCGCGCGCCAGCTCGAGATAGGCGCGGACGATCGGCTCGTCGACACGCTCGGCCCAGCTCGCCGCCTCGACCAGCAGCGCACGAGCTCGGGTCGCCGGCGGCCCGACCACGGCCCCGGCGCCGGCCTCGAACGCCAGCCCGAGCGCGATGCGCCGCGGGTCGCCAGCGTCGAGGGCCAGCCGCAGATGCCGGGCCTGGAACTCGGCGCCGCGCAGCGGCGACACCATCGACGAACCGACCACCGCCGACCAGCAGCACGCCATGCGGCGCTCGTCGCCGACGGTCGGCGTCCGCGTCGCCGGCGGGCGGCGGCGGCGCCACCATAGCCGGGCGCGCTGGCCGAGCAGCGCTGCCACCGGCCAGCGGCGGTCACCGAGCCCCGGCAACGCGGCGTCGGCGAGGACGCGATCCATCAGTTCGATGCCGTCATCGATGCGTCCCGAGCGCAAGAGCTGCTCGGCGGCGCGCCGACGCAGCTCGAGCGCGCCGCCGTCACCACCCGCGGCCGCCGCGACCAGGAACGCCGCCGCCGCCTCGGCGCCGCGGCCGCCGGCGGCGCACACCTCGCCGAGCCGTTCGTGGAGCACGGTGCGGCGCGTGACGGCGGTGGTGCCAGCACCCGCGTCGAGTGCGACCGCACGCCGGTACAGGTTGGCGGCCCGCTCGAAGGCCAGCGCGTCGGCGGCCTGCCGGGCCGCGGTCTCGACGTACCCGATCGCCCGCCCCGGCTCGCCGGCCGACTCGAGGTGATCGGCGACCAGCTCGGGGCGGGTCGTCGCCAGCACGTGGCGCTCGAGCCCACCGGCGAGCCGAGCGTGGACCTCGCGCCGGGTCGCCGCCCCGGTCGCCGCGACGACCACGAAGCGGACCCGATCGTGATAGGGCTCGACCGCGTCGTCGGGGCCGGCGCCGTGGCTCTTGACCAGGTGGGCCGACCGCAACGCCCCCAGCGCCGCCCACCACGCCGCGCCATCGAGCCCGGCCGCGTCGGCGAGCAACGCCTGCGGCAGCGGCGCACCGGCGAGCGCGACCAGCGCCAGCAGCCGTGATGGTGCCGGCGCCAGCTCGCGCAGCCGCTCCGCGATCGCATCCTCGAGGCGCACGCTCGGCACGCTGCGCACGCTGCCGGTGCCGTCCCGTCGCCGCAACGCGGCCAGCTCGGCAAGGTACAGCGGATGACCACCGGCCTCGTCGACGATGGCGTCGACGGTGGCAGCGCCGAGCAGCGCCTTGCCCAGTGCGGCGGCGTCGTCACGGACCAGCGGCCCGACCGCCATGAGCTCCGCAACCGCCGACCAGTCTGGATCGACCTCGGTGCCATCGGGCGCGGTGCTCACCACCAGCAGGCCGCGCGGCACGCGGGCCACGACGTGGGTCAACAGCGCCAGGCCGTCGCGGTCGGCCCATTGCACGTCGTCGACGATCAGGAGCAGGGGTTGCAGCCCGGCCAGTCGCGCCAGCATCCCGGCGAAGGCATCGAACACGCGGGCGCGGCGCTCGACCGGATCGCGGACCAGTGGCGCCGCGCGGCCGACGCGCGCCAGCTCACCGTGCGCAGCCAGCGCCGGCAGCGCCGCCGGCAGCAGCCCGAGATCCGGCCCGTCGAGCGCGGCGTCGCGGGCGTCGCGATCGGCGCCGAGGTGCGCGGCGAGCGCCGCCGCGACGCCGTGCAACCCCTTGTACGGGACGGCGACCCGCTCGTAGCAACGGTCGGCGAGGACCAGCGCGCCGCGCCCACGCTGCTGGTCGGCGAACGCGGCCACCAGCGCGGTCTTGCCGATCCCCGACGGCCCGCGCACCAGGGCGGCGCGACTCGCCGCGCCCGCCGCCTCGAACCGGCGCGCCAGTTCGGCGCGCTCGGCATCGCGGCCGACGAAGCGTGGCATCGGCGGTCGCGACGGCGCGGCGACGCCGAGCGTGCGCGCCACCAGCGAGCCGTCGGGGCGGCGGGCGGGATCCGGATCGAGCAGCGCCACCGCGAGCCGAGCCAGGTCGGCGTGCTCGCCGTCGATCAGCGCCGCCGGCAACGCGGGCGGGGCGCGCCGCTTGGCGGCGGCGATCTCGGTGGCGCTGCCGACGAACGGCAACCGCTCGCTGAGCGTCTCCCACAGCATCGCGCCGAACGCGTACCAGTCGGCGGCCGGGCCGACGGCAACGCCGCTGGCCTGCTCGGGCGCCATGTACCCGAGCGTGCCGGCCCCGTGCCCGCTGCTGCCGGCATCGATCGCGAGGCCGAAATCGAGCAGCACGACCCGGTCGTCGGCGACCAGCACGTTCGACGGCTTGACGTCACGGTGGACCTTGCCCGCGGCGTGCAAGAAGCCGAGCCCGGTGACCAGCTGCGCCGCGGCCGCGCGCAGCCGGGTAGCGTCGAGCACACCACGCGGCCGGACGTGACCGAGGAAGTCGGGGCCGCGCACCAGCTCCATGGTGAAGAACCAGCGCCCGCCGTCGTCGGTGAGCTCGCCCAGCGCGACCAGGTTGGGGTGCGACAGGTCGTGCAGCGTGACGAACTCGCCGCGCAGCCGCTCGAACGCATCGAGGGTGGCGGCCTGCAGGGTCTTGAGCGCTACCTCGCCGCCGCGCAGGTGGTCGCGCGCCGCATAGACCACTCCCATGCCGCCGTGGCCCAGCGTGCGCATCACCTCGAAGCGCCCGCTGGCCAGCCGGGTGCCGGCCGCGAGGGGCCGGGCGCCCACCACCGCCCCCGCATCGGTGACCCGCGCCGCCTCGCGCAGGAACGAGTCGTAACCCTCGCGGGTGTCGGCGCGCCCGCCCGCGGTCGGCGAATCGCCGCTCGCGACGGCGGTGGCGTCGTCGGACGCGGACCCGGACATCGGGCCAGATTGTACGCGCGCCAGAGCGTCCTGGAGCCGTCGCGACGCCTGTGCTCAGATGCGTGCTTGGACGACGAGACCGCCCTGCGCGACGCCTGGGAGCACGGCCGCTTCGACGAAGCGACCACGCTCGCCCTCGAGCGCTACGGCCCCGAGATCCTCGGCCTGCTCGCCGCCCGCCTGCGCTCCGATGGCGACGCCGCCGAGGCGTTCTCGATCTTCGCCGAGGATCTGTGGCGCGGCCTGCCCGGCTTCGCGTGGCGCTGTTCGCTGCGCGCCTGGGCCCACCGCGTGGCCCGCAACGCCGCCAACCGCTGGGCGGTCGCCGGCGCCCGCCGCGCCGCGCTCAACCAGCCGGTGCCCGGCGAGGTGATCGAGGCGGTCGCCGACCGGGTCAAGACCACCACGCTGGTCTACCTGAAGAGCGAGGTGAAGTCGGAGATCCGCCGCCTGCGCGACGAGTTGCCGGCCGAGGACCAGCTGGTGCTGGTGCTGCGCGTCGACAAGGACATGGAGTGGCGCGACATCGCGATGGCGCTGGCCGACGCCGATCTCGACGAGGCCGCCGTGGTCCGCGAGGCCGCCCGGTTGCGCAAGCGCCTGCAGCTGGCGACCGCGCGGTTACGCGAGCTGGCGACCGCGCGGGGCTTGCTGGCGCCGGGGTGAACCAGGCCGGTTCAGGTCAGTGCAGGATCGAGGAGTTGTAGAAGACGTCCATCTGCTCGGCAAGCAGATCGGCGACACCGCGAACCACCGCAACGCGTCCCTGCGCGATCAACGCCGCACGCAGCTCGGGGCTGAGGCGACCCACGGCCGCGCGCGCGTCGGAGCGCCCTTCGGCCGCCAGCTCGGACGCACCGGGGACGCTGTCGGCCTGATGGACGTGCTCGCCGCGGGTGTGGAACAAGGCGTCGCCGAACTGCACCGCGTACTCGTGGATGTACCAGGTCGCGAGCCCCTCTCGGCGTCCCTCCTCGGCCGCCTCGGCCATCGACCACATCACCCCGCCTACAAACACCGCACCTAGCAGCGCCGCACCCAGGCCGATGCCGACCGCGGCGCCGGTGCCGACGGTCCCCAGCCCGGCGGCGCCCTCGACCACGGCGCCGCCACCGACGACCGCGCCTTCGCCGGCGAGCCCGGAAAAGTAGGGGGCGAACTCGGCGCTGAGGGCTCGCCACACCGCGGGCCAGTCCGGATACCAGCGTAGCTCGATCTCCAGGGTGGCGTGGGCGCTGACGTCGAGGCCGATCATCGACAGCAGCGTCGGGTTGAGCTCGACGCTCACGGTCGCCGCCGGAGACAGGATGCTCATCGCGGGGTGGGTCGCGGAGCCCGGATCGTAGTGGACGACGTCGAACCCGAACTGCCAGTGCAACGGACCGAGCTCGCCCTCCGGCAACACGATGCCGGCGCTGAAGTGCAGGCCGTCGTGATCGCGGGAGATCTCGAAGTGATCGGCGATGCCCATGAGGTCGCGATCGATCAGGCGGCGCAGCACACCCTCACCCTCGACCGTGATGCTCGACTCGGGTGCCCCGCTCGCGCTGGTGGAGTCGGCGGTTTCGATCGAGATCCGGCCGGGCGGAGGAGGCCCGCCGTGGCCGTGACCTTCGGCTGCCGGCGGTCCCACATCCACCGCGATTCGCAGCTTGCCCTCGGCGCCGATCGGACCGAACGGCGTGGGCGCAGTCGGCAGCGGAAACTCGCGCTCGCGACCGTGGCTGACTTCGAGCTCGACGACCGGCCGGTCCGCGGCGGCGGGCGGAGCCGGGGTCGTGCGCGGAGCCGGAGCCGGGTGCGGCGGCGGAGCCGAGACCGGGACGTCGGCTGTGCGCGGCGCATCGGCGGTCGTCGTCGCGGCCGGGGTCTCGACCGCGGTCAGGACCTCGCCGCACAACGTCCGGGCGTCGGCGACCGGGAGCAGCAGGTGGTAGGTCTCGCCGCGATGCGCGAACGAGACGTCCACGTGTGCGATCGGGCCCCGCATCTGCTCGAGCGCGGTCGCGATCGCGTGCCCGATGGCCACCGACTCTGCCGGGCGCGAGCTCGACAGCAGCCGCTGCACGACCGCCACCGCGGCGGCGTCACGCTCGTCGACGAGTCGCTGGACGGCGGCCCCGCCGGACGCGCCACGATGAGCCATCGTATCGAGCAGCCCCTGCGCACTGTCGCCGACGACGACGAGGTCGGCGACCGCATCGGCGTGCTGCTCGTAGGGGTCGCCGGCCCGCCCGACGCCGCCGTCGAGCCGCACGTCGCCGCCCCGCTGCTGGACCACGTGGGCAGCCTCGTGGGCCGCCTGGCGCAGATCCGGCGATGCTGCGAACGCGACGTCGTCGCCGGTGGCGTAGGCGCGCGCACCGATCGCCGCCGATGCCACGGCCGCCGCGCCGCCGACGTGGGCACGGACGCCGGAGACGTCGTGGTGACCGAAGCGGCGCTGGATCGTCTCGAGGTGGGGCAAGGCGGCGCCATCACCGGCCACGCCGCGTTCGGCCCACTGGTGCACCGCAGCCGGATCGCGGGCGTCGACCTCGCCGCCGTCGGGGCTCACCGCTGCCGTCGAGTCGTCCGGGGCATTGCCCCCGAGCGACAGGTAGATGTTGCGCACGCGAAGCCGACGCGCGTCGTCGAGCGGAACCTGGCGTGCCACCGCTTCGGTGAAGGCCGCCAGCGACGTCATCGCCTCGGGGTCGGTGGTCGCGACCGCGTTGGTTGCCAGGTACTCGGGGAACATCCCGGTCAGGTTGTGGGTCATCGTGCCGATGCGGTGCGGGATCTCGTCCTCGGTGCAGCGCGCGATGATCACTTCCTTGAGCTGCGGCAGCGTCCGGTAGCCATGCTCTGCGAACGGCAGCACCTCGTGTAGCCAGATGCGCGAATAGGCCTCGCGGGCCACGGTCGCCGCGTCGTGCACGTACGCGCCGGCCCCGGCGCCGACCGCCGCGCCGATCCCGGCGCCGACCGGTCCGCCAGCACCGCCGGCGACGGCACCCAGCGCCGCCCCGGTCAGGACCGGGGAACGACGCCCCTCCTCGCCCACACCTGCAGCGCCGAGCCACCGACCGAGACTCGGGTCGTCGGTCGTGCCCCGCGCGCTGGGCGTCAGGCCGTGATCGACGGCCGCCGGCGCTGCCCGCATCCAGTCGTCGCGGCTGCCGTCGGCGTCGGCGCCGGACAGCAACGGCAGCGACGTGTGCGCGGAGACCGGATCGATGAACGTTCCCTCGGTCCACATGTCGTCGCCATAAACGGTCACCGCACCGGGCACGAACGCCTCACCGGCGTCGTCGACAATGCAACCGTCGACGCGATGATGGTCCGCCATCGGCCGCTCGTCCTCCGGCAAGGAGAGGATCCGCTGGACCGCGTCGGTCGGGATGCCGGGCGACTGGAAGGTCACCACTTGCACGATGGACTCCGGGAAGAAGCAGGCGGCGAGCTGGGCGAGCGCGCCGCCCAGGCTGTGGCCGGTCGCGCAGACACCCCGACTGCCCAGTCGGTGGATCGCACTGGCGATGACCGCCTGGTTGAGGGTGAACTGCCCCATTCCGATCCCGGCCTCGTTGGTGTCCTCGGCGAGATCGGTCTCAGTGGCGGTGCCGCGGAACGCGATGATGGGCGTCACGGCGGATCCGGCTAGCGCGGGCAGCGTCCAGAACTGCAGGCCGGCCTGGCCCGAGAAGAACTCCAGTCGGAGGCAGTCGAAGCCGAGGGCGGTCAGCGCGTCTCGATCGAGCGTGTCGACGTAGGCGACCTGCGGAACCGACCAGCCGGCGTGGGCGGCGGCGGTCTCGGCGTCGCCGTCCCGCACTTGGTTGCTCGCGCCGTCGTGGGGATGGGCGGGGTCGATCGGGCTGGGCGGGAGATCTCCATCCAGATACGCGATGCGATGGGCGATCTGCTCCATCGCGACATCGTCGACCACGTGCTCGCGCGCGGCGCTCCGCTCGGCGGCGGTCAGGCGCTGCACCGCCGGGCCAGCTCCCGCGCCGCCACCGACCGTGGCGTCGAGTACCACCTCGGCGCTCTGCCCACTCACGACCCGATCGGCAGCGGCGTCGGCCTGCTGCTCGTACGGGTCGCCGGCGCGGCCGACGCCGCCATCGAGGCTCACGCCGCGGCGCTGTTGCACCACGTGCGCCGCCTCGTGCGCGGCCGTGTGAAGATCGGGCGCGGACGCGAAGGCGACGTCCTCCCCCACCGCGAAGGCATGGGCACCGATCGCCGCCGCCGCGTCGGCAGCCGCACCACCGACGTGGCCGCGAACGCCGCCCAGATCGTGGCGACCGAAACTGGCCTGCAACCGCTCGTGGTGTGGCAGCGCTTGCCCGCCGCCCGCAACCCCACGGCGTGCGGCCTCGTGCGCCCGCTCCGGTGCGATCGAGCTCGCGCCGTTCGATCGCGGTTGAACTGCCGACGACGTTGCCGTTCCGTGACCGCCGAGCCGCCGGTAGAGGCTGCCGATCCGAGCGCGCTGCGGTGCCGTCACCGCGCCACGTGCGGCCAGGATCGCCTCGACCGCCGACGTGAAGTCCGCCTCGCTCGCCAGGGTGTCGGGGCGAGCCGTGACGACGGCGTGAGTGGCGAGGAACTCGGGGAACATCAGATCGAGGTTGTTGACCATGCGGTCGATGGCGTCCGGAATCGCGTGAGCGAGACATGGCGCCACGATGCAGTCGTTCTTGATCTGCTCGAAGGTGCGATCCGCCGCGTCGGCGTGCGGCAACAGATCGAGCCAGACCCGGGCGTAGGCACTTCGGCTGGCAGCGTCGACCGCGTGCGCAGGCGGGGGGCGATCGGGCCGCCGCGCCGTGAGTCCGCCGCCGCCGAGCGCCCGCGGCGCTTCGGTGAGGAGCAGGTCGAGCAACTCGGCCGCGTACGCCCGCACGGATTCTGCGATGCCAAGGCCCCCGAGCGAACGCCCGAAGGATGGGTCCGCCGTGGTGCCCTCGCGGCGGGTGGCGCCGATCTCTGGATCGACCGCCGGCCCGAAGGTGTCGCCACCACCTCTCATCCACGGCTCGGCGTCGTCGCCGGCCGCCGCCAGGAGTGGAAACGTGGTGTGGGCGTGAGCTGGATCGACGCCGGTGTACGGACCCGAAGGGTCCGGCAGACGGGTGTCCGCCGGCGGCGGCGGCGGGCCCCACACGGTGACGTCGCCGGCCACGAAGTCGTCACCGGCATCGTCGACGATGCAGCCGTCCACGCGATGGTGATGCGCGGTCGGGCGCTCCGACGCCGGGATCGAGCGCAGGCGCTCGACGATCTCGCGCGAGATTCCCGGTGACTGGAACGTCACGACCGAGACGATCAGATCGGGATAGAAACAGGCCGCGATCTGGGCGATCGCGCCACCCAGGCTGTGACCGGTGGCGACCAGGCCGCGGCCCGCGCCCAGGCTCTGGATCGCGGCCTGGATCGCCGGCTGGTTCATCGTGAACTGGGCCAGGCCGACGCCGGTGCCAGCAGCGTCCTCGGACAGATCCGCGGCCGAGGACGTGCCCCGAAACGCGATGACCGGCGTCACGTCGCGACCTGGCAGCGCCGGCAAGGTCGTGAACTGCAGATCTCCTTCGCCGTGGTGAAAGCGAAGCGCGGACGTATTGAAGCCCATCGTCGACAGCGCGGTGGCATCGGCGGGTTCCAGCGCGCCGGTCTCGATGTAAGCGATCCGGTGCGCGATCTGCTCGAGCGTGAGATCGCTGACCGTGTGAGCCCGCGCCGCCGCACGCTCCGCGGCGGTCAGCCGCTGCACCGCCTTGCCACCGCCGGCGCCGCGGTGGGCCATGGTGTCGAGCAGCGACTCGGCGCTCTCGCCGCGCACGACCAGGTCGGCGACGGTGTCGGCATGCTGCTCGTAGACGTCGCCGGCGCGACCGACACCGCCGTCGAGACGGACGCCGCCGCGCTGCTGCACCACGTGCGCCGCCTCGTGGGCCGCCTGGCGCAGGTCTGGCGCCACCGCGAACGCGACGTCGTCGCCGGTCGCGTAGGCACGCGCGCCGATCTCGGCCGCCGCATCGGCCGCCGCGCCGCCCACGTGGGCGCGCACGTCCCGCACGTCGTGATGCCCGAACGCCTGCTGGATCGCGTCGACGTGCGGCAGCATCGCACCGCTTCCCGCGACGCCCGCCTGCGCCGTCAGGTGCACCGCGAATGGATCCATCGCGGCGATGCGACCGCCGTCGGCCTGGATCGGCGGCGCGATCGGTGGCGCGGCCGGCGCCCACCCGTCATCGGCGGTGGCCCGCGCGCGCTCCGAGCCCTGGGCGCGGAGCAGGGCCGGGATCGCGTCCAGCTCCAGGGTCCGGGTCACCTTGCCGGGCACCGACCTGCGCCGCTTTCGCCGCGGCGACGGATCGGCCTCGAGCGCCAGCTCGGCGTCGACCTCACCGGTCGCGGGCTCGAACCCGGCAAAGGCCATACCCCACAATGAGTGGTGGGGCGGGGCGATGTGAACACGTTTCTATGGAAAAAAACGTCAGTGATTCCGGCCAGGTATGAGCGAGTGGCGGGAGTGACCTCGGCCGCTCACGGCTCGATGATGATGTCCTCGGGCTTGAGCTCGATCACCTCGATCTGGACCTCGCCCGCTGGCACGGTCGTCGCCGCCGGCTTGGTCGCATCCGACGTCGCGGGGGCGCCGATCGTCGCCGCCGGCTTCGGCGCCTCGCCCTCGACCACGATGGTCTCGACCACCGGCGTCTTGTCCTCGGTGCGCTCGACCGCCGCCACGTGCGACGCCTGCTGCGGCTCGAGGCTCTGGCCGCCGTCCTGATCCGGTTCGACCTCGACGCGACCGGCGCTCTTCGGCCACGCCGGTCCGGAGGCCGATCGTGCGCCGCAGCCCGCAAGCGCGAGCGCGAGCACCACGGCGGCGCGCGTCGCATCGCGCGTCAATTGGCGAGCACCTGGTACCCGAGGCCGTTGATCGGATCGGTCGCGAGCCCGCGTCCGTCGCTGCCCGGGGTGGTGGCGATGCGCACCTCCGCCTTCGCCACGTCGACCTCGACGGCGAGCACGCCGTCGACGGTAGCGAGCGCGGCCTTCACCCGGCGCGCACAGCCACCACACTTCATGCCGGCGACGTGCATCTTGGTCCACTGCGCATCGGCCCGGACCTCGACGGTCGGCGCCGCCGGCGTCGCGACCTTGCCGCAGCCGCCGCCGCAGGCCGCGCCGCCGCACGACCCACCGCACGAGCCACCGCAGCTGTCGGGGACCGCTGCCAGCGGCGTCTGCTCCGACGCGCGCGGGCCGATCACCGGCAGCGGGACCGCAGCGCCGGTTGTGGACGCAGCCACCGCCTGGGCGGCCGACCCCGACGCCGGCGTGGACACGGATTCGCAGCCGACGAGGGCGAGGGCCACGACGCACAGATTGAGGACGAACCAGGCTCGCATCGCTCAGTGGTAGCACCGGTCCGATGCAGGCTCAATGGTGTCGTGATCCAGCCGCCGGTTCGCCGCGCGAGCCGCGGGGCGAACGGTGTTAGCCTCACCACACGATGAGCCTGACCGTCGGCCAGCCCGCGCCCAGCTTCACGCTGCCGTCATCCGACGGCGGCACGTTCGCCCTCGACGATCTGCACGGCACCATCGTCGTGGTGTACTTCTATCCGCGCGACAACACGCCGGGTTGCACGATCGAGGCTCAGGACTTCCGCGACGTGGTGCCGGAGCTCAAGCGGCTGGGCGCGATCGTCGTCGGTATCAGCAAGGACTCGATCGCGTCGCACTGCAAGTTCCGCGACCGCTACCACCTGTCGTTTCCGCTGCTCAGCGACGCCGATGGCGCCGTGCTCGAGGCCTACGGGGCGTGGGGCGAGAAGGTGCTGTACGGCAAGCCGATGACCGGCGTGATCCGTTCGACGGTGATCGTCGCTGGCGACGGCACGGTGGCCGGCCACTGGCCCAAGGTGAGCGTCAAGGGTCACGCCGCCGACGTGGTCGCCGCGGTCGCCGCGCTCGCCAGCCAGGCCGCGCCGAAGGCGAAGCCGACGTCCGCGCCCGCGCCGGCCAAGAAGCCCGCGCCGGCCAGGAAGCCCGCGCCGGCCAGGAAGCCCGCGCCGGCCAAGAAGAAGCCCGCGCCGGCCAAGAAGCCCGCGGCCCGGAAGCCCGCCAAGAAAGCGCGCCGGCGTGCCTGAGCGCCAGACCGGCCGGGTCGTCGCGGTCTTGATCGTCGTCGGCTTGCTGGCGACCGCCGCGGTCCTGTTCGCGCTCGGCCGCGGCCGCCGCGACGGCGCGGGCAGCCGCGGCAATCCGGTGGTGCTGATCCTGTCGCCTTCGCACGGCGACGCCAGCGTCGCCGCCCGGCTCGGCGCCGCCCTCTCGACGAGCTCCGGCCTGACCATCGAGGTGCGCTCGGCGCGGACCCGCGCCGAGGCCGTCGCGGCCACCGGCCTGGCGTCGGTCGACGGCGGGATCCTGCCGATCTTCGACTACCTGCTCGCCCATCAGGAGTTCGGCGTCAGGGCCGGGTTGCAGCTGGTCCGCGGCGACGGCGAGCGGGCAACCGCCGGCGTGATCCTGGTCCGCGACGACAGCCCGATCACCGCGCTGACGCAGCTCGCCGGCCAGCCGATCGCGTTCGTCGATCGCTCGTCGACGACCGGGTACCTGCTCGCCGCTCGCCTCCTGCAGGAGCAACGGATCGACGTCCGCCCCGTGTTCACCGGTGACCACGTGGCGTCGCTGTCGCAGCTGACCGCCGGCACGGTCGCCGCCGCCGCGACCTACCGCCACCAGCGCGCCGGACTCCGCGTCATCGCCGCCGCCGGCACGGTGCCCAACGAGCCCCTCTTCTTCCACCCGCGCCTGCCAGACGCCACCCGCGATCGCATCCTCGCCGCCTTCGTCGGGCTCGCCACCACCACCGACGGCCGGGCGCTGCTCGGCCAGCTCGCCGAAGCGACCGGCGTCGCGCCGATCGACGACGCGGCGTACGGTGAGGTCAACGATCTCCTGGCCGCGACCCGCCAGCGCCTGGTCGACCTGGTGCCGGAAGGGCGCCGGCTGGTCGAGCGGCGGCACCAGCCGGTCCCGCCGCCGATGGGTCAGTAGCGCAGGCGGGCCCCGCGCATGGCACCAACGCCGGCGCGAGGCCCGGATTACAGCAATCGCGCCGGGCGTCGTATGAACAGGTCCATGAAGCGAACCCAACTCCTCCTCATGACGATCGCCGCCTGTGGCGGCAAGGCCGGGGCGCCGCCGCCGGCCAACAGCGGAGGCGCCGGTGGCCTCCCCGCCGCCGCCCTCGAGGCGTGGGCCGGCGCGATGCACGCGGGCCAGGTGTTTGCGTTCCGCGAGGACATCGATCCGAGCGCCGACGTCAAGGCTGGCGAGGCGATGTCCATCGAGGCAACCGTCACCGAGGTGACCGAGGTCGGCGACGCCAGGCTGATCAGCCTGCGCTGGACCATGGACGGCGAGTCCGCCGGTAATGGCTTGCCGGGCGCCATCCTGGTCGGCCCGCGCGGCGTCAAGTTCGGCAGCGACCGCGCCGACGTCGAGGCCAGCCCGGCCGACGCGCCGACGTGGCCGGCGGCGGTCGCCGCTGCCGATCTGCCCGACGGCCACTACATCCACGCCGGCGCCCTCGCCGGCGAGCTGTGTTACGGCGAGGGCCCGACGCCCGACGCCGGCGATTGCGAGGACGTCTGCTTCGCCGAGCTGTGCGTCCACCCGCGCCACGGCCTTACCGGCGGCTCGGGCACCTGGTGGCCGAACTACGGCATCTTCATCCGAAGCGACCTGAGCAAGTAGCGCGAGCCCTCGCCGTGCGTGGCTCGGACGGCGTCGGGAACCTCGCGCACGTCGGGTCGCGACATGGTCAGCGCTCGGCGCGGGCCTGGACCAGCGCCGTCTCGAGCTCCTCGATCTGGCGCCGGGCCTGCACCAGGTCGTCGCGCAGGCGGAGGATGACCTCGATGCCGTGCCACTCGATCTCGAGGTCGCGCCACAGCGTCCGGGCGACCAGCACTCGATCGACGTCGACGAAGACCCGATCTTCCTCACCGCGCTCGATGATGCCTTCCTCGACGAGGCGCGTGATGAACTCGGTGTCGCCGTCGACGAGCTCGACCAGGTGCTGGTAGGTGAAGCGTGTCGCGGTCATAGCGTCAGCTCCTCTCGCACCGGCTTGCTGTAGTCATCGCGGGCCTTGCGCAGCGCTTCCGCAAGCTCCGGGCTGACCTTGTCGGGCATGCGTACATCGAGCTCGACGATCAGGTCGCCGCGCGTGTCGCGGCGCGAGATGCCCTTGCCGCGAAGCCGCAGCTTGGCGTGGTTCTGCGAGCCGGGTGGGATCTTGAGCACGACCGGGCCGTCGAAGGTCGGCACGTCGATGCTGGCGCCGTTGTAGGCTTCGTCGAGCGCGACCGGCAGGGTCAGGAGGAGGTCGAGGTTGTCGCGGCGCAAGAAGGGGTGCGGGCGAACCGCGGTCTCGAGGAACAGATCGCCGGGCGGACCGCCGTTACGGCCGGGGGCGCCTTTGCCGGGGACGCGCAGCGTCGAGCCGGTGTCGGCGCCCTTCGGGATCCGGACCCGGACCGCGCCCTGGCCGGGGATGTCGGCCGCGAACTCGGCACCCTCGACGGCCTGGCGCAGGTCGATCTCGACCGCGGCGTGCAGATCCGCGCCCCGGGTGGGACCGCGCTGGCGGCCGAACAGGTCGGCGAAGTCGAACTCGATCGGCCCCTGCTGGAAGTTCGACGACCGCTGCTGCTGGCGGGTGTGCTGCCACTTCGCGTACTCGCGCGCCTTGTCGGGATCGAAGCCGCCCTTCAGCGACTCGTCCCCGAACTCGTCGTACGCCGCCCGCTTCTTGTCGTCGGACAGGACCTCGTACGCCGCCGAGATCTTCTTGAACGCCTCCTCGGCCTTGGTGTCGCCCGGGTTCACATCGGGATGGTGCTTGCGCGCCAGCTTGCGATAAGACGAGCGGATCGCGTCCGCGCTCGCCTCCTTGGCAACACCCAGCGTCTGGTACAGGGACTCGGCCATCGGGGCACCTTACGCCAGGAAGGGCGCGGCAAATGGCGCCGCGTGCGACAGTGGGAGCCCGCGCGGCCGCGCTACGGCGCCGTCGTGTTGGCGTAGGCCGTGTAGGCGCGGCACTGCTGACCGCGCAGCGACGGGCACGGCGGCAGCGGGACGGTCGCGGCGAAGGCCGAGATCACCGGCAGGACGACGCTCGACGGGTGATCGACGTCGTGGCCGATCTGGTAGACGACCGCGCCGGGGAAGACCTTGTTGGCGAAGAACCACTCGGCGCGGCTCCCGCCAGGCGTGTCGATGCTGACGCGGATGCGCGAGCCGGTGCGGAACACGTGCTGGATGCCCGCGCTGCCGACCCGCACCTGGGTCCACTGGTCGGGCACCAGCGGCGCCGCCAGCGCCTCGGTGAACACCGGCGCCGGGTCGAGCTCGGTGGCGCCGGGGCCGCTCCCGCGCAGGCTGGCCCGGAGCCAGCCCGACTGCACGTACATCTCCTGGCCGTCGGGCCGGACCTCGGTGAGGTTGATCTCGAGATCGGCGTCGTCGACCGGCGATCGCAGCCACAGGTCGACGCTGGCGGTGCCGAACATCATCGTGTCGATGGTCAGCGGCGCGCTCTCGAACACCACCGCGCTACCCGCCGCCGGCGCGCGCCAGGCGTAGTCGGGCAGCAGGTCCCACACGTCGCCGCCCGCCGCGAGGATGCTCTGCCGCCCGGCGTCGGGATCGAGCTGGAAGGTGAACGCGGGGCCGGTCGCGGTCGGCGCGGTCGGTGCCAGCGAGCCGTCAGGTTGCGCGTAGAGTCGCAGCGGCGCGAGCCCGGGGGCCGGCCAGCGCGCAAACGATTGCTCGAAGGTCGGAACCGGCTCCCCGATGGTGAAGCCGCCGGCACCGCTCTCGAACAGCGCGCGCAGCGGCGGCTCGGCCTTCCACGCCGCCACCGCCTCGGCGTGGCTGCCGTAGCCGAGGAAGCGGCTGGGCAGGATGTCCATGTCGTTCACCCCATACACCTCCTCGTACAGCATCGGCGCCAGCGCGCGCGACAGCGGGAGATCGACCGGCACACGCTGGGCGACGAACAGCTCGAGGAACGTGTTCCACTCCCTCAGCACCGCCGGCTGGTACGCGTCGACGTGGACGCCGTTGTAGACCGTCATCCGCACGGCTGGCGAGCTGGTGAACCGGTCGAGCAGCCTGAAGAAGAACGGCCCGGTCTGCTCGTCTTGCCAGGCGCTGGCCAGGAAGACCGGGACCTCGATCTGGTCGACCAGCGTGGCCAGGTTGTAGCGGTCGTGCTCGGCCGGCACGTAGTAGCGGACCTGCCGCGCCTGCTCGACGTTGTCGATGTACTGGCCGTGAAGGAGCTGGTTCTCGGCGCACTGGGTGTCGCCGCCATCGACCTGCGCTTGCTCCCAGCCCTGGCCATAGGGGCGGGCCTTGGCGATGACGTTGGTGATCCAGGCGGTCGCGAAGCCGTCGTTCAGGATGCCGCCCGGCAGCATGGTGGTATGGGCGGAGCCGATCACCGAGAAGGGCGCGATCGCCGCCAGGTGCGGCGGCCGGGCGGTCGCGACGAACAGCTGGGTGATGCCCGGGTACGACAGGCCGACCATGCCGACCTTGCCGTTCATCACCCAGTCCTGAGCGGCGACGGTCTCGATCACGTCGTAGCCGTCGAGGAGCTGCATGGTCTCGAAGAAGTCGAACGCACCGCCCGAGCAACCGGTGCCGCGGATGTTGACGTTGACGGTCGCGTAGCCGAAGAACGCCGAGATCAGCGCCGACGGATCGTTGGGCGCGTCGCACACCACCGGCAGGCCCTCGCACAGGCCGGACAGCGAGCCATCGCCGATCATCTCGCCGGGCTTGGACGGCTCGTAGCCGGAGTAGCTCACCACCGTCGGGTAGGGCGGAAGGCCGATCGGGAAGGTCACGTACGCCGACAAGGTGGTGCCGTCGCGCGTGGTGATGTAGTGGTAGCCCTTGGTCAGCTTCTGATCGCTGTAGAAGCGCGGCGCCGGCAGGCTCGACTCGATCGACATCACCTCGAACGGACCGGTCGACAGCGCCGGCGCGGCGGCGGTGGTCTTGACCATGTAGCCGGCGCCCGGCGGCAGCTTGCGAAACATCAAGCTGCCCAGCTCGTCGGTGGTGCCGATCGCGACCTGGGCGCCGCTGCGGTCGTACGCGGCCAGCTCGGTGGACGGCGGCGCGTGGGTGACGTGAAGTTGCTCGACGCTGGGGCGGACGTCGAAGGGAGCGTCCTCGCCGCCGCAGGCGGTGGCGAACGCGATCAGCGCGACGAACGCGGTCGTCACGGTCGCAACGATCGACCGGCGCGACGCGAAAGGAGCTGGCATGGCGGGACCATCGCACGGGTGGCGCGTCCGCAGGGCCGCGATCGTCGGGCCCGGCGCGCCGGTTGACGGTCTCGGGCGTCGGTCCCGTGCGCCCCGCCCGGACCCGGCTTTCCCGATCGCCCGACCTGTCCTATCCTCGGTCCGCGGTGGGGATGCACGACGGGGCCACGCGGAAGGACGAGCCCGCCTGGGAGCTGGTGACCGCCTGGGCGTACGGCTCGATCTTCGCCGCCTCGCCGGCGGCGGCCGCCGCGCACCTGCTCACCTTGCTGCGGGAGCGGGGCCTGCTGCACCGCGCTCCGCAGCTCACGACGCTCATGATCGACGACGACGACTGCACCCGGATGCTGGTGGCGTTCTCGCAGCAGCGATTCAGCCCGGCGCAGTGGCACGAGATCCTACGTCAGGTCGGCCGCCCGACGGGCTCGTCGTAGGCGACTCGCCGGCCATCACCCCGGTCAGTGGAAGTCGCGGCTGGGCGGGGTCTCGATCGGCCGCGGCAACTCCGGGATCCACAGCCGCTCGGCGACCAGGTGGACCACACCCTCCTGGACCTGGAGCCGGCCCGAGACGCCGAGCAACGAGGCGGTCTTGACGATCACGGCGTGAGCCTCGAAGACCTGGGCCCAGATCACGACGTTGACGAAGCCGGTCTCGTCCTCGAGCGTCATGAAGGTGACGCCGGCGGCGGTGTACGGGCGCTGGCGACAGATGACGACGCCGACGTGGTCGACGCGCGCGCCGTCGTGGCCGCGCTGCACCGCCCGCGCCTCGGACCAGCGCTGGCCCTGCAGCCAGCCGCGCAGCGGCTCGAGCGGATGGCCGCGAGTCGAGTGATCGCTGGTCCGGTAGTCCCACAGGATCGTGTCGAGGTTCGAGAGGTCCGGGAACCGGACATCATCGCCGTCGAAGCCGGTCGCCGTGCCGGTCGCTGACCCGGCCGCGCCGGTCGCCGGCGCGCCCAGACCGAGCCGGTCGTCCTGGCGTCGCGCCCAGCCCCGCACCTGCCACAGCGCATCGCGCCGCGCCGCGGTCAGCGAGCCCAGCCCACCGGCCTCGGCCAGCGCGGCATACGCACGATCGTCGAGCCGGACCCGGCGTACGAAATCGGGCAGCGAGACGAACGCCTGCTCGCGGGCCAGCCGCGCCACCCGCTCACCGTCGCCGAGCGACAGGCCCTTGACGAAGCGCAGCCCCATCCGCACGGCGCCGCCGCCGTGCCCGTCCGCTTCGATCGTGCAGTCCCACTGGCTCACCGCCACGTCGATCGGCCGCACCTCGAGCCCGTGACGCTGGGCATCGCCGACGATGGTCGCCGCCGAGTAGAACCCCATCGGCAGCGCGTTCAGGAGCCCGCACGTGAACTCGGCCAGGTGGTGGCGGCGCAGGTACGACGTGGCGTAGGCGATGAGCGCGAAGCTGGCGGCGTGCGAGTTGTGGACGACGAGGTCGTTGGCCAGGAAGTTGTGGTTGCCCTCGATCTCCAGGTCGTAGGTCTCGGCGATGCCGACCGGCTCGATCGACATGATGCGATCCCAGTAGAGCTCCGAGCTGGCAAGTCGCTGGAGCTCCGAGGAGCGCAGACAGCGAGCGAGTCGCTCGACTACCCATCGCCGGAAACCACGCTTGTCGCTGGTCCGAGCCTGGATCTCGCGCATGCCCAGGCCGGTCGTGCGACCGATCTCCTTCCAGCTCAGCCCGCTGGCGTTACGCTCACGCCGGATCACCTCCCGCACCTCGGCCGGGATGACATCCCGCGACATCCGTCCCCGCACCATGGGCGTGGCCAGCTCGGCCGACCGTCGACGCTTCTCGTCGCTCAGGAGACGACGCCCGACCGTCGCGTGGAATTGCCGCAGATCCTCTCCGGTCACCGTGACCACCACGCTGCGCACGGTTCGCCCGCGGTACGGGCGCGCTCGATCGTACAGCCGGCTCACGATGCCCAGCCGCAACAGGAGATGCTGGACGTCCTCGGCCAGGCGCCGAGACACGGTGTCGTAGTTGGCCTGCCGTCCGCTCACCGAGACGCTGCCATCTCCGTCCCACAATCGCGCCAGCAGCAGCGCGAGGTCCGCGGACCGCAACTCGAAGACCTCGGCCGGCACGAACTTCGTGTGCGAATTGGTTCCCCACAGGCCCAGCTCCTTGAGCCAAGCCACGGCGGCAGGCGGACGTGAGCGATCCTTTCGCCTCACCCGCACGCTGTGGCACTCCTTGTGACGCTCGACCACGGCGATCGTGTTGCCGAATCCTTCGACCGCCCTGGCGAACTCGTCCCGGTGCGGGATGTCAGTCGTGTAGAAGTAGAACGTGCTCGGGTGGCAGAGGTTGCCCTCGGCGATCAAGCCGGCGAGGACGATCAGCTTGTGGCGAGGCCATCGTTTGGTGCCGAGGCTGGGCAACCTACGCGGCGCCGCGATCGCATCTCCGACTCGAAGCTGTCCGAGCTTGCGCCACCCGGAGATGGTCAGGAACGGATGCTCGCGGGTCGCTTCGATCTGCCGTCCCAGCGCGGTACGCAGGCGGTACACCTGCTTGCGCCCGCTGCGCTTGACCGCGACCACACGCCGCTTCTCGATCTTGAGCTCGTCGTCACTCGTCAACGTGTGACGCAGCGACGCTCGGCCGCTCGCCACGTCCTCGATCGCCACCCAGCGCCCGGTGTCGGCGTCGATGACGCGGGTCGCACCAACGACACACTCGGGAAAACCGTATTCTCCGAATCCTCTGATCTGCTCGAAGACCCGCTCGGCGAACTCGGCGGCGATGCCCTTGTCCTGCATGCGGGTGACCAGCCGCTCGCGGTGCTGCTCGATGCGGCCCGAGCGCCGCCACGCCGCCATGTCGCGGCGCAGCTGATCGGCCTCGCCCGGCGTGTAGTCGGCGGCGACCACGGCCAGGCGCATGACCTGCTCCTGGAACAGCGGCACGCCGAGGGTCTTGGCCAGCACCGGCTCGAGGCAGGGGTGCGGATACACCACCGGCTCGAGGCCGTGGCGGCGGCGCAGGTAGGGGTGGACCATGCCGCCGGTGATCGGCCCCGGCCGCACGATGCTGACCTCGATCACCACGTCGTAGAACGTGCGCGGCCGCAACCGCGGCAGCATCGCCATCTGGGCCCGGCTCTCGATCTGGAACACCCCGACGGTGTCGGCGGCGCACATCATGTCGAAGGTCTCGGCATCGTCGGGCGGGATGGTGGCCATCGACAACTCGACGCCGCGCGCCCGCAGCAGATCGAAGCAGCGGTGCAGGTGATGGAGCGCGCCCAGGCCGAGCAGGTCGACCTTGAACAGCCCCAGATCTTCGAGATCGTCCTTGTCCCACTGGATGACCGTGCGCCCCGGCATGGTCGCGTTCTCGATCGGCACCAGGTCGTGGACCGGCTCGTGGCCGAGCACGAAGCCGCCGGGATGGATCGACAGGTGGCGTGGGAACTCGAGGATCTCGGTCGACAGCCGGGCCAGGTGATCGAGCACGCCGGCGCGAATTCCTCCACCCGCTTGCCCTGAGCCACGTCGAAGGGCCCCGGCGTCACCGAGCGCGTGCTCGAGCGCGCTCGACTCGACATCGCCCCAGTGCGACAGCAGCTTGGCCGCCCGATCGAGCGCGGTCTCGGGGATGCCGAGCGCCTTGCCGACGTCGCGCACCGCCGACCTGGGCCGGTAGCGGATGACGTTGCACACCATCGCGGCGTGATCGCGGCCGTAGGCACGGTAGACGTGCTGGATCACCTCCTCGCGGCGCTCGTGCTCGATGTCGAGATCGATGTCAGGCGGCTCGGCGCGCTCGCGCGACAGGAAGCGCTCGAACAGGAGGCCCATGCGCACCGGATCGACCGCGGTGATGCCGAGGCAGTAGCAGACCGCCGAGTTGGCCGCCGAGCCGCGGCCCTGGCACAGGATGTCGCGGGCGCGGCAGAACTGGACGATCTCGTACATGGTCAGGAAGTAGCCGCCGTAGTCGAGCTCCTCGATCAGCGCCAGCTCGGCGCCGAGCTGGCGGGCGACGTCGGCGGGCACCTCGCCGCCGTAGCGACCGCGCGCGCCGGCCAGGGTCAGCTCGCGCAGGTGCTGACTGGTGGTGAATCCGGTCGGCAGCTTCTCGAGCGGATAGCGATAGCGGAGCTGACCGAGATCGAAGCTGCAGCGGGCCGCGATGTCGAGCGTGCGCGCCACCGCCGCGGCGTCGTCGGCCCACAGCCGGCCGAAGGTGTACGGCGCCTTGAGATCGTGCTCGTCGTTGCCGCGCAGCAGCCGGCCGGCGGTGGCGAGCGTGACGCCGTGGCGGATGCAGGTCAGCACGTCCTGCAGCGGGCGACGGGCGCGGCTGTGGTAGAGCACCTCGCCGGCGGCGATCACCGGCAGGCCGAGCGCGGCGGCGCGGGCCCGCAGCCGGGCCTCGAGCGGCACGTCGTCGGCGCGGCGGTGGCGGGTCACGAACGCGTACAGGCGATCGCCGAAGGCGTCGCGCACCGGCCCCGCGGCGGCCGCGATCACGTCGTCGCCGCCGCCGTCGAGCAAGCTGCCCTCGCCGCCCCACAGCGCGATCAGCCCACCGGCGTGCGCGCACACCTCGTCCCAGCTGACCAGCGAGCTGCCCTTGTCGACCCGGCGCCGGCCGGCGGTGAGCAACCGGGTCAGGTTGGCCCAGCCGGCGCGATCGGTGGCCAGCAGCACGATCGGCGTCGTCGAGCTCATGTTGTCCGGCGATCCGGACAGAACAGGATCGAGCGCGAACCCAGTCTGCGCTCGCCTGCCGGCCCGCCGCGTCCGCCCCCGCCGCGCCAGGCTCATCGGCGCGATGGTCTCGGCGAGGTGATCGTCGTGGTGCAACCCGGCCGGCCGCGCTCGCCCGACCGGCGACGGCATCAGCGCCGCGCCGGGTGCCGCGACGGTGACGGTGGCGCCCGGCAACAGCTTCACGCCCAGCGCGCGCGCCTTGACGTGGGCCCGCACCATGCCGTGGACGCCGTCGCGATCGGTCACCGCGATCGCCGGCAACCCGAGGCGGTGCGCCTCCTCGATCAGCTCGTCGGGATGGCTGGCGCCCTCGAGGAACGAGAAGCTCGACTTGCACCACAGCGGGATGTACACGGCATACTGAGCATACGTTCAGTATGGTGACAGCTCAAGCCACTCCGGACCTTCGCTTCCCCGAGATCAACCGCAGAACTGGCGCAGCTTGGTCTCCGACTCGGCGCGCAGCGCCAGCCGCTGTTCGTCCTCTTTCCGGCGCTCGGCGAGGCGATGCATGTTGGCGATGATGGTGTCGGTGCCGATCAGCGTGAGCACCAGGACGTTGGCCATGAACGACAGGATCGTGGTGCCGATCGACACCACGCTGAAGTCGAGCTTGGTCACGAAGTCGGCCACCCCGGCCAGCATCACGCCAGCCGACACCACCAGCAGGCCGATGTAGGCCAGCCAGTAGCGGTGGATGCGATGACGGGCGTCGTCGCGTGACAGCGGCATGGTCAGGCGGCGTCCCGAGAGCGCGATGAAGATCTGGGCCCCCATCACGCCCAGCACGCCGATCACGAAGTAGACGCTGCCGGTGATCTGGTACGGCAAGAGGATGATGATGTACGCGAACAGCGCGTACAGCGGCGCGGCCAGGATCATCAGGAAGCCGGGCCCCGAGGTGCCGGGGAACAGGAGCTTGCTGACGATCGAGGCCCGGATCACGCCGGGCATGACCGAGATCGCCTTGGGCGCCAGCGCCAGCATCGCCTTGACGCCGAACACCAGGCCGACCGCCATGTGGATGTGCTTCTTCTTCGCCGACAGGTGGAGCTCACCGAACTGGGCGGCGGCCTTGAGCTCCTTGGTCGAATCGAAGGCGTCCTGGAACGGATACAGGTAGACGATGAACGGCGCGATGAAGTACAGCGCCCACGCCAGCAGCAGGATGCGGCGCTGCGACGCCCACTGCGTCCACCGCCCGAGCATCGCGAACGCGGCCAGGCAGAACAGTCCCTCGGCGATCGCCGGCAACAACATCGCGGCGCGCGCCCCGTCGGGAACCGGCGGTCCGTCGAAGGTCTCGACGAAGCGCAGGAAGGTCAGCGGCACGAACGCCAGCGCGACGATGAGCAGCACCGAGCGGCGCCAGGCCAGGAACGCCTGGTGCTCGGGATCGGTGACGTGAGCGGCGCTGTCGGCGAGCGCGCGACGCTCGGCGACCAGCACCTCGTTGGGCTTGATCTCGAGCCGGAAGGCGCGCTTGAGCGAGACCAGCAAGAAGCTGCCGGTCAGCGACTGCACCAGCTGCGAGGCCGGCAGCGGCTTCTCGTACGTCGCCACGCCCTCCGAATGAGACGCCGGCGGAGCCGGGGGCACGGGTGGACGCTCGTCGTCGGTCACGGCGGGCAACCTACTCGATAACGGCGCCGCCGGTGCGCGCATTGCGGTCGACCTCGACTGTGAGCTGCGATGCACGAACAACGGCGCTCGAATGCGGGGCCGCTCGCGATCGTCCGAGCTGCATGAGCACGAGCACCAGCTCCGGATCGCCTCGCTCGCCCCGCCGGCCATCGACGCCGCCACCGCCGCCCGCTCGCCGCCGCGCGCCCATCGAGCCGTCGGCGAGCAGCACCATCCCGATCCGGCCCGAGGACATCATCGCCGAGCTGGAGCGCTGATCACGCGCCCCCGCTCCGACCGCCATCACTCCACCGCGCCGTGCTGGAACCAGCGCCGGCGGGCGCGATCGTAGTAGAGCCACAGGCAGTCGCCGCGGCGGGTCTCGGCGAAGTGGTACTCGCGGTGGAGCTCGCCGCTCCACCAGCCTCCGGACAGCACGTAGGGGCCGACGATGCGGGTGACCGCGCCGTGGGCGAGGCCGCTCAGCACCCAGCCGTCGTCGCGCACGCTCGGCGGCTGCGGCGGCAAGAGCAGCGGACGGGCGAGCACGCGGCGCACCAGGAGGCGCGGCCGATCGACGCGCGGGCGGGGCGCGATCACGGCGTCGAGGCGCTCCCAGCCGAAGCGGGCCTCGGGCAGGTGGCCAGGGCGGATCACCGCGCGCACCACCGCGTCGTCGCCGAGCTCGGCGCGCAAGCGGGCCAGCGCGGTGTCGGCGGCGCGCAGATCGCGGCGCGGCCTGGCGGCGAACAGCGCCAGCTGCTCGCCGGTCGCGGCCACGTCGTCGGCCCACACCCGCACCGCGACGACGCCGGCCTCCGGCGGCTGATGTTCGAGCCGGAGCCGCACCAGGCCGAGCAGGGCGCGGCTGTCGAGGGTCGGCGCCGCCGGCTTGATGCAGTCGACGCGGCGCTCGTGGCTGCCGCTGCTGGAACGGCCGTACACGCGCAGGTCGAGCTCCAGGTACAGGGCGACCAGCGCGCGTCGTTGGTCCGCCAGCCGGACCAGCAGGCGATCGAGCGCGGCCTTGATCGCGAACCCCAGGCGCTCGGCATCGAGCTCGGGCTCGTCGAGCTCGACCCGCTCGTCGGGCGCCTCGGGTGGTGGCTCGGGCGCCAGCGGATCCCAGCCCTCGCCGGCAGCCAGCCGGTACAGGCGATGGGCGGCGGCGCCGAAGCGCTCGAGCACGCCGCCGCCGGGCAAGCGCACCAGCTGTCCGAGCGTGCTCACGCCGAGGCGGGCCAGCGCGTCGCGCAGCGCTGGATCGACGTCGAGGCGATCGAGCGGCACCTCGCGCGCCGTGGTGCGCTCGTCGAGATCGCGGGCGAAGACGTGGACCACCGTCGCCGCGCGCTCGACCGCGAGGCCGTGGCCGCGAGCGCGCGCCACCGCGCAGGTCGCGAAGCGCGAGAAGCCGACCACGACCACGCCGCCCAGCCCGAGCGTGGTCAGCACCGCCACCACCGCCTGGCCCCACGCCGTCGCCGACGGATACAGCCCCGCCATGCCGGCGCCGCCGAGCCAGAACGTACCGGCGCCGAGCTCGTCGCGGGTCACCTCCGGCGACAGCGCGTGCAATCGGCGCGCGATCTCGTCCTGCGCCGCGGCCAGCTCCTCGGGTGGCACCACCGCCGCGCGCAGTCCGGGCGCGAGCGCGAGCGCGCTGGCGTAACGCTGACCGGGCAGGACGCGCTGGGCGCGCGCCGCCTCGCTGGCCACCAGCACCTTGCCCTGCGGCCGATCCTCATCGACGACGACGGTGGGCAGCGCGCGCCACGACGGCTGGCGCCGCCACAAGAGCTGCAGTGACAGGGCCGGGAGGTCGACGCAGGCGACGCGCATCAGCGGGCTCGTCCTGGTCGCGCGTCGAAGGACCCGGGCCTGATCACGTCAGGCCCGCCGGCCCGATCGCGTCGGCCAGCTCGCTCCAGCCCGGCCCGCGCCGCTTGTCCTTGACCGCCCGCACCGCGACCCGCCATCCCCGGGCGCCGCCGCCGCCACCGCGCTCGCGCACCGCTTCGGCGCGCAGCGAGACCATCGAGCCCAGCGATGCGGCGTCATGCGACTTCTCGGTGATGACGACGATCGCCGCGTCGTGGTGCTGGGCCAGCCCGACCAGCCGAGCTTGCACCGCGATCGGGATCTCGACAGCGGTCCCACCGGTCCCGGAGGCGCGATCGAACCCCAGATCCAGCACCACGAGCCCGAACGCCGCCGAGCGCAGCAGCCGATCGGCGGCGCGCATCATCGCCGTGACATCGGGAGCCCGCACCACCACGAGCGCGTCGAGATCGACCCCGGCGTCGTCGAGATCGGGCGGGAAGAACGACGCCGGCGGCAGGCCGATCCACGCCGCCGGCTCGCCACGCGCCTGCGCCTCGAGCAGCAGCGCCGTCGCCGCCGACAGCGACGCCACCGCGCCCAGCCCCGACAGCTCGGTGAGCCGCCCGATCACCTCGTCGAGCTGCCAGCGCGCGGCGCGCGCGACGCGACGCGCGGAGGGGTGAACGTCCCCTATCTGAATGATGCGTGCACCATCCGCCGGCCCCGAGCCCAGTCGAAGGGCCACGCCGCCGTCACGGGCGCGCTCGAGAAAGGCGCGGAGCGCTGCGGGCGACGATCGATCACTCATGGACGCACCGTGATCGCATACTGATCATACGTTCAGCCTATGTTCCACCTCTGTCAAACAGATCTGGTCCGGAGTGGGGAGATCCCCTGCCCCACCGCCTGACGCCTGCGCGTCAGCGCAGAGCCGGGCCCCGAAGCCATCCGTGGGCTGATCGAATGCGTCATCATCGCGGCATGGCTCGCCGGCGCCCCACGTCTCCGCGCAACCGTCGTCCCACCGGTCCGACGCCATCGCCGACGCCGGCGCCGAGCTCGCCGCCGCTGGTCGCGCTGCTCGCGGTCGGCGCGCTGTCGTCGTGCAGCAGCGGCAGCGGCCGGCATCCGTCTCCGCCGGTGTTGCCACCGCAACCGCAGCCCTACTACGACGTCGAGCCGCAGCCGCCACAGGTCGTCCAGGCCGTCGACGCCGGCGCGCCGCCACCCGACGCACCGGTGTTCGCGCAACCGCCACCACCGCAACCGCCACAACCACCGCCACAGCCACCACAGGTCCAGCGTCCGCCGCAGGTCCGTCCGCCACAGGTCCATCGCCCACCGCCCCCACAACCACCGCAAGCGCCGGTGCTGCCCGAGCGATACGAGCCGCCGCCGCCGGTCTTGCCCGAGCGATCCGAGCCGCTCTCGACCAGGCCGCCGATGCTCGGCCCGCACGACCGCATCAAGTAGATGGCGGGCAAGAAGCCTGTCCTGAGCATCGTCGAAGGGCCGGGCCCGAGGACCCGATCTAGATCCCTCGCCGTCGAGTGGCGCGCCTGGCTGGTCGAGAACCTGCTGGCTGGCGTCGACCGCGCCAAGATCATCGCCGGCCTGGTCGCCCGCGGCGTGCCGGTCGCCACCGCGCGCCGCGAGGTCGCGGCCACCGCAACCTCACCGCTCCTGCCGGTGTGCGGCGAGCTGGCCGCCCGCGCCCGCCGCCTCGAGCTGGCTCACGCCCTCACCCGCGCCCATGCCCGCCAGGACGCCGCCCCGACGGAGATCGAGCGCCGCACCACCCCGCCGGCCGCCGAGTTCTTCCGCCACTACTGGGCCGCGCACCGCCCGGTGGTGCTCACCGATGCCAGCGCCGGCTGGCCGGCGCGAACCTGGACGCCGGACGGGTTCCGCCGTCGCTTCGGCCGCGTCACCGTCGAGGTGACCAGCGGCCGCGACGCCGATCCCGAGTACGACGCCAACGTCGATGCCCACCGCACGCGCATGACGATGGCTCGCTTCATCGATCGCGTGCTCGCCGCCGGCCGCTCCAACGACCTCTACATGGTGGCCAACAACCACACCATGCAGCGGCCGGCGTTCCGCGGGTTACTCGACGAGCTGCGGCCGCCTCCCGAGCTCTTCCATCCGCCACGCGCCACCGGCTTCTCGTTGTGGATCGGTCCGGCCGGGACCATCACGCCCCTGCACCACGACACCACCAACATCCTGTTCTGCCAGCTGCACGGCCGCAAGCAGGTCGAGCTGGTGTCGCCCAGCGAGACCGCGCTGCTGGCCGCCACGCTGCGCGGCTTCTACAGCACGATCGATCTCGACCACCTCGCCGCGCACCCGCACCCGGCGGTGCGAGCGATGCTGGTCCGGCGGGTCGTGCTGGCGCCCGGCGAGGCGCTGTTCATCCCGGCGGGGTGGTGGCACCGCGTCACGTCCCTCGACGTCAGCATCAGCGTCTCGTTGCTGTCGTGGCGGCGCGCCAACGATTTCGACTGGTATCGACCGGGTACGGTTTCCTGACCGGGGTGGAGTAGACTCGGGCCATGGGCGGGTCGTGGTCGAAGGAGCTCGTGCAGGCGACGCTCGACGCGCTCGAGGTCGCCACGGTCGCGGTCGACGCCGCCACCGGCGCGGCGCTGATCAACGCCGCGGCGCGCGACCGGCTCGGCGACGCCCTCGACGACGTGGTGGCGGCGACCTCCGCGTGTGCGCGCGGCGACCAACCCGCGGCCGGCAGCCCGCTCACCATCGGTTCGCTCACCAGCAGCGCCGGCGTGCGGCTGGGCGCCATCGCGACCGTGGCGCCGGCGTCGAACACCGAGGCCGAGCTGCGGCGCGCCAACCTGTTCCTGGATTCGATCGTCGAGAACATCCCCGACATGATCTTCGTCAAGGACGCCGAGCACCTGCGCTTCGAGCGCTTCAACCGCGCCGGCGAACAACTCCTCGGCCAGCCGCGCGCGGCGTTGCTCGGCCGCACCGACATCGACTTCTTCCCGGCCGAGCAGGCGGCGTTCTTCCAGGCCAAGGATCGCGAGACGCTCGCCGGCGGCGCCGTCGTCGAGATCGCCGAGGAGCCGATCGACACGCCGAACGGGGTCCGCTGGCTGCACACCAAGAAGATCCCGCTCCTCGATGAACACGGCGTGCCGCGCTACCTGCTCGGGATCTCGGCCGACATCACCGAGCGCAAGCAGGCCGCCGAGGCGCTGCGCCGGATCCACGGCGAGCTCGAGCGCCGCGTCGACGAGCGCACCACCGAGCTCCACCGCGCCGAGGACCACCTGCGTCACGCCCAGAAGCTCGAGGCGGTCGGTCGGCTCGCCGGCGGGGTGGCCCACGACTTCAACAATCTGCTCACGGTCATCATGACGCAGGCCGCGGTGGCCACCCGCGATCACGGCAACCCGGACCGCGTCCGCGCCGCGATCGACGGCATCGTCGACGCCGCGCGCCGCGCCGCCAACCTGACCCGCCAGCTGCTGGTGTTCAGTCGCCAGCAGGTCGTGCAGCCGCGCCGCCTCGATCTGTCGCGGGTCGTCGACGAGCTGATGCCGACGTTGGGCCGCATGATCGGCGAGCACGTCAGGTTGCGCGTCGCACCCTGGCACGCTCGCGCGGCGTGGATCGACGCCGATCCCGGCCAGCTCGAGCAGGTGATCTTCAACCTGGCCGTCAACGCCCGCGACGCCATGCCCGACGGCGGCGAGCTCGTCGTCGGGGTCGAGCACCGCGGCGGCGACGACCCGGCCGGGCCGCCGCCCGGCGCCTACGCCGTCCTCACCGTCGCCGACACCGGCACTGGCATGGACGCCGCGACCGTGGCCCGCATCTTCGAGCCGTTCTTCACCACCAAGGCCCAGGGCGGTGGCACCGGGCTTGGCCTCGCCACCGTGTACGGCATCGTCACCGCGAGCGGAGGCACGATCCGGGTCCACACCGAGCCCGGGCATGGCGCCCGGTTCACCATCTACTTCCCATCGGCGCCGCCGGGCGTCATGGAGGATCGACGAACCGATCAGGCACCGGGTGGCAGCGAGACCCTGCTGCTCGTCGAGGACGACCGGCTGGTGCGCGAATCGCTGGCCCACACGCTGCACGCCGCCGGATATCTCGTCGTCGAGGCCACCGATGGCGCCGCCGCGCTGCGCGTGCTCGACACCATCGCCGGTGCGGTCCACGCCATCATCTCCGACGTCGTGATGCCGATCATGGGTGGCCGCGAGCTGGCGCGGCGGGCTCGCCTGACCCGCGCCGGGCTGCGGGTGCTGTTCATCTCCGGGCACACGCCGGCTGTGGAGGACGGGTTCGGCGCCGGTGAGGCCTTCCTGGCCAAGCCGTTCGAACCGACCGCGCTCCTGAGACGCGTCCGCGATCTGCTCGACGCGCCCTGACCATCCCCCTATAATCGCCCCTCCGGTGGCAGAGGCGCCCATCAACATCAAGCTGCGCTGTACGTCGTGGCAGCAGCTTGCCAACATCTACAAGCGCGACCTGTCTCGCCACGCGATCTTCCTCAAGGCCACCACGCCCCCGGCGCTCGGGACCCTGGTCCGGATCGACCTGACGCTGCCGACCGAGTCGATGATCGTCCTCACCGGCTCGGTGTCGGAGCAGATCGCGGTCGGCGGGCTCGGCGGACGTGGCCCTGGGGTCGACATCCGCCTCAACACCATCCCGCAGAGCGCCCTGTGGCTGATCGAGACCGCGCTGGCGTCGGCCCAGAAGCACGCCGCCGCGCACGGACCGAGCCCGACCGCGGCGGCGCCGACCACGGCCGACCGAGCCGGAACCGAGGCTGGGGTCGACGAGGGCAAGGATCTGGCCAGCGCCGAGGCCGAGCTGCTCACCGCGCTGGGCCAGGAGCTGGCCTCGTTGCGCAAGCTCAACCCGTTCCAGGTCCTCGGTGTCGGCTATGAAGCCAGCGACGAGGAGGTGCGCGGCGCGTTCGCCGAGCTGACCCGCCGCTACCACCCGGATCGCTTCACCCGCTACACCGCGGGCGACCTGCGCGCCCTCGCCGCCGAGATCTTCATCCTGATTCGCGACGCGTACCGCAAGCTCGGCGACGACGGCTCGCGACAGAAGGCCGTGGCCGGGATCAGCGCCCGTCCCGCGGTCAAGGTGCCAGCCCTGCGGCCCACCGTGCCCGTCCCACCCGGGGCGGCCGCCGCGCGACCGAGCGGACCGCCGCAGCGCGCGGCGTCGTCGCCGCCCGACCGTGCCGACCGCACGCCCGCGCCACGGGTCGCCACGCCGCCGCCGCCACCGCCCGAACGACCGTCGTTGCCGCTGCCACCGGCCGAGACCCAGCGCCGCCCGATGCAGGTCGCTCCGCCGGCGACCTCGGAGGACGCCAAGGGCGACATCTACGCCGCCGAGGGACTGCTCGATCAGGGGCGCCACGACGAGGCGCTGGCGATGTTCAAGGTCTCGGCGCGCAAGAATCCATCCGACCGCCAGGCCCGCGCCGGCATCGAGGTCGCCGAGGGCATGAAGGCGACCGCGGCGCGCGACCGACTCGAGGCGGCGCAACGCTTCGAGGCGGCGCTGGAGATCGATCCGGCCAACGAGCGCGCCGCCCGCGAGCTCGCCGACATGCGGCGCCTCGCAACCAACGAACGCAAGGGGCTTCTGTCCCGCCTCACGGGGAAGAAGGAGTAGCGGATGTCGAAGATCATCGGCATCGACCTGGGGACGACCAACTCGTGCGTCGCCGTGCTCGATGATCGTGGTCCGCGCGTGCTGGCCTCCCCGGAGGGCGAGCGGACGACGGCGTCGGTGGTGGCGTGGACCGCGGGCGGCGAGGTGCTGGTCGGGCTGCCCGCGCGACGGCAGGCGGTCACCAACGCCTCGCAGACGGTGTTCGGCGCCAAGCGGTTGATCGGCCGCAAGGTCAACTCCGATGACGTCACCTGGCTGGCGCGCACGGCTTCCTACCGGGTGGTCGCCGCTGCCAACGGCGACGCCTGGGTCCGCATCGCCGGCCAGGCCAAGTCGCCGCAGGAGATCGCCTCGCACGTGTTGCGCCGCATGCGGGTGATCGCCGAGGCGGCGCTCGGCGAGGCCGTCACCCGGGCCGTGGTCACGGTCCCGGCCTACTTCGACGAGCACCAGCGCCAGGCGACCCGTGACGCCGGCACCATCGCCGGCCTCGACATCGTCCGCATCCTCAACGAGCCGACCGCGGCGGCGCTGGCCTACGGCGCCCACCGCGTCAGCGAGCAGCGCCGCACGATCGCCGTGTTCGATCTCGGTGGCGGCACGTTCGACATCTCGATCATGACGGTCGACAGCGGCATCTTCGAGGTGCTGGCCACCGGCGGCGACAGCGCGCTCGGCGGCGAAGACTGGGATCGGCGCATGGTCGAACGCATCGCCGACGAGCTGTTCGATCACCACCGCGTCGACCTGATGCAGAACCCGGTGGCGCTCGGTCGCCTGCGGGAGGCGTGCGAGGCCGCCAAGCGCGCGTTCGCTCGACAACGCGAGGCCTGGTTGCGGTTGCCGTTCCTGGCCCAGGATCAGGCCGGCGCCCCGCTCAACCTCGAGCGGCGCATGGTGCGCGACGAGGTCGAAGGCTGGACCAAGGAGCTGCTCGATCGTCTGGCCGCACCCTGCCGGCGGGTGATCGCGGACTCCGGCGTCGCGCTCGACGACATCGAGGAAGTGCTGCTGGTCGGCGGCATGACACGCTGGCCGGCCGTGCAGGCGGTGGTCGAGCAGCTGTTCGGCAAGAAGCCGTCGAAGGGCGCCAACCCCGACGAGGTGGTGGCGATGGGCGCGGCCTCGTACGCCGGCATCCTGGGTGGCGAAACCGATGACGCCACGCTGCTCGACGTGACGCCGCACGATCTCGGCATCAAGGTCGGCGAGGCCGGGTTCAGCGTCTTGATCCCGCGCAACTCGATGCTGCCGGTGCGGGTTCGCAAGCTGTTCGCCACCACCACGCCGGATCAGAAGTTCGTCTCGGTCGAACTCTACCAGGGCGAGCACGCCGACGTGCGCAAGAACCGTCGGCTCGGTCAGGTCACGCTCGACGGGCTGCCACCGGGCCCGTCGGGCAACGTCAAGGTCGAGCTGATCCTCACCATCGACATCGAGTCGATCATGAGCGTCACCGCGCGCGAGCTGAGCACGGGCAAGGAGGCCGGCGTGACGCTGCGTCCGACCGGCGGCCTGTCGCAGAAGGAGATCGTGGAGATCATCTCGCGGCGACGCGCCGAGGAGACCGAGGCGCACGAGCAGCCGCGGCCACGGCCCGATACCGGCGGCTCGGTGTCGCGCGTCCTCACTCGTGACATGCCGGCGATGGAGCCCGGCGCCGACGCCGGCGGTGGCGGCGACAGCGGCGGCGGCGACAGCGGCGGCAACAAAGACGGACCGTAGATGGCCGCGCTCGATCCCGCGGTCGAGGCTCAGGTGCTCAAGGTCGCCGACGCGGTCGGCGCGCTGATGGAGGCGTGGGGCTTCAAGCGCAACATGGGCCGGGTGTGGGCCATGCTCTACCTGGAGCAGACCCCGCTCTCGGCGGCCGACATCGGCGAGCGCCTGATGCTGTCGACCGGCGCGATGTCGATGTTGCTCACCGAGCTGCAGCAGTGGAGCGTGGTCAAGAAGACCTGGGTGCCGGGCGAACGCCGTGACTTCTACGAAGCCGAGACCAGCATCTGGAAGATGGTGTCGCGGGTCCTGCGCGAGCGCGAGTTGCCGTGGATCCGCGACGCCGCCGAGCACTTCGCCGCCGCCGACGCGGTGCTGGCGGTCGCCACCGCCGGTGCGTCCGGTGACGACACGACCCGCGCCCAGGGCATCGCCGCCAAGGTCGCCGGCCTGTCGCAGCTCGCCAACGTCGGTGCCCACCTGATCGAGAACATCCTGTCGGGTGAGTCGGTCGATGCGTTGCCGATCAAGACCGTCGGCGAGCTGGCCAAGGCCGTCGCCGGTAAGCCACCCGGGACCTGACGGTGGCGTAGGATGGGGCGCATGAGGACCGCCCCCTTGGTGTTCGCCGTCGTGGTCGGGTTGTCGCTGGCCGCCGGGTCAGCCGCCGGCGATTCGAACCCGCGACTCGCGGCCACGTCCCTGCTCGCGGCCCAGACCCAGGCGCTGGGCAGCGGCGACGCCAAGGCGTTCGCGGCCACCTTCGCCACGAATAGCTTTGCCTTCCTGCCGACGGCCGCCGAGGGCAACGGCCGCGCCGCGATCGAGAAGGCGACCGCGGCGTGGATGCGCGACCACGGCAAGATCATCGTCAAGACCGAGAAGGTCGTCTTCGGCACCCTCAACGACGAGCCCGACTGGGCGTTCGGCGCCTGGTACCACGCCACCCTGGTGGTCAGCGGCGCCACCACGACCAGGTGGCGCCTGACCGCCGTGGTCGGCATGCGCGAGGCCCTCGATCGCGAGGACACCGTGCAGGACTATCGTGTGGTGGCGGCGCACCTCAGCGAGGCCGTCGACGACAAGGCCGCGTTCGCCGCCGCCGCGGCCGGCAAGCTGCCGGCGCTGCCGTCGTTCGGAATCGCCGACGAGGACCGCATGCCGGACGACGACTGGCAGCCACACCGCGTCGCGGCCTGGGCCAAGCGGGTCCACAAGGACGCCGCCGCGGTGCTGGTCGGCAGCGCGCCGAAGGAGCTGTTCGTGGGCAAGGCCAAGGTCGCCGCCGCGCTGGGCAAGTGGAAGTCACTCGAGCTGGCCACCATCGACGCGATGAGGTTCGACGAACCCGACATGCAGCACTATACGGTGGTCATGGGTCACGTCACCGGCACGTTCCGCGTCGCCGGCAAGGCGATCAAGGTGCCGTACCGCGTGCTGATGGTGACCGCCAACCCACCCGCCGCCGCCGAGACGCCATCGACCCTGGCGGTGGCGCACTTCTCGATCGCCACCCGTTAGCACGCCCGCCGCCCGTCAGTCGACGCCCCAGCACTGATCCTGGCGACAGTCGATCGTGACCATGAGCTTGCCGTGATGGTCGAAGTAGTGGTTGTGGGTCACGCGGCCGTCGGGTGAGCGCACGACGCGCACCGCGTGCCATGGATCGTCGGGGCACTCGACGCCGGTGAAACACGACGCGTAGTGGGCCGGCTGCCCGTTGGTGTCGAGCAGCACCAGGCCGAACAGACGGTGCCGATCGTCGTAGTAGTTGCGCTTGATCGCCATGCCGTCGGCGGCGACCAGCGCACCATCCTCATCGAGGTTCTGGGCCTCGGCCAGGTGATCGTAGTTGTCGTAGAGGTAGCGGCGGCGCACGGTGCCGCGGTTGGTCGCCGCCGTCCCATCGGTGGCGAAGAAGCGGCGCTCGGCGATCCGGCCGTTGGCGTCGAGGGTGTCGGCGGTGCGGTGGAAGCCGGTGCGCGCGCACTCGATGTTGTCACCGCTGGCGTCATGGCACGACTCGCTGACCTGCCGCCCGAGCTGGTCGTAGCGGTAGCGGACCTCGGCGGCGCCGTACGACGGGTCGACGCCGGCATCGCCGTCGTCGTCGATGAAGGTCGACGCGGCGATGCGGCCGTTGCGGTCGAGCTGGTGGTGGAAGGCCGCCGGCTCCCCGGCCGCGCACGCCACCAGGTCGCGGTCGACGTCGCGACACGAGGCCACGGTGACGCGGCAGCGCGCGTCGACGGTGTCGTCGTGAACGGCGACGCCGTCGCGCAGCACCGCCTCACCGCCGAGCCCGACGTACCGGGTCTCCACCGCGCAGCCCCGCGGGTCGTGCACGATCTCCACCGCGGCCACGCCGTCGGTGTCGCGGCGCGGACGACCGTCGGCCTCGATGCAACGCCGGCGCCGCTCCTGGCCACGCTCGTGGTCGCGGGCCAGCCCGAAGCAGCCGTGCTCGGCCGCCGATGGGGTCGGCTTGCTGTCGATGCCGAGGTAGTGCTCGACGCTGGGCCGGCCGCTGCCGTCGCGCTCGGTATCGATGCGGTGCACGGCGTCGCGGGCGCCGACCAGCGGCGCGCCATCGAGACCGAACCGCTCCGCGCGCACCACGAAGCCGCTCGGGTCGCGCTGGTAGCGCGTCGTGGTGACGCCGTTGGTGTCGCGCATCGGCTCGCCGAGCCACTGCAGGCAGGTCTCGCTCGCGACCTGGCCGGCGTCGTCGAGCTCGAGCTCGAGCCCACCGCAGCCGTCGAGCGCGTTCGAGCCATCGCGGTTGCGCTCGGTGTAGCGCCGCCCGGGTGGATCGTAGCTCCGCACCGAGTCGATGTCGCCGGCGCGGTCGAGGCGCGCCAGCTGGATCAACGCGCCGCTGGCGTCGTAGGCCAGGATCGCGGTCCGCTCGGCACGGCCGCCGACCAGCCACTCGACCAGCACCGGCCGCCCGTCGCGGCGGCCGACGCGCACCGCGGCCAGATCGCCGCGCGACGGCGGGGTCTCGCCGCACGCCAGGCCGGCCGCCTGCAGCTCGCAATGGCCGTGACGGGTCACGACCAGCCGCCCGCGCGACGGCCGGGCCACCCGGGTCACGTGCGGGCCGCGCACCGGTTCCTCGAGGAAGAACAGATCCTGGGTACCGGCGCCGCGCGGCGTCGGGTACTGGGCGTGCGCACCGGGGCCGGGTGACGGTGGCGCTGGTGGCGGCGGCGGTGGCGGTGGCGGCGGCGCGGCATCGGGGCCGATCGGCAGCTGCAGCCGCTGCGCCGCGGGCGGCGCCTCGCGCGACGCGTCGCGGCCGTCCGACTTGCACGCCGCCAGCGGGACCAGGACCAGGGCCGTCCACTTCACCAGCCGAGTATAGCTGCTACGCTCGCCGGCCCGCCGTGATCGAGGTCCGCGACCTGAAGAAGCACTTCAAGGTGCACAAGCGCCCCCCCGGCCTGGCCGCGGCGCTGCGCTCGGTGGTGCGACGCACGTACGACACCGTCAAGGCGGTCGACGGCGTGTCGTTCCGCATCGAGCGCGGCGAGCGGGTCGGCTTCCTGGGCCCCAACGGAGCCGGCAAGACCACGACCCTCAAGGTGCTGGCCGGGCTGCTGCATCCGACCGCCGGCGAGGTCACGGTCGCCGCGCACCGGCCCCAGAAACGCGCCGCCGCGTTCCTGCGCCAGATCACGCTGGTGATGGGCCAGAAGCAGCAGCTGATCTGGGACCTGCCGCCCGCCGATACCTGGACCCTCAACGGCGCCGTGTTCGGCGTCGCCGCGGCCGAATACGCGAAGACCCTGGCCGAGCTCACCGAGCTCCTCGATCTGAAGGAGCTGGCCCAGAAGCCGACCCGCCAGCTGTCGCTCGGCGAGCGCATGAAGTGCGAGCTGGCCGCCGCCCTGCTCCACCGCCCGACCACGCTGTTCCTCGACGAGCCGACCATCGGGCTCGACGTCGCGATGCAGGTCACGATCCGCGAGTTCATCCGCGAGTACAACCAGCGCCACGACGCCACCGTGATGCTGACCTCGCACTACATGGACGACGTGGTCGCGCTGTGCCCGCGGGTGATCGTGATCGACGGCGGCCGCCTCATCCACGATGGCGACCTGCGCGCGCTGGTCAAGGCCATGATGCCCGACAAGCGGGTCTCGTTCTCGGGCGCGGTGGCGGCCGAGGTGCTGGACCGGCTCGGTCGCCTGGTCAGCCGCGACGGTGCGCGCACCACGCTCGAGGTCGCGGAGCATCGCCTGCGCGAGGTCATCGGTCACCTGCTCGGCGTCGACGGCATCGGCGACCTGGCCATCGAGGATCCGCCGCTCGAAGACGTGATGCGCAAGCTGTTCAAGGACAAGACCGCCGCCCCCACCCCGGTCGAGTCGCAGGGCGCGACATGAGGGCCGAGCTGCGGGCCATGCCCACCATGCTGCGCATCGGCCTGGCCGAGACCATCGCGTACCGCGCCGAGATGATCGTGTGGATCCTGACCACGACGATGCCGCTGGTGATGCTGTCGCTGTGGACCAGCGTCGCCGACGAGGCGCCGTTTCGGGCCTACACCCAGGCCGACTTCGTCGCCTACTACCTGGCCGCGCTGATCGTGCGCAACCTGACCAGCAACTGGGTGGCGTGGCAGATCGGCGAGGAGATCCGCATGGGCACGCTGTCGATGCGCCTCTTGCGCCCGGTCCACCCGTTCGCCAGCTACCTGGCCACCCACCTGGCGGCGATCCCGCTGCGCCTGGTGGTGGTGACGCCGGTGATCGTCATCATGTTCCTCACCGACGCCCGCCACGTCGTCATCGACGATCCGGCGCGCGCCGGCCTGTTCGTGCTGTCGCTGGCCGGCGCCTGGCTGCTCACCTTCGGGACCTTCGTCGCCATCGGCGCGCTCGCGTTCTTCCTCGAGAAGTCGATGGCGCTGGTCGAGGTCTACTTCGGCCTGTTCATGCTGCTGTCGGGCTATCTCATTCCGATCGATCTCATGCCGGGCTGGATGGCCGCCGCCGCCGAGTGGCTGCCGTTCCGCTACATGCTCGGCGCGCCGGTCGAGATCCTGATCGGCCGCCACGCCGATGCGGCCGCGGCCGCCGCGGTGGTGATGACGCAGTGGGCGTGGGCGGCGATCATGCTGGTCACCGCCGCGCTGGCCTGGCGCGCCGGCGTGCGCCGCTTCGAGGCCTACGGGGCCTAGCCAGTGCCGTTCACGTCGTGCGTCAGACCCGTTCGTCCTGAGCGAGGCCCCGCAGGGGCCGAGTCGAAGGACAGGGCCCGCTGGGCCCCGTGCTTCGACGCGTCCCTCGCTGGCGCTCGGGACTTGCTCAGCACGAACGGGACTGATCCTCCTGAGCGAGGCCCCGCAGGGGCCGAGTCGATCGGTGGCGCTGGGGACTTGCTCAGCACGAACGGGAAAGATCGTGCGCGGCACCGTTTTATCCGTGAGCGGCATGGGGCCTGGGACCGGGTGCGATGAGGTTCGGCTACTACCTCCGCCTGCTCGCGGTGTCGATGCGCACCTCGCTGCTCACGGCGATGCAGTACCGCGCCGACTTCATCATCGAGGGCTTCATGTCGCTGGCGTGGACCGCCCTGGCGCTGTTCCCGCTGCTGGTGCTGTACGGCGACCGCACCACCGTCGCCGGCTGGGGCTTCGCGCCGGCGCTGGTGGTGATGGGCCTGTTCACGATCATGCGCGGCGTGCTCGAGGGCGCCATCAATCCGTCGCTGATCGCGGTGGTCGAGCGCATCCGCACCGGCTCGTTCGACTACACCCTGCTCAAGCCCGCCGACGCTCAGTTCCTGGTCTCGACCGCGCGCTTCGCGCCGTGGCGCATCATCGACGTACTGGCCGGCGTGGCCATCGTGGTCTACGCGTTCCGCGAGCTCGGCCGCGCCCCCGGCCCCGCCGAGCTGGGGGCGGCGCTGGTGCTGTGCGCCGCCGCGGTGGCGGTGATGTACTCGCTGTGGATCCTGATCGTCGCCGCGGCGTTCTGGGTGGTGCGCATGGACAACCTGTCGTTCCTGCTCGGCGCGGTCTTCGACGCCGCGCGCTGGCCGATCCACGTCTTCCGCGGCGTGTGGCGCATCATCTTCACCTTCGTCGTCCCGCTCGCGCTCATGACCAGCTATCCAGCGATGGCGCTGCTCGGCGACCTGTCGGTGCCCACCGCTGCCGCCTGCCTCGGCGGCGCCGCGGTCTTCTTCGTGATCGCGCGCACCGTGTGGTCGTTGGCCATCCGCAGCTACACTTCGGCGTCGAGCTGACGCGCCCGGTGCGGACGCGGGGTAGGATGGATCATGGTCGCTCGGTGGACGCTCGGCGTGACGCTCGTGCTGCTGGTCAGCGCGCTGGTCGGGCTCACCGCCTGCTACGACCCGGCCATCCGCTCGTGCGTGGCGACCTGCGGCGGAGACCGCGACTGCCCGAGCGGCCTGACCTGCGCCGCCGGCCTGTGCGTCCGCCAGGGTGACTCGTGCGACGACGACGATGACGGCGGCATCGACGCCGCGGCGATCGGAGACTGGAGCCAGCTATCGGTGGGCAGCTACCACGCCTGCGCGATCGACGCCGACCGCGCCCTGTGGTGCTGGGGCAACAACGACTTCCGCCAGCTCGGGTTGGCCAGCCCGGCGCGGAGCGGGACGCCGCTGCGCGTCGACGTCGGCGGTCCGACGACCGACTGGGTCCGGGTCAACGCCGGCCTCCGGCACACCTGCGCCATCCGCGCCGGTGGCACGCTGTGGTGCTGGGGCATCAACGACGATCGCCAGTGCGGCGTCGGCGCCGGCAACTTCGTGGCGCCGACCCGGGTCGCCGATCCGACCGGGCTCACCGGCGCGGCGTGGACCGAGGTGGCGACCGGCGCCTTCTCCACCTGTGCGCTGCGCGACGACGGCACGCTGTGGTGCTTCGGGACCAGCGTCGAGGGGCAGCTCGGCCTCGGCGCGAGGACCGGCGTCTTCGCGGAACCACAGCGGGTCGGCACCGCCACCGACTGGCGCTCGATCAGCGCCGGCCCCTACCATCTGTGCGCCATCCACGGCGCGCCGGCGCAGCGCGGCGAGATCGCGTGCTGGGGCTACGACCCCTCCGACGGCCGGATCGGCGACGGCGGCAACACCAGTCGGTTCGCGCCCACCCCGGTCCTCGACGACGGCGTCGTCGACTGGAGCCGGGTCGCGGTCGGGGAGTACGCGGCGTGCGCGCTCGACGCCGTCGGGCAGCTGTCGTGCTGGGGCGAGCGCTTCCACCTGCCGGGCGGCGACCCGGCCGCGGTCCCGACCCGCTACGCCGGCATCACCGGCGCCGACCGGGTGGCGGCCGGGGGCTTCGGCGGCTGCCTGGTCACCGACGGCGTGGTCTCGTGCTGGGGCGGCAACAGCGAGGGCGCGCTGGGCTCACCGCCGACCCAGAGCGGCGAGGATCCGGTGGTGGTCGCCGGGCTGGGGACGGTCCTCGAGGTCGACGTCGGCGCGGCGTACGCATGCGCGCTCGACGCCGCCGGCGTCATCGCGTGCTGGGGTGACAACGGCGACGGCCAGCTCGGCGACGGCGTCATCGCCGATCACCGGACCCCGGTCGAGGTGCTCGGAGGCCACGCGCCGTGGCGGCAGGTCGACGTCGGGGTCGAGCACACCTGCGCCGTGACCATGAGCGGCGTCGCGTACTGCTGGGGCTCCAACCTGTCCGGACAGCTCGGCGGTGGGGTGACGATGATCGAGCCGGTCTACCCGGCGCCGATCGCGATCGACTCGGCGGCCAGCTTCCAGCACATCGTCGCCGGCGACCGCCACTCGTGCGCGATCACGACCACGACCGGCCTGTTGCACTGCTGGGGCGCGAACGACCGCAGTCAGCGCGGCGTCGCGGCGGCGAGCGCCTACGTCCCGACCGCGGTCGACGCCGTCGCGCTGAGCACGCTGTCGACCGGGACCGATTCGACCTGCGGGGTGGCGGCCAGCGGCGGCGCCCGGCGCTGCTGGGGCGCCAACGCGGGCACCGAGCTCGGCAACGCTGCGGCGTCGAGCCCGCCGGTGAACGTGCCGACGCCGATCGGCGCCGGACCGGCGGCGTGGTCGCGGGTCACGATGGGCGTCATCTTCGGCTGCGGGATCTCGGGCGGCGGCGCGGCCGGGATTCTCTACTGCTGGGGGCAGAACGCCGCCGGCCAGGCGGCGACGGATCCCACCCTGGACGACCCGGTGGTCATCCCGGTGCAGGTGGAAGATCCGACGATCGCGGTCGCCGACAGCTGGATCGACGCCGCCGCCGGCTACCACCACGCGTGCGGGATCCTCAGCGAGCTCGGCAACTCGGGTGGCCTGTGGTGCTGGGGCGAGAATGGCCAGGGCCAGCTCGGCAACGAGCTGGGCAGCGGCTACCAGCAACGCCTGGTCGCTGGTTCCGCCGACTGGATCGACGTCGACGTCGGCAACGCCCACACCTGCGCCCTGCGCGCCACCGGGGTCCTGCATTGTTTCGGCGCCAACGACAGCGGCCAGCTCGGCGACGGCACACCGTACGGCCGTTCGGCGCTCGGTGCGCCGATCGCCGGCGCGACCGACTGGGTCGCACTCTCGGCTGGCAACGTCTCGAGCTGCGGGATCCGCGACGCCGTCGAACGCCGGCTGTACTGCTGGGGCGAGAACCGCCACGGCCAGCTCGGCACCGGCGAGCGAGCCCGCTGGGAGCCGGCCGCCGTCGCGCGGCCGTGAGCGCCGCGCTACAGTCGCCGCGGAGGTCCCATGGCCAAGGACGCAGCGCTGAAACCGAGCCCCGAACCGTCCGCGAAGCCGGCGCGCGGGTTTCCGTTCCGGCTGTGGGCGTACGCGATCGCGATGACCGCCGGCGTCGGTGGCGCCGGCTACCTGGCGTGGACGCAGTACCAGCAGGCCGGGCGCGACAACGACGCGTTCGTCGCCTGCCGCGACTCGCTGACCCCAGCGCAGGAGGGGCGGCGCCTGGCCAGCGAGCGCGCCACCGCGTGCGACGCCGAGCTCACCAAGGTCGCGGCCCAGGCCAAGGCCAACGATGACCAGCTGGCCAGGATGCAGAGCAACCTGTCAGCGACCAAGGACGAGCTGACCGCGCTGCGGACGCAGCGGGTCGAGACCGAGAAACGGATGGCGGCGATCGCCGACATCCAGGGCCAGTTCGCGAAGATGATCGATACTGGCCAGCTCAAGGTGGCGGCGCGGCGCGGCAGCCTGGTGGTCGAGCTGCCGGCCGAGGTCCTGTTCCCGTCGGGCTCGGCCGAGCTGTCGGAAAAAGGTCAGATCGCCGTCATCGAGGTCGGCGTGGTCCTCAAGCAGTTTCCGGATCGCCGCTTCCTGGTCGTCGGTCACACCGACAACGCCCCGCTCAAGAACAGCGTCTACCAGGACAACTGGGAGCTGTCGACGGCGCGCGCGCTGACGGTGACCCGCTTCCTGGCCAAGGCCGGGATGAAGGCCGACTCGCTGGTGGCGGCCGGCGTCGGCGAGCACGACCCGCTGAGCGGCAACGCCAGCGCCGGCGACCGGCAGCGCAACCGCCGCATCGAGATCCAGCTCCTGCCGGCGATCACCGAGCTGCCGCCGCTGCCGGCGACGCTGGGCGAGGCCGGCGCCGCACCGGTGCCGGCGCCGCCTTGACCGCGCCGGTGGCCGACGGGACGCCCAGCGGCGGAGATGCGGCCACGGAGCCGGGGACCCGGCGGCCGGTCGCCGGTTCCGAGCTCGTCGCCGGTGCGCGGATCGGTCGCTTCGTGCTCACCCGCCACCTCGGCGACGGCGGCATGGGCACCGTGCACGAGGCCCGCGACCCGGAGCTGGGTCGCGCGGTGGCGATCAAGCTGCTACGCGATCAGCGCGCCGATCCGACCCGGCTGCTGCGCGAGGCCCAGGCGCTGGCCACGCTGTCACACCCCAACGTGGTCGCGGTGTACGAGCTGGGCAGCCACGACGGCAAGGTGTTCATCGCGATGGAGCTGATCGAGGGCGTGAGCCTCGATCGCTACCTGGCGACCGGCGACCATGGCTGGCGCGAGATCCTGGCCCTGTTCGTCCAGGCCGGGCGCGGCCTCGGTGCGGTCCACGCCCGCGACCTGGTCCACCGCGACTTCAAGCCGTCGAACCTGCTGATCGATGGTGAGGGGCGCGTGCGGGTCAGCGACTTCGGCCTGGCGCGACTCGACCGCGGCGGGGCGGTGAGCGAGGGTGCCACGTCGTCGTCGACCGGCGGCCGGGCGTCGGCCGAGCTCGACGAGACCGTCGGGGCGACGGCTGGCGACGCGGTCACCGATGAAGATCGGGCGGCGGCCGGGCCAACCCCAGCGCCGCCGTCGGGCGCCGGCCGCCTGCTGGCGTCGCCGCTGACCGCAGCCGGCGCGGTGATCGGCACGCCCCGCTACATGGCGCCCGAGCAACACCGCGGCGGCCGCGTCACTCGCCAGGCCGATCAGTTCGCGTTCTGTGTCGCGCTGTGGGAAGGCGTGTACGGCGAGCACCCGTTCGGCGGCGATGATGTCGCCAGCCTGCGCGCGGCGGTGATCGCCGGCCAGCGCCGGCCAGCGCCCCGCCGGCGTGGCGTGCCGTCGTGGCTGGAGCGCGCGCTGGTCCGCGGCCTGGCCGTCGATCCGGAAGCGCGCTGGCCGTCGATCGACGCCGTGGTCGATACGCTGGAGCGAACGCCGCGGCGGCGGCGCGCGCTGGCGCTCGGCGGTGCCGGCGCCGTCGTGATCGGCGCGGCGCTCGCGGCGGTGGCGGTGGGCGGCGGTGGCCGCGGCGATCCCTGCCCCGACGTCGCCGCGCCGATCGACCGGGTGTGGCACCCGGCGCGCGCCGCGGGGCTGCGCGCTGGCGTGATCGCCGCCGACCCCGCCCAGGGCGCGACGCGCTGGAAGGCGATCGAGGGCGCGCTCGACCGCCACGCTGGCCAGTGGCGCTCGATGGCCATCGACGTCTGTCGTGCCAATCGCGTCACGCACCGCGAGTCGGACTCCCTGCACGACGCTCGCGTCGCGTGTCTCGATCGCCGGCTCGCCGAGCTGCGCGCGACCACGGCGGCGCTGGTCGCGGCCACCGGCCCGGCGGCGGTCGATCGCGCCGTCGTCGAGGTCGCCCGGCTACCGCCGCTCGACGCCTGCGCCGACGCCGTCGCGCTGCTCGCGCTGGTACCCCCGCCCGAGGATCCCGCCCGCCGCCGCGCCGTCGATGCCATCACGGCCGACGCCGACGCGATCATGGCGGCGCTCCGCATCGGCGATCACGCCGGGTTGCCCGACCGTGGCCAGGCGCTGGTCGCACGCGCGCGCGCGACCGATCACCCGCCGGCGCTGGCGCGAGCGTTGTGGGTCAACGCCGAGATCGCGTTCGCCACCACCGGCGGCGGCGGCGCGATCGAGAGCCTGCGCGAGCTGACCGAGGTCGCCGCCGGCTCCCACGACGACGATCTGGCGGCCTGGGCCTGGACCCGCCTGCTCCAGGAGGTCGGCCAGGGACAGGGCAAACCCGACGAGGCGCTGGCGCTCTTGCCGGTGGCGCGCGCGACGGTGAAGCGGGCCGGCGACGAGATCGAGGCGCGGGTGACGTTGCTCACGACGTCGGGGATGGTGCTCCACCTGGCCGGCCGCACCGACGATGGCCAGGCGGCGCTGGCCGAGGCGCGCACCCTGATCCTGGACGGTGGGCCACCGGCATCGGAGCTGCGCACCGCCGCCCTGCTCGGCGATCTGGAGTACCAGGTCGGCACCATCGAACAGGCCCGCGGTCGCTACGACCTCGCCGAACCGGCGTTCCGCAGCTCGATCGCCCTCACCACCGCGGCCTACGGCGGCCAGCACCCCGAGACCGCGATCACGTGGCAGGCGCTCGGCGAGTCGCTGCGCTGGCAAGGCAAGCCCGACGAAGCGCTCGCCGCGTACCAGACCGGCGTCGACATCCGCGCCGCGCGCGGCGGCGAGTCTCCGGTCCTGGCCAGCGCGCTCATCTCGCTGGCGGCCGCGCACCAGGCCCTCGGCCGCCACGACGAGGCGCTGGCCGCGCTGGCCCGCGCGGTCCGCATCTTCCGCGCCGCCGGGGCGGCGAGCCGCCGCGATCTCGCGGTGGCGATGATGACCGAGGGCCTGGCCCTGGGCGGGCTCGGCCGCGTCGCCGAGGCCGGCGCCCGCTACGACGAGGCGATCGCGATCTTCGAGACGCTCGACGGCCGCGACAGCAACCACGGCATCACCCTGTTCAACCGCGGCGAGCTCGCTACCAAGTCCGGCGACTGCGCCGCCGCGCTGCCCGACTTCCGGCGCGCCCTCGAGCTGTTCGCCGCCTCGCTCGGCGACGCCCATCCGTACCTGGTCTACCCGCTGTCCGCGATCGGAGCCTGTCAGGTGTCGCGCGGCGACCACGCCGCGGCGATCGCGACCCTCGACCGCGCGCTCGCGATCCCGGTCGGGGCTGGCCAGACGGTGTTGCACGTCAAGGCCCGCTTCGATCGGGCCCGCGCGCTGGTCGAGTCCGGCCGTGATCGCGCCGGCGGCCTGGCCGCCGCTCGCGCCGCCCGCGCCGAGATGGTCACGACGCCGGGCGCCGCCGAGCTGGTCGCGCCCAGCGACGCCTGGCTGCGCACGCAGCGGCGATGAGCTCCCGGACCCTTACTTGACGGCGACGCCGAACACCATGCTCGGCGCCGCGCCGGCCTTGGGCCACACCGCGAGCACGACGTCCTCGATGATGGCGACGCTGGTCTTGGCCTTCACACCGCCGGCGTATCGGCTGTTGACGGTCTGCGGGCGGGAGGCGTCGTTGATCGTCACCGATTCGTACTTGAGGCAGGTGTAGCCGTAGATCAGCGCACCACTCGGCGAGATCTGGACCACCTGGTTGGTGTCCTTCCAGTCGCTGCACACCTTCTCCTTGCGCAGCTTCTTGACGAAGTCGACCTTGGTGACGGCCCCGTCGGGTTTCACCGCCGCGACCGGGCCGCCGCCGCCACCGCGAGTCGACGAGTCGCCCCGGAACCAGTCGCCACGCTGGATGTCGGGATACTCGATCTTGGCGTCGCGATCGTCGAGGGTCACGGCACCGGTGATCATCGCCGTGAGCCCCGCGCTCCGCGGACCACGGAAGCCGGGCCAACGCTTCATCGCGGAGCCCAGGAACCGGATCAACGCGTCGGGCTTGCGGGCCTGGCAGGTGTAGAGCGCGACCGCGGCCAGGTAGGTGTCCGGATCGTTGACCAGCACGCCGACCGAGCCATAGATGAAGTCGAGCGGCGCCGGCTTGAGGTCGGCGAACTTCTGGGCCGGGATCGCCGATACCGTGGTCGCGAACGCCTTCCAGGTCGTGTCCTCACAGCCCTCGAAGGCCTTGCCCGAGTTGGTCACCCGGGCGTCATCCATCGCGCGCGCGGCGGCGAGGGCCGTGGCGTCGGGCGGATGCGCGACCCAGGTGCGGCGAGCGGCCGCCGCCAGCTCGAACAGCTTGGCGTAGCCGGGATCCTTGGCGACCAGTTGCTTGATGGCGGCGGCGCGCGCGACCAGCTTGGGTTGCACGAGCTGGTACGCGATCCGGATCGTCATCCGCTCGAACCCGGTGCGAAGCTTGTCGGCGCGCAGCTCGGCGGCGAGCTTCTTGCGATCCAGGGCCTCGATGTCGGGCTGACACAGGGCCCACTCGGTGGGCTTGCGGCTGTCGAGACAGACCTGGACATAGCCGAGCCGCCCGGCCTCGCTCAGCTGGTCGCCGAGCGCGTCCGTGACGTAGTGGCGATCGTTGGAGCTGTTGAACATCAGGGCGTACTGCGCGATCGGATCGAGCGTCGACCAGGCCTGCTTGTTGTCGTACGACAGGATCGGCGAGTTGCGGGCGCCCTGACTGCGGGTCGCCCACACCACGACGTCGGTCGCCCACTCGGCGTCGGTGATGTCGAGCTCCTGGTTCCATCGCGCGCGGGCGGACTCGAGCTCGGTCGCTCGCTCGATCGCCCGGTGGTCCTTGCTGCAGGAGGCGCCGACCAGGTGGGCCAGCGCGTCACGCACATCAGGATCCGTGATCGCGTCGTTGACGTTCTCGGGGGCCCGGTTCACGCCCGCCGCATTGCACCACTCGGGACTGGCTTCGGCGCGACCGAGGAGCGCGCTGGTGATGCCCAGCGTCGCCATCCCGGCCGTGACCACGAACGATCGATAGGTTGCCTTCACGTGATACCTCCGCCGCCGCATGGAGCACGAGCCATGCCAGCATCGGCGGACGCGACCTCGGCCCGCTACGCGATCGGCGGCGTGATTGCCTGGGCAGTTCGCCTGGGCAGGCCAGGCATCACCAGGACTGCGACGTCGCGCGGGCGTTCGAGTCCTTCGCCATGCCCTTGCGGTTCTTGTTCCAGTCGCCATCGCTGTCGACCGCGGTCGCGTCCTCGTCGGCCTCGGCGGCGAAGTCGTCGAGCTTGGCCGAGCCGTACGACTTGCCCTTCTTGCGCAGGTACTCGGCGTTCTGCTGCAGCACCTTCTTGGCGGCGGCGGTCTTGCCCTGATCGCGCAGCGCCACGGCTTCTTTCTGGCGCTCGTTGGCCAGCGCGGCGACCACCCCCACCATGACGGTCTTGTTGGCGGTCTTCTCGACGTTGGCTCGCGAGCGGTCGAACGTCACCGCGACCGTGTCGGCCACCTTGGCGGTCTTCTTGGTGGCCAGGTTGCGGTAGGCGACCGCGACGTTGGCGAGCTTGCGGGTCTTGCCGGCGGCGCCCCTGGGCACCGCGACCTCGACGATCACGTTCTTGCGCTGCTTGCCGTAGATCTGGTTGAGCTTGAGCTGGGCCTTGGCGCCGGTGATCGAGATCGGCCGGTTGAGACCGCGGATCGGCTTGATGCCGGGGGCGAACTCGATCTCGATGATGACGTCGTTGGCGACCACCGACATCACGTCACCGAGCTCGTGGCCGAAGATGGCGTCGAGCTGGTCGGGGGTCTCGGCGAAGCCATGATTGCCGTCGCTCGACAGCGCCAGCTGGGTCATGAGGTCCTCGTTGTAGCCGAGGCCGAGGCCGATGGTGGTGACCGGGATGCCCAGCCGTCCGGCCTCGACGCCGAGCGCCGACAGCTCGGCGGGTGAGCTGGGCCCGACGTTGGCCTGGCCATCGGACAGCAGGATGAGGCGGTTGACGCGCGACTTCTCGAGAAACTCGCGGACCTGGCCCAGGCCGGTGTTGACGCCGGCGTGGAGCGCGGTCTGGCCGCGGTCGCTGATCGCCATGATCTGGCGCCGGATCGACTCCGGGTCGGTGACCTTGCCGGCCGGCACCAGGACCTCGACCGAGCTGTCGAAGGTGACGATGCTGAGGATGTCCGCGGGACCCAGGCGATCGACGACCAGGAGCGCGGCCATCTTGGCCTTCTCGAGACGGTCGCCGCGCATCGAGCCGGAGCGATCGATCACCAGCGCGAGGTTGACCGGCGCCCGCGTCCCGGCGCTGTCGAAGCCGGTGATCGCGATCTCGATGTAGGCCTTGCCGTCCTGATCGGCGACCATGATCGGCTCGCCGACGTCGATGTCGATGATCAGGTCGGAGGTGGGATCGGCGGCGGCCGATCCGGCGCCGGCGCACAGCGCGAGGGCGCAGAGGGTGGAAACCTGGATTCTGGACATGGTGACCCCGGTGGTGATGGCATCCAGACGCACGGAGCCAAGAACCGGTCTACCAGCCGTGTCGAGACCGGCCGCCCTGACGCAGCTCTGACGCCGCGCTCACGCGCCGCCTCGCTAGCGTGGCGCCAGCGCCGCGGCCCGGCGGCGCAGCCCGTACACGGCGACCCCGCAGGCTTCGCCGGGACACAACGCCAGCGCCGCGGTTGCAGCGGCGGCGGCGCGCCGGCCGAGCGCGTGGTCGATCTCTGCGCGCGTGATGGCGACCTCGGCGCGCAGCCCGGGCGACGCATCGACGCTGGCGGCCACCAGCCGGGCCGCACGATCGATCGTCGCCGCCGCGGCCCTCGCCTGCCCGGCCGCTCGCTGGGCACGGGCCAGCGCCACCAGGCCGCGGGCCCGGCGCGGATCGTCGACGGCGTAGGCCTCGGCGTCGGCGGCGACCAGCTCGCGCAGCTCGCCCAGCGCGGCCTCGACCTGTCCGGCCTCGAGCCGCGCCAGCGCCGCCTCGCGGCGGCGGCTGCGGGACTTGAGAGGATCGTCGGCTTGCACCGCGGCACACCGATCGGCGGCCGCGATGGCGTCGGCCGGTCGCCCCAGCGCCATCAGGACGTCGATCGAGTGCCCGAGCGGCGTGCACAGCGGGCCGACGCCGGCGCCTTCGGGTCGGTCCCACAGCCGAGCGCCACGCTGGAAATGGGCCAGCGCCTCGTCGAGGTTGCCACGCCGCTCGGCGAGTCGGCCCAGCAGCACCAGCGTGGTGCCGAGGCCGGGGTGGTCGGGACCGAGCACGCGCTCCTTGGCCGCCAGCGAGCGGCGGAAAAAGCGGTCGGCGTCGTCGAGACGGTCGACCGCCTCGAGCGCGCTGGCGACGTTGTGCAGCGAGCGCGCGGTGGCGGCGCTGTCCTCGCCCAGCGCGCGCAGCCGGATGTCGAGGCCGCGCTGCGCGTACTCGATCGAACGGCGCCGCGCCTCGTCGCGGGCGGTGTCGCTGGACGCCGAGCCGGCCATGCCCGCCCACGCGTTGCCGAGGTTGTCGAGGATGTCGGCGACCCGCGGATCGTCGGCGCCATACAGCTCCTGGCGCAACGCCAGCGCCTCGTCGAACAGCCGGACCGCGTCGCCGTCGCGGCGGGTCTCGTAGGCCCAGTTGCCCTGGTTGTTGCGCAGCAGCGCCAGCAGGCGGCGGTCCTCGCCGGCGCGGCGCAGCGCGGCCTCGGCGCGCCGACTGGCGGCCTCGAGCTCGGCGTCGGCGACGCCGGCCGCGGCGGCGACGTAGATCCATTCCGACCACGCTTCGACCGCCAGGCCGTCACGCCCGGCGGCCTCGCAGGCAGCCGCGGCGTCGAACAGCGTCGAGCGCGCGCTGTCGGCGCCGGCCTGGCGCTCGAGCCGCCCGAGCAGCAGGCCGGCCTCGGCCTCGAGGCCGCGATCGCCGAGCGCGCGGGTGTCGGTCAGCGCCTGGCGGGCCCGCGGCAGCGCGTCGGCGAAGCGGCCGCCGATCGCCGCCGCCGTGAGCTCGGCCAGGGTCGCGCGCAGCGCCGCGGCGCCGGCCTCGCGCCCACCCGGCGGCAGCGCCGGCGGGGTGGCGCAGTCGGCGATGCGCGGCAGGCGCAACGCGCTCTCGGCGGCGCGCGCCACCGTCTCCCGGTCGGCCTTGGCCCACAGCGCGAGCACGCCGTCGAGCACGTCGAGCTGACCGGCCAGGCAGGCGTCGCGGCGGGCCAGCACCGCCTCCGACTCGCGGCGGTCGACGCGCGCGGCGCGGCAGGCGTCGACGTGCGCGGTCAGCCAGTCGCGGGTCCAGGCATCGACCGCGCCCTCGACGCGGCGCCAGCTGTCGCCGGCACCCGGCAGACCGCTGGCGGTGAACGCGGCGGCGACGGCAGCGCGGCGGTCGCGATTCCACACCGCCGCCACCTCGCCGTCGCCGCTGGTGCAGGTCGGCCCGGCGCCGACGCCAGCGCGCAACGCGACCACGGCGACCGCGGCGGCGACCGCGGCGGCGACCACGGCGGCGGCCCGGATCACGCGCCGGCGCCGTGACCCGAGCGCACGCTCGAGGGCCTCGATCAGCGCCGCCATGTCGGGCCAGCGCGCGCCGGCATCTGGCCGCAGCCCGCGCGCGATCACGCGCTGCACCACGCGCGGCACGCGGCCGCCGGCCGGCGTCTCGAGCTGGTAGGCCTCGGCTCGCCGGGCCAGGGCGTCCTCGCTCCCGACCCCGAATGGATAGACGCCGTGAAGAGCCCGGAACAGCGCCACGCAGAACGCGTACTGATCGGCGCGGGCGTCGACGGCGCGGCCGCGGCGCTGCTCGGGCGCCATGTACAGCGGCGTGCCCATGATGTCGCCGGTCGAGGTCAGCCGTTCCGACGGCGACGACGGCGGCGACAGCGCCGACACCGGCGTCGCGACGCCGTCCCCGGACACCTCGTTGTGGCCGGTCATCGACGCCAGCCCGAAGTCGGTGACGCGGACCTCACCGTCCTTGCCGATCAGCGCGTTGTCGGGTTTGAAGTCGCGATGGACCAGCCCGGCGGCGTGGGCGGCCGCCAGCCCGCGCGCCGCCTGCGCGTAGACCAGGACGATGTCGCGCCACGGCCGCGGTCGACCCTGCCAGCGGGTCAGCGTCTCGCCGTCGATCAGCTCCATCGCCACGAAGACCTGCCCGCTCGCCGGACCGTCCTCGATGGCGCCGACCTCGTACACGGTGACCACGTTGCGGTGCGACAACCGCGCCGCCGCCTGGGCTTCGCGCAACAGCCGCGCCCGCATGGCGCCGATCGGCGCCTCGCCGCGGCGGGTGCGCAGCACCTTGATGGCGACCCGGCGCTCGAGATCGGTGTCGCGCGCGGCATAGACCACGCCCATGCCGCCGGCGCCGATCTGCTCGAGCAGGATGAAGCGCCCGATCTGGTCGCCGGTGTGCAGCGCGGGACCGCCGCCGCCGCCGCCGCCGCCGCGGGTCACCGTCGCCGCGAACTGCTCGGTCGCACCCGAGCCGCGCAACGGCGCCGTCTCGTCGCTGGCGTTGTCGTCGCCGGGAGCCGAGGCCACGGCGTAGCTTAGCAGGCCGACGCAGAACGCGGGATTGCGGCGCGAGCGCGAGGAGCCGCGCGCGAGCGTTACTTGATCCAGCCCCGGGCCCGGAACGCCGCGACCGCGCTCGCCATGGCGTCCGGAAACGGCGTCGGCGTCCAGCCCAGCTCGCGCCGCGCCCGCTCCGCCGACGGGTGCACGTCCTCGAGCAGGAACTGGAGCTGGCCGGCGGGAATCAGCGGCGGCCGGCGCAGCAGCTTGGCCAGGCCCTCGCCGCTGGCGCTGACCGCGCGCGCCAGCCAGATCGGCATCACCCGCGGCACCTTGCCGAAGCCAGCGGCGGCGACCGCGGCCCGCGCCAGCTCGACCAGCGTGACGAAGCGCTCGCTCAGGATGGCGCGCGCGCCGACCGGAGCCGTCTCGAGCAGGAGGTGACCGCGACCGACGTCGGCGGCGAGCACCACCGGGATGCCGCCCGGCAGCAGCAGCGGCACCTGGCCGCGCAGCAGGCGCACGATCACGTCGTTGAGGCCCGGATTCAGCGCCGGCGCGTCGCCGTAAACGGCGGCCGGATGGGCGTAGCGCACCGGCAGGCCGCGGGCGGCGAGCGCCACCATGGCGCGGTCGGCCTCCTGCTTGGAGCGTTCGTAGTACGAGCCCTTGGGCTCGGTCGCCAGCGTGGACTCGTCGAACGGTTGGCCAGCGGTCCACGCGAAGACATCGATGGTGCTGGTGTAGACGAAGGTCGCCACGCCGGCGGCGAGCGCGGCCTCGCCGACGTTGACCGAGCCGGCGACGTTGACCTCGGTGAAGCGGCGCGGATCGCGCAGCCACTGCTCGGGCAGGCCGGCGGTGTGGAACACGGCGCCACAGCCGGCAACGGCGCGCGCCACCGACGCTGGGTCGGTGACGTCGCCGGCCAGCAACTCGACCGCCGCTGGCAGCAGCGGCTTCGCCTTCACCGGGTCGCGCACCAGCGCCCGGACCTGGCGACCGGCGGACAGCAACTGCTGGACGACCGCGCCACCGACCGTGCCGGTGGCGCCCGTGACGAGGGTGCGCATGGACGCGCAGTCTACGCGCAGTCGGGGTCCGCGACGCCGTCGAAGCGCTGCCCGATCAGAAGGCGACCACCACCCCGGCACCAGCGACCACGGCACCGTCGGTGCGCTTGCCGATCAGGCCGGTCCCCCGGACGCTGGCGTCGATGACGACGTGGCGATGCTTGAACAGCTCGAGCCCGGCCTCGGCCTGGAGGGCGAAGCGCGAGCTGTCGAGGTAGGCGTAGCCCAGCCGCATGCCGAGGTACGGGTTGAGCACCCGGCGGCGCCCGCGGCCGAGGTAGTCGGAGTACGCCGCGCCGCCGAAGCTGGCGATCACGGCCGGCTTGGCGTCGCCGGCGGCGCCCGCGGGCTCGGCCTGGAAGACGTCGAGCTCGAGGCTGGCGCTGCGCATGACGGTGTGGAGGACCAGGCTGCCGCCGATGCGGGTCCGCTGGCGACCGTCTGGATCGAGCAGCATCAGGGTGGCCATCCGCACGCCGGGGTAGAACTTGGCGCGCGCGATGGTCACCGCACCATCGCGGCGACGCAGCGCCACGTCGAGGGTGGCGAGGGCGACCCGGTCACGGAGGAAGCGCTGCGAGCCCTTGATCGACTCGATCTCGCCGCGGATGCGGGTCAGTTCCTTTTCGATCGCCAGGATGTCGCTCATCACCAGCGCACCCTGGGCCAGCAGCGCCTGCAAGCGATCGCTGGTGGCCTGCAAGTTCTCGAGCGCCAGGTCTTGATCGAACAACGTGCGCGAGACGTCGGTGGCGTTGATGCGCTTGTCGATGATGTCGCCGCGGCCGGCGAGCCAGGTCACGACCGACTCGACCTGCTCCGGGGGCAGCCGGAGCTTGAGGTTCGCGCTCCACGAGGTCTCGCCGCCCGAGACCTCCTCGGTGAGGACGCGGCCGCCGGCCGCTTCGACGTGGGCGCGCAGCGCCGGCACCAGATCGCCGACCTCGGTGACCTCGACGAACAGCGCGCCCTCGATGACCAGCTGCTCGGGGATCAGCGCGGCAGCCGGGTCGGCCGGCGCGGCCACCGAGGCCGACGCCGCGCCGGTGGCCTGGGCCAGCTTGTAGCTGCCGCCGGCAGCACACGAGGCCAGGGCGGACAGGATGACGACGATGGAGGCGTGGCGAGGAGTCGGGCTCACGGCTCAGCAACGCGCCGAGACCGGCCCGACTTACAGGCGCCAGCGAGCCGACCCGGATGGCGCCTGCGAACCGGCAGTCGTCATGGCCGCATGCGCGGCGTCGGGGTCTCGTCGATGGCCCCATCGGTCGACGAGGCCGGGGCCGCCGGCGCCGACAGGATATCGATGTCGAGCAGGTAGGCCATGAGCGCGACGTCGAGCTCGCTCGGCACCGGCTGGAACTCGACCGCGACCCGGGTCCGGACCTCGCTGCCGACGGCGAACGAGGGCTGCGCAGGCGCAGCGTCGACGGAGCGCGGCGGCAACTCGAGCTCGTCGACGCCGGCGACGTCGTCGAGGTCCTCGAGATCGATCGAGAACGGCCACCGATCGTGGTTGGGCGGATCCCCCGGCACGGGATGATCGTAGAGCAAGCCGGGCGCCGGTCGCTCGAGAATTCCGCAGCTACCCGTGGCTCACCCGCGGCGGGCGACCTCGGCCTCGGTGTTTTCCGCAGGGTGGCGGGGTGGCCACGCGATGGATCGTGCGGCCGAAGCTGCGGCCGCTGACCCGGCGTCCGGTTTGCGGACAGCGTCCGCCGTCCGGACGCGCGCTGGCCGAGAAGCGGACAGCGAGGCCGTAGAGGCGCGAGGTCACTCGGTCGCGATCGTGGCCCGCGGCTTGCTCCGGGCGGGCGCGAACAGTTCACCGCGCCGAGCGCGAAGGGAGAGCGACGATGTCCGGAACCAGAGTCTTGAGGGTGGCGATGATGGGCGCGATCGCGGTGGTCGGGTGCGCCGAGCGCGCCGTCCCCGGCGGTGGCGAGCCGACGTACGACCGCGAGGTCCGGGGCGGCAACCGGCACCGCGCCCCGATCGAGGGTGCCACGGCGCACGGCCTCGAGCTGGCCGCGCTGCTGGCGTCGGCGACCGCGCTGGCGCCGGCAGTTGGAGATCTGAGCGCCGACGATTTCACGACCACGACCACCACCCAGGTCGGGCCGGGTGGAAGACCGCTCACCTACGTGCATGCGCAGCAGTCCATCGGCGGTGTGCCGGTGGAGGGCACGTACCTGTATCTGACGGTCCAGCCCGCCGACCGCGGGCGGCCGGCGCAGCTGCTGGGCTCGAGCTACCACCTGTTCCACGGCGCCGAGGTGGACACCACGCCGGTGGTCGAGCAGGCGCGCGCCGAGGCGCTGGCCCGGGTCGCGTTGCGGGTACCGGGCGACGCCGTGATCCGACAGCGGCGGCTGGTGATCCGCGACCTCGGGGGCGAGCTGGCCCTGGTGTGGGACGTGACGGTGCGCGGTCAACACCAGCGCGCGCTGGTGCGGGCTGCCGGCGCGCGGGCCGGTCGGATCGAGGTCGAGGACGATCGGGTGTACGAGGCCCGCGGGACGGTCCGCGCCCTGGTGGCGCGTGGCGGCGCGCCAGGTGCGGGCGGCGCGCCACTGCCGATGGTCATGCCCGACACCGAGGTTCGCGCCGGACAGCGGACGGTCTTGACCGCGGCGAACGGCACGTTCGCGCTCGACGCCGACGCCGGGTCCTCGGTCACGACCACGGTCGCCGGTCGTGCCGCAGAGGTGACGAGCGCCAGCGGCCCCACCGTCTCGGCGACGGCGACCGTGGGTGCGGCGGTCGAGCTGTTGCTCGGTGGCAGCGGCGGCGAGCGCACGCTGGCGCAGACCACGGCCTATCATGCGACCACCGCGGCCTGGCGGTTCTTGCTCGACAACGGGGCTAGCGCCGATGCGCTCGGCGCCCCGCTCGAGGTGCGCGTCAACCTGACCGACAGCTGCAACGCGTACTACTCGCCGTCGGCTCGCTCGCTCAACTTCCTGCGCGCTGGCGGCGGCTGCAACAACAGCGCCGAGGCCAGCATCGTCGCCCACGAATACGGTCACTTCCTCGATGACACGTTCGGCGGCATCCAGGACGGCGGGTTGAGCGAAGGCTGGGGCGACGCCCTGGCGTGCCTGCTGCTGCGCCAGCCGGAGGTCGGCGGCGATCTGTTCGAGAGCGGCGAGGCGATGCGAACCTGCGACAACGACTACGCATACCCGGCCGGCGGCCGCGACGAGGTCCACGACCTCGGCCAGGCGTGGGCCGGGTTCGTCTGGCACCTGCGCGGCGGGCTGGTGGCTGCGCACGGCGAGGCCCGCGGCGACGCGCTGGCGCGCGCGCTGGTGTTGCCGTCGCTCATGAGCAACGCACCCGACATCGCGGCGGCGGTGCGCGACGTCTTCCTGCGCGACGACGACGACGGCGACCCGGCGACGCCGACGCCGAACCGGGCGGTCCTGCACGCGGCGGCCGAGCGTCACGGGCTGGGCTTCGTCGCCGAGGAGGATCGGTCGCCGCCGGCATCGGTGCGCGATCTGACCGCGACCGCCGCCAGCGCCACCACGATCGCCGTGCGCTGGACCACGCCTGGCGACGACGGCATGTCCGGCACCGTCGCGCACCTCGATCTGCGCTGGTCGGCGAAGCCGATCGCCGAGGCCAGCTTCGCGCGGGCGACCGCGGTCAAGGCGCCCAAGCCGAGGCGCGGCGGCACGGTGCAGGAGGCCACCTTCGAGGTGCCGCCGATGAGCGTCGTGTACGTGGCGCTCCGCGCCAGCGACGAGCTGGGCAACACCTCGCCGCTGTCCAACCTGGCGCGCGTCGATCTCCCCGACCCGGAGGTCGTGTTCGCCGAGGGCGCGGAAGACGAAGCCCGGGCCTGGCAAGCCACCGGCCTGTGGCACGTGACGTCGCGCCGCGCCGCGACCGGGCGGCACGCCTTCTGGTATGGCCGCGAGGCGAGCGGCGACTACGACAGCGGCGGCGCCAACGCCGGCACGTTGACGTCGCCGGTGATCGACCTCGGCGCCGTGACCGCTCCGAAGCTGGCATTCCTCGAGCACGTCGACGTCGAGAGTGGGGCCGCGGTCGATCGCTTGCGCATCGAGGTCATCGATGCCGCCGACCCCGCGGTGATGGTGACCGTCACCAAGCTGACCGGCTTCAGCGACGGCTTCGTGGCGCGGCTGGTGGACCTCGGCGATCTGTCAGGCCGCAAGGTCCGCATCCGGTTCACGTTCGAAACCGTCGACGCCAGCCTCAACCAGACCGAGGGTTGGTTCATCGACGAGCTCCGCGTCCTCGGCGCACCGGCCACCGGGCCGGGCCCGGCAGCCGGCGCGCTCATGATCAACGAGGTCCTGGCCGACCCGCCGGACGGCTACGACAGCAACGGCGACGGAACCTGGTCGGCACGCGACGACGAGCTGATCGAGCTGATCAACACCGGCAACGCGCCGCTCGATCTCGGCGCCGCCACGGTGAGCGACGCGGTCGGGGTCCGGATCACGCTGGCGGCCGGCACGGTGCTGGCGCCCGGACAGGGCCTGGTGGTCTTCGGCGGCGCCGCGCGCGCCATCAGCGGCGTGGTGTGTGTCGCGTCGAGCGGCTTGTTGCTCAACAACGACGGCGACACCGTCACGGTACGCCGCGCCGATGGCGCCTTGCTCGCGGAGATGACGTACGGTGCCGAGGGCGGCCGCGATCAGTCACTGACGCGGGCGATGGACGGCGTCGGCACGGCGCCGATGGTACCGCACCGCACGGTGTCGACCGAGGCGGCGTCACCGGGACGGCGAGCGAATGGAGCACCGCTGTGAGGGGAGAAGGATCCGGATCCGTACCCGTACCCGTGCCCGTACCGGTACCCGGTGTCCGTTTCCGATCCCGATTTCGATTCCGACGCCGACCCCGACCCCGACTCCGACTCCGACCCCGACTCCGACTCCGACCCCGACCCCGACCCCGACCCCGACCCCGACCCCGACCCCGACCCCGACCCCGACTCCGAACCCGAGCACGAGACCGACTCCGATTCCGAGCTCCGAACCCCGAGCCCGAGCCCCGAACGCCGAAACCGAGGAACCATGACCGACCGAGCCGTGCCCGACGCCGTGACCGACAAGCACCTGCTGAGGCCCAGGTTCGAGGCACATGAGCTCGCGATGGAGCTCATCGTCGTACTTGGGCCGATGGCCGAGAACGTGAGCCGCCGAGACAAGGACCTGGCGCAGCAGCTGCGGCGCGCGGTGAGCAGCGCGGCCAACAACATCGCCGAGGGCGGGAAGAGGATCGGCGGCGATCGACTGCACGCGTTCCGGGTCGCTTCGGGTGAGGCCGCCGAGGCGATCACCGCACTGCGAATCGCGGTCGCATGGGGCTATCTCTCGGAGTCGGCCGCCGCCCCAGCACGCGCGCTCGAGGATCGCCTGCAGGCGATGCTCTGGCGGCTGCTTCACCCGCGCTGACGGACTCGGTTATCGGGCTCGGTGATCGGTTATCGGCCTCGGTCTCGGCCTCGGCCTCGGTCTCGGCCTCGAAGTCGAAGTCGGAGTCGAAGTCGGAGTCGAAGTCGGAGTCGAAGTCGGAGTCGGAGTCGGAGTCGGAGTCGGAGTCGGAGTCGGAGTCGGAGTCGGAGTCGGAGTCGGAGTCGGAGTCGGAGTCGGACACCGGGTACCGGCACGGGTACCGGCACGGGTACCGGCACGGGTACCGGTACGGGTACGGATTCTCCTACCTACCTACCCTACCCTGGGCCGCAGCCCGGTCCGGGGGCGCGTTCTTGCGGGTCCGTCAGCGCCGTCAGCACGTGGTCGCGCCACGCGCCGTTGATGAACAGATAGTCTCTCGCATACCCGACCACCGAGAATCCGCACCGGCGCAGCACCTTGGCCGATCGTTCGTTGGTCGGCATGTAGTTCGCGGTGATCCGGTGCAGCAGCAACTCGTCGAACGCCCAGGTGCACAGGGCGCGGACCGCCTCGACCATGATGCCCTTGCCCTGGTCGCGCTCGTCGAGCCCGTAGCCGAGGTTGGCGTGCTGCTGCGGCCCGCGCGCGATCTCGGTGAGCGCGATCATCCCCAGCACCGGATCCTTGGGCTGGTCGCGCCACGCGATGGCGAAGCGGAACGCCTTGCCGTCGGCGGCATCCTCGACGTTCTTGTCGCCGCGGATCTTCCAGTAGACCTCGGTCAGGTAGTCGTCCGGATAGGCCGGCGACCAGCGCGCGAGGTGGGCGCCGTTGCGGACCACGTGGTCGCGGAGCAGGCGCGCGTGTTCGGGGCCGTGCAGGTACATCGCCAGGCGCGCCGTCGTGATCTCGGGCCGTTGCGCGATCAATGACGGACTATACGCACAGCTGCGCACCCGATCCGCCGCCAGCAGCGGGGAAAACCCGAGACCTTCTGAAGTTGTCATGCGTTGAGCCTCGATGATGCGCGTGCGCACACCCCTCGCCACCGTCCTCGCCCTGTCGTCCGCCGCCGTCCTGCTCCAGCCCGGCGCATCCCATGCCAAGCGCATGGTGATCCACGACGAGGACATCGTCCCGCCGAGCTTCGCGCTCGATGGCGCCGCGCTCGGCGGCCCGCGCGCACCGACCGGTGCCGACCTCCGCGCCCCGGCCCACCTCGCCGGTGGCACGATCGCCACGCTCGCCGATGGGGCGCTGGTGATCGATCCCGACAGCGGCGATCTGGTCCGCCTCGACCTGCGCGGCAACCAGCTCGCCCGGCTGACGATCGGCCGCGACGCGGCGCAGCTGGTCGTCGACCGCGCCGCCCGCATCGCGTTCGTCACCGACCGCCGCGGCGACCAGGTCGTCGTCGTCGACCTCGCCGGCGCCGAGCCAACCGTGCGCGCTCGCTGGTCGACGCCGGCCGAGCCGTTCGGCCTGGCGCTGTCACCCGACGGCGCCACGCTGCTGGTCACGACCGTCGCCGACCGCATGCTGGTCGCGTTCGACACCAAGGCCGGCACCGCCCGCTGGCGCCGCCCGCTCGGTCCCGAGCCGCGCGGCGTCGCCATCTCGCCCGACGGTGCGCAGGCGATCGTCACCTACCTGACCAGCGCCGCCGTCGACCGCATCCAGCTCGCCGACCCCAGCGCCACCCGCTCGATCGCGCTCGGCACGGCCCGCGCCGGCGCGCCGGTCACCGCGGCCGCCACCGTCGAAGCGATCGACGGCACCACCACCGGCCGGCGCTTCCCGCGCAACGCCTTCGCGGCCCGCTTCGTCGGCAACCAGCTCGCGATCGTGCCGCACCAGGTGTCGACGCCGCTCCAGGAGTCGCGCTTCGGCGAGAACACCGGATCGTACGGCGGCGGCTTCGAGCCGCCGGTCAGCCACGCGCTCACGATCATCGCCAGCGGCGACACCGACTTGCCGCGCCAGGTCTCGGCGCAGATCGCGATCCACCAGCCCCGCGCGCTGGCCTGGGACCCGGCCCGCGACCGCCTGGTCGTCGCCGGCTTCGGGTCCGATTCGCTGCTGTTCGTCGACGCCGCGTCGCAAGCCGGCATCCGCCATGTCGTCGACGTGGCGATCGGCGATCGCTCGTGCGGACCACAGGGCGTGGCGTTTGGTGATGACGGCGACGCCTGGGTCTACTGCGCGGTGTCGCGCAAGACCGCGCGGGTCGCGCTCGACGACAAGCGCGTCGCCAAGATCACCTGGGGACCGCCAGTCGCGGCGACCAAGCTGACCGAGCTCGAGCACCTGGGCTTCGATCTGTTCCGTCGCGGCAACGACTTCCGCCTCTCGACCCGCGGCGCGATGGCCTGCTCGAGCTGCCACCCCGAGACGCGCACCGACGGACTGTCGTGGCGCATCGAGCGCCACGAGCTGCAGACCCCGGTGCTCGGCGGCCGCATCATGGGCACCCACCCGTACAAGTGGGACGGCGGTGACGCCGACCTCACGATCAGCCTGACCTCGACGATGAAGCGGCTCGGCGGCGGCGGCCTGCGCAAGGACGAGACCCGCGCCCTGGCTGCGTTCGTCGAGGGCCTGGCCCCGCCGCGCGTGCCGACCCGCAGCGCCGCCCGCGTCGCCCGCGGCAAGACCCTGTTCGCCTCGGCCGAGCTCGGCTGCAACTCCTGCCACAGCGGCGCGCGCCTGACCGACCGCCAGAGCCACGCGCTCTCGGGCACCCTGGCCACCGTCGATACCCCGTCGCTGGTCGGCCTCGCCGCCAGCGCCCCCTACTACCACGACGGCAGCGCCGCCACGCTCGAGGCGCTGCTCGCCGACCGCGGCCTGGTCCACGGCATGGCCGAGGTCAGCGACCTCACCGCCACCCAGATCACCGACCTGGTCGCGTTCCTCGAGACGCTCTGAGGTCAGCGACGGCCTGGCGACGCCCTGGCATCGCGCGCTTCGACCGGCGCTGGGCAGGCCCGTGGTATCAACCCCAGGGAGGGCGGATGAGCCACAGCAAGGTGATCAAGCTCGATGACGGGACCTCCGTCGAGGTCGACGTCCGTGACGGCCATCCGGGCGCGACCACCCCGACCGTGAAGCGCGACTGGGGCCAGGTCGAGAGCGTCCTCCGCCACGTCAGCGGCCCGTTCCTGAACGTGTACCGAGAGCTGTCCCGCGACCTCGAAGGCGCCGAGCTCGAGCTCGAGCTCGGCCTCGCCTTCGAGCCCGACGGCGGTCTGTTCATCGCGAAGTCCAGGGGCACCGCCAACCTCAAGGCCACCATCAAGCTCAAGCCGCCGCGCTCACCGACGAGTTGACCCGCGGATCAGCCGGTCTCCTCAGACGAAGAAGTCCGGCATCAGCGTCGCGGTCGGGTCGACCGCGTACTCGGTGAGGTCGGTCTTGCCGCTCGACGCCAGCACCTCGTCGTCGATGAAGAAGTTGCCGGTGCACTCGCGCGACGGCCGGTTGAAGATGACGTACGCCGCGTCGCCCATGATCTCGGGCTTGCGCGAGCCGCGCACCATCTGATCGCCACCGAGCAAGTTCTTGACCGCCGCGGTCGCGATCGTCGAGCGCGGCCACAGCGCGTTGAAGGCGATGCCGTCGCGCCGGAACTCCTCGGCCATGCCGAGCACGCACAGGCTCATGCCGAACTTGGCCATCGTGTACGCGACGTGGGGCGCGAACCAGCGCGCCTCCATGTTGAGCGGCGGCGACAGGTTGAGGACGTGCGGGTTGGCCGCCTTCTTGAGGTGCGGCACGCAGGCCGCCGAGCACACGAACGTGCCGCGGGTGTTGATGCTGTGCATCAGGTCGTAGCGCTTCATCGGCGTCGACGTGGTGCCGGTGAGGTGGATGGCGCTCGCGTTGTTGACCAGGATGTCGATGCCGCCGAAGGTCTCGACGGTCTTGGCCACCGCGGCGGCCACCTGATCCTCGAAGCGGATGTCGGTGACCAGCGGCAGCGCCGTGCCGCCGGCGTCCTCGATCTCCTTGGCGGCGGTGTAGACGGTGCCGGGCAGGCGAGGATCGGGCTCGGCGGTCTTGGCGATGATCGCCACGTTGGCGCCGTCGCGAGCGGCGCGCAGGCCGATGGCGAGGCCGATGCCACGGCTGGCGCCGGTGATGAAGAGGGTCTTTCCGCGAAGCGACATCGATGAGATCCTTTCGAAGGCCGGTGAGGCCAGTCCAGCACGGCCAGTCCAGCACGGCCAGTCCAGCACGGCCAGTGACGATCAGGTGACGATCACGCGCCCGGGTTCTGATCCAGGCCATCCCAGTACGGATCACGGACGTCGGAGAACGCCTTGGCCAGCATCTGGGCGCCGGCGATGCCCGCGACGACGCCCGTCCCGTAGAGGAAGAACGGCCACGCCACGCCCACCGACATGCTCGGCTTCGAGCCGATGAAGACGCAGGCGGTGATGAGCGCGAGCACCAGGCCGATCAACGCCACCGTGGTGAGCGCGATCGGCTCGCGGACGAAGCGATCCTTGAAGGCGAGCCCGCCGGCGGCGGCCAGGCTCAGGCCCGACACGATCGACACCACGAACGTCGCCCAGCCGGCGTAGGCGAAGGTGCCGAGCCCGACGTCGTTCTTGCGCATGCCCTCGGCGATCGTCAGGTTCGACTTCGACTCGCACACCTGCTCGCCTTCCCAGCCGCGGTGACACTCGCTGGCGTCGAACAGGCTGAGCCCGGCGTCGTACGGCTTGGGCGCCTTGAGCCAGCGGAAGCCGAGGCAGGGCAGGATGACGCACACCGCGGCGACCAGGCAGACCACGCGGGCGGTCGCCTTGCGCCTGATCGTGAGGGCGTCGGCGTCGGTGTTCATGGCGCCGCACTGTATCCTGCCCGGTCAGGTCCGGGTCAAGGTCGACAGCACCTTGCCCATCTCGGCGTACTCGTGATGGGCGCCGCTCCACAGGTCGTCGGTCGTCATCGAGCGGCCGTCACGGGCCGCGATCACGGCGGCGCGGACGATCGCGTTCTTGATGTAGCCGCCGGTCATCTCGAAGCGCTCGGCCAGGCGCTCGAACGGCACCTCGCTCAGCGCGGTCTCCGGCGGCAACAGCTTGCGCCACAGCTCGACCCGCTCGCCGATCTCGGGTTCCGGGAACCGGATCCGGAAGTTCAGCCGCCGCTGCAGCGCCTGGTCGATCGAGCTCTCGAAGTTGGTGGTCAGCACGCTGATGCCGTCGAACGTCTCCATGCGCTGCAGGATGTAGTTGACCTCGAGGTTGGCGTAGCGGTCCTGGGCGCTCTTGACCTCGGTGCGCTTGCCGAACAACGAGTCGGCCTCGTCGAACAGCAGCATCGCGGCTGCGTCCTGGGCCTCGTCGAAGATCTTGCCCAGGTTCTTCTCGGTCTCGCCGACCCACTTCGACACCACCTGCGACAGATCGATGCGGATCAGCTCGAGCCCGAGCTCGGACGCGACCACGCTCGCCGCCATGGTCTTCCCGGTGCCGGGCTCGCCCGAGAACAGCGCCGACACCCCGCGCGAGATGCCGAGGTGGCGCTGGTAGCCCCAGCGCTCGAGGATCTGCGAGCGTTGGCCGACCATCGCGATCAGGTCGCGCAAGGCGTCGACGACCTCGTCGTGGAGCACCATCTCCTCGAAGCGCGCCTTGCGGCTGATCACGGCGCCGAACGAACCCAGGCTGATCGACAACCTGCGGGTGACGGCCTCCTCGAGGGCGTCGCGACCGAGGACGCCGCCGCGCGCCAACGTGAACGCCGCCGCCTCGCTGGCGACCTCGGCGATCGCGCCCGGCCCGATCACGTAGCGCCCGGCCAGCTCGGCGGTCGCGGTCGCCGGCAGATCGCAGCCGACCGCCGCCAGGGACGATCGCCACGCCCGCTCGCGGTCGTCGAGATCGACGCGCGGCAGCCGCACCAGATGGAACGGACGCCCGAGCGGCAGCGTGGCGACGCCGCGGCCGCTGCCACCCAGCACCAGCGGCGACGGCCCCCGGCGCAGCGCCGAGATCGCGCCCCGTTCGATCTCGCGGTCGCCGACCAGCGCTTCGACACCGCCCAGGTAGGGCACCGCGGCTCGCAGCCGCGCCTCGGCGAGGAAGATCCGGACCAGCGCGCCGCGCGGCTTGCCGTCGATGGCCAGCAGCTCACCGAGGTCAGCGGCGAGCAGCTCGCGGCCGAGCCGGGTCGCGATGGTGTTGGCCACCGCCCGCCGGCCGCCACCGCGCGCGCCCTGGACCAGCACCGCGACCGGTGCGCTGCCGCCGAGCGCGAGCCGGTCGGCGATCGCGGCCACCTCGGCGATCACGGCCGGCGACAACCACACCGGATCCGCGAGCCCGAGCGTGGCCACGTCATCGAGCGGCGCCGGCAAGCGATCGTCACCGAGCACCCAGTCGACCAGCCGCCGGGCCAGGACGATCGGGGCGGTGCCGGTGTCGTCGCCGACCGCCATCCATTCACCCTCGCGGAGCGCGCCGCGGGCGTGGGTCACCGCGGCCAGCTCCGCGGCGGCGGCCAGGGCCGGGTGGATCTCGGCGGCGAGGTCGGCGTACAGCGCCGGCCGCCGCCGACCACACATCGCGTGGATCAGCTCGCGGGTGTCGGGGTCGATCGCGTACGCCACCGCCACCCGCACCAGCGCGTCGGCGGCCGGCGACAACCCCAGCCGCGCCGCCGCCAGCGCCAGCCGCGAGGTGTCGGCGGGCGCCTGCTCCGCGGTCGCGATCGCCGCCGCGACCTCGGCCGCCTGGCGCTTGTGGGTCTCGCTCGGTCGCGCCGCGGCGCGGCCCAGCCGCGCGCTCGCCGCCGGGTCGCGCAGGTGCAGCTGGGTCGCGGCCCGCGGATCGCCAAAGCCGCTGCCGGCGTTGAGGCGAGCCAGGAACGCGGCCTCGGCGCGCAGGCGGATCGCCGCGATCGCTGCCGCCAGCTCGGCGGGGAGCGCCGGCGTGCGCTGGCCGCTCACGCCGCGCCGCCGATCGGTGGATCGCGATCTGACACCACGTTCGCGACCCTATCACCGTTCGGTTCGCGACCGCTTCCGGTCCAGGTCGACGGCGCGGTCGGATGACAGCTGGCCGGCGACACATGTCGTCCGCGCGGCAACAGCACGCGGCACCCGGTCGCGCATCGCCGCGACTTGCGTCGCGGCACGCTTCGTGAACAGCGGCCCTGCCGAGCTGCGGCTCCTGCGCCGCCGACTGCGGCGTCTGCCCGGAGACACCGCCGTCGACCGGCTGCCCCGGAGGAGCGTCGCCCGGCTCGTGGGACTTCTGCTGGGTGTGCGGCGGTCCCCCCGAGGTTCGCACCGGCGTCACGATCACGGCCTGTACCGAAGACGAGGCCCGAGAGCTCGTCGAGAATCGTAGCTGCGACGTCGCCACCGGCGAGCTCGGCACCGTCTCCGACGGCCTGTGCCCGGTCGGGCTGTCCGCGGGCGGCGCCGACTGGTAGGCGCGCGTGCCGCGGTGGCAGCCCGCGCTGGCACCGCGCTTGCTGGAGACCCGGCGCATGCACAACCCACGCATCGTCTCCATCCTGCTCTGCTCCACCCTGGTCGCCTGCGTCGCCGAGGACCGCGACCTGCCCGCGATCGACGGCCCGGTCACCGAGACCGCGGTCACCGTCCACGCCGACGGCACCCTGACCCTGGCCCGCCGCGAGGTCAGCGTCGACGAACAGGTCGCCGAGCTCGAGGCCCGCCTCGATGCCGAGGACGGGGTCGAGGTCGGCGCGCTGTCGCGCGTCGTCGTCACCACCGCCTGCGGCACCGAGCCGTATCCGCTGATGGTCTGGGATCGGATCGACCAGACCGGCAACCGGAGCTGCTTCAAGCGCAAGGTCGACGACGTCGACGGTTACTTCGGGTACATCGACCTGAACCGGGTCCCCTACGACTGTCGGATGGCGGGTTTTCCGCCGCGCCTCGCCTGCACCTACTGGAATGACAAGGTTCGCAGCTACATGCCCGGCGACGATATCGGCCGGTTCATCGACAACGCGCCCGAGGGCTCGGAGTGGTTCCGCGCTCGCACCGGCTTCAAGGTGGCCGGCCCGGTCGCGATGGGCGCCGACCAGATCATGCTGGCGGTGATCCCCAGGCCGCTCTGAGCTGCGTCGCGCCGGAGCGCGACCAGCGTCGCCGCGGCGGCGTCAGCGGTCGGCGTGAGTGTCGCCGCGGCGGCAACACCTCCGACGTAGGCCCGCGACGCGACCGGCCACCGAGCGCGGCACGGCGCGTGCTCGACGGAACGACACACCCGCAAAGGAAACCCCATGTCATCCATCACCTCCCGGACCTGCCTCCGTCGCGCCGTACGCACGGTGGCCGCCCTCTCCCTGACCCTCACCGTCACCGCCGCCCCGGCGCTCGCCGACTTCGCGAGCATGTGGGGCGCCGACGTCGCCATCACCGATCCCTCCGCCACGGCGTGCATCGCGCCGACCGCGGCGCAGTGCCTCGACCCGGTCTACCAGGAGTCCGAGTGCGGTCGTCAGCAGATCGCGGCCGACGCGTGCGACCACGCGGTGGCGTCCACGATGTCGACGGCGACCACCACCGGCACCGGCTTCAGCCGGACCGAGGCTGGCGAGTACATCTTCGCCGACACCCTGGTGGCGAAGTCGACCTCCGGCGACCTCGACTCCATGGTTGGCTCCAGCTACGTCGGCGAGCTCGGCCGCTACGCCGCCGAGCAGCGCAACCCGGCGCTGGGGAGCTGGTTGTGGTGGAAGCCGTCGGCGTCGAGCAAGCGCGCGGCGTGGGAGGCCAACGGCAACCGCGTCGGCTCCTGCGAGGAGCTGGCCTACGAGGGCTGGTGGACGTTCAGCAAGTTCGACGACGAGGTCGGCAAGCGGGGCGCGAACGGGCGCGCCATCTACGACGCCGCACGCGCGGTCGGCCTCGGTGCCGGCCAGGTCCGGGGCCGCGACGGAGATCCGATCCGCCGTCCCGATGGCTCGACGGTCCCCGGCCTGCCGTTCCCGAGCTCGAAGATCCCCAAGAATGCCTACTTCCTGTTCCAGCGGACGGCCTTCGACAAGCTGCCGTTCCCCGACTACGCGATCCCGCCGGTCGCCGGCCGCAGCTTCTACGACGGCAACTGGGCCTGGCACACCGCGATGGACGCCGACATGAAGCGCAACCTGTGGCCCGACGAGCTGCTCGACGGCGAGTACGATCGACAGAAGCGGTTCCTGCGCCTGCTCGACCGCCGCGCCGTGTTGCTCGACGAGCTGTTCGCCGAGGCGGCGGCCACGATGGTGTCGTCGGCGCCGGCGCCCGATCTCGAGATCACGCGCCTCGACGACAGCTTCCTGATCGGCCTGTCGCCGTACACCGACGGGCCCGCGGTCCCCGTCGAGAGCGCGATCGGGACCCTGCCGTCGACGACCGTGACCTCGATGGTGTCGGCGTCCAGGCTGGCCGTGGACGCGAGCGAGGCCGGCCCCCACGTCCTCTACGCCGGTGGCTACACCGGCACGCTGGGCAAGCTGTTCGTGCTCGACCACAAGATCCTCGCCGAGCTCAGCCTCGCCGCCGGCATGGGTTGCCTCGACACCACCACCACCAGCGTCTGCGACTGGTCGCCGCGCCTGTTCGCCGACCTGGTCGGACGCAGCTACGTCAAGGAGCGCGAGGAGGAGTACCAGCGCTGCCTGTACCTGACCGGCGACGACTTCTCGGACACCTCGCCGCTCGCGACCCCCGAGACGTTCGACCTCCTCGACGCCGACTGGCGCGCCACCGCCTCGATGGTCCGCGGCTACCTCAACGTCTACCAGCATTACCTCGACAACCTCGACTTCGCCTCCGAGCCTGGCAGCCCCGGGAATCCGTCGATCGGATGGTGGCGGGACAACAGCCGCTGGCTCGGCAACGACGAGTTCGGCGCCGGCTACGGCTACAAGTTCGGGTTCGGCCTGGTCAAGGCCGAGGAAGCGGGCGCGTGCGTGATGAACTTCAAGGCCCAGGCGCAGGCCAACGCCAGCGTCCGGGTGGCCGGCGAGCACCTCGACCTCCTCGACTCCGACACCTACGGCGTCACCAGCGCGGCCGACGTGTTCACCGTTCACTCGCACACCACGCTGCTGGGGTACCCGCTCTACACGCCGATCGACGAGGTCTACACCGCGACCTCGACGACCCCGGTGTGGCACACCGAGAAGGAGTTCTCGGCGCGGGCAACGTTCTGGATCGGCCCGGTCCCGGTCACCGGCGAGGTCGGCGTCGCCGGCAAGGCTGGCATCACGGTCGGCACCGCCATCACGCTCGACCGGACCTGCACCGACACGCCCCAGATCGATCTCAGCGGCCAGTTCACGGTGACCCCGTACGTCAAGGCCGACGCCTTCATCGGCGCCATGATCGGCGCCCGCGGCCTCGGCGTCGGGCTGCGCACCGATCTGAACCTCGCCGACATCTCGGCGCCGCTGACGGTGACCGCCAACATCCATGGCAAGGTCGACGCCGCCCACAAGGACCGGTCGACCGAGGACAAGCTCGCCATGCTCGCCACCAGCACGGTGGCGACCGTGTCGGTGGACCTCGGCCTGACCGTCGACAGCCTGGCGGGTTCGATCACCGGCATCGTCGAGACGCCGATCAAGAACTGGCACCGGACCATCTTCAGCTGGGAGGGCAAGCGCCTCGTCGACGAGAAGTGGGAGAAGAGCTACCGCTTCCCGATGGCCGCCATCATCTCGAAGCTGGGGTCGTGACATGCGCCGCCGTCGGCGTCAGTTCCTGTTCGCGGCCGTGACGGTGGCCGTGGCGATCGCGGTGGTCGCGCTGCGCCCGGCGCGGCGGGCGGCGAGTCCGAGCCGGGTGGCGTGGTCGACCGGTGAGCGTCTGGTCTACGACCTCGACGCCTCGACCCGGGCCCGCGTGGTGATGTCCGGGGACCAGGCGCTCGAGGGCGTGATCGCCGTGGCCGGGCGCGTCGAGCTGCGCGCCTACGGCGTCCGCGGCGACGCGGCGCTGGTCGAGCTGGTGCTGGCGCCGTCGACGATCCGGCTCGAGGTCGGCGGGGTCGACGCGCTGGACGGCGACGCCGCTGGCGAGCTCGGTGACACCCGGGCCTGGCTCGAGATCGCCGCCGATGGCGACGTCGGCGCGGTCGCGTTCGCGCCCGGAGCACGCCCGGCCTGGAAGGACCTCGCCGCCCAGCTGGTCGGCTGGCTCGAGGTCGTGACCGCCGACCGCGCCACCTGGACCGTGGCCCAGGTCGGGCCGTTCGGAACCGCGGCGGTCAACTACGTGCGCACCGGCGGGACGCTGACCCGGACCCGCACCGAATACGCGGCGCTCGACGCGGTGCCCGGCGACGTCACCGGGCTACGCCAGACCGTGGACGGCCACGGAGCGATCGAGCTCGCCGGTGGTCACCTGCGGCGGCTCGACGAGCGCGAGACCGTGTCGGTGCGGCGCGGCGACGTCGCGGTGCTCGACGGTGAGGCCCACCTGACGTTGCAGCTGATCGAGGTCCACCGTGCGCAGGTCGCGGCGCCCGCCACGCTCGGCGAGCGGCGCCGTCCCGGCGACCGGATCGCGTCGCACGATCGCGACGCGTTGCTCGCCCAGCGGGTCGGCGACCTCACCCCCGCGGGCGCACTCGCCGATCTGGCCGCGCTGGCCGATATCGGGATGCCCGACGCCGGCGAGTGGCTGTGGCGGGCGACCGCGCTGGTGCGCCTGCACCCGGAGCTGTGCGAGCAGCTGCGCGCGCTGGCCGTCTCGGGTCGGCTCCGCGATCCGGGGATCGCGCTGGTCGCCGACCTGCTGGCCGCCGCCGGCACCGACGCGGCCCAGGCCGCCCTGCGCGCCATCGTCGTCGAGGCCCCCGCGGGCGCGGCGAACGCGCGCGTCGCGCTGGTGCAGCGGCTGTCGCGGCTCGAGACGCCGCATCGCGACACCATCGCGCTCGCCCGCCTGCTCCGCGACCAGGCCCAGGACGGCGGCGACGTCGACGGCGCGCGTGCCGCCGCCTACGTGGTCGGCAACCTCGCCGCGACCGTGCGCGGCGGTGGCGACGCCGAGGCCGCCGCCGCCCTGGTCGCGCCGCTGGTCCTCGACCTGGCGCGAGCCCGCGGCACCGACGAGCGGGTCGCGCTCGCGGTGGCGGTGGGGACCGCCGGGCTCGCCGAGCACGAGACGCTGCTGGCCGGGCTCGCCCGCGACGGCGACGCGGCGGTGCGGCGCGCCGCGGTGATCGGCCTGCTGCGCCAGCCCGGCGCCGACGCCCGCGATGCGCTGATCGACCTGTCCAGCGACCGCGACGGTGGCGTGCGCAGCGCCGCGCTGCGCGCCCTCGCCGAGCGCGACCTCGACGACGACGCGATCGGTCGGCTGGCCACCGCCCTCGCCGGCGGCGTCGATCGTCACGCCCAGGGCGATCTGGTGCGGTTGCTGATCGCGCAGACCCAGCGCGGCGCCGATCTCGAGCGCCTCGGACCGGCGATCGATGCCACGCTGGCGCTCGGCTCCGATCCGGCGACCGCCGAGGCCTTGCGGCGCGCGCGGTAGCGGTGCATCGAGCGCGGTGCGAGAGTGCGGTCACCGTGGACCGCGCCGACGCCACCCCGCCCGAACGCCTCGGCGAGTACCGCCTGGTCCGGCGCCTCGGCCGCGGCGGCATGGGCCAGGTGTGGCTGGCGATCGACGAGCTGCTCGACCGGCCGGTCGCGATCAAGCTGATCGACCGGCTGGTGCCCGGGGCCGCGCAGCTGCGCCGGTTCTTCATCGAGGCGCGTGCGGTGGCGCGGCTGTCGCACCCCAACGTGGTCGCGATCCACCGGGTCGCCGAGCTCGACGGCATGCCGTACATCGTCACCGAGTGGGTCCGCGGCCCGAGCCTCGATCAGCTGCCGCGACCGCTGCCCGGGCACCAGGTCGCGGAGCTCGGCATCGGCCTGGCGCGCGGGCTCGCGGCCGCGCACCGCGCCGGCGTCTTGCACCGCGACCTCAAACCGGCCAACGCGATCCTCGGCGACGACGGGGTCGTCAAGCTCCTCGACTTCGGGCTCGCCAAGCTCGACGCCGCCGAGGCACGAGCCGCCGGCGACCCGAGTCAGCCGACCGCGCCGGCGGCGGACGCCCAGCCGACGACGCTGGCGACCGCGCCGACGGCGGACACCGCACCGACGGCGGACACCGTGCCGACGGCAGCGCCCGCACCCCGACCGGTCGCAGCGGCCGGTCTCGACAGCTGGTCGGCTCCGGCCGGCCATCAGACCGTCTCGTTCGTCGCCGCGGCCGCAGCGCCACGGCTCGGGGCCGGGGCGCTGCCGAACCTGATCGCCAGCTCGACGGTGACCGTGGACGGTGCCGTGCTGGGCACGCCGTACTACATGTCTCCGGAGACCTGGCGCGGCGAACCCCCGACGCGCAGCTCCGACATCTACAGCCTCGGCGGCCTCCTCTACGAGCTCGCGGCCGGCAGCCCCCCGTTCGCCGGGGTCGCCGGCGACGCGCTCGGCGTCACCGTCAATCAGCGCGACGCGCTGCCCGTGCTCACCCGTGCTCCCGCGCTCGACCCGCGCCTCGCGGCCGTGATCGATCGCTGTCTCGCGCGCGACCCGGCGGCCCGCTTCGCCTCGGCCGCCGAGCTCCGCGCCGCCCTCGAGGCGCTGGTGGCGCCGGCGGCGCCGGCGCGCGCGATCCCGATCGGCAACCCGTATCGCGGGCTGGCCCGCTTCGAGGCCGAGCATGCCGATCTGTTCTTCGGCCGCCACGAGGAGACCGCCGCGATCCTCGACCGCCTGCGCGGCGGCCGCCTGGTCGTGATCGCCGGTGACTCCGGCGTCGGCAAGTCGTCGCTGGCGCGAGCCGCGGTCATGCCGGCGATCGCAGCCGGCGCGCTCGCCGACCGCCGGCGCTGGCGAACCGCGAGCTGCATGCCGGGGCGGCGGCCGCGCGCCGCGATCGCCCGTGCCCTCGCGCTGGCCAGCGGCGCCGACGCCGAGCTGCTGGCCGACGCCCTCGCCGAGCCGGCCGCGGTCATCCGCATCGTCCGCGACGCCGCCGGCACCGACGGCGTGGTGGTGCTGGTCGACCAGCTCGAGGAGCTGGTCACGCGCGCCGATCCCGAGGAGGCGGCGGTGATCGCGCGCTGGCTGGCCACGATCGCCGCTGGCGCTGCCCCGATCGCCGTGGTGGCGACCGCGCGCGGCGATCACGTGACCCGCCTGGCCCGCCTGCCCGGGCTCGGTGAAGAAGTGGCGCGCGCGCTCCACGTGGTCGTGCCGCTCGACGAGGTCGGGCTGCGAGCAGCGATCGTCGGGCCCGCCGAGGCCGCCGGCGTCCGCTTCGCGCCGCCCGAGCTGGTCGACGAGCTGGTCGCGGCCGGGCTCTCCGACGGCGGCCTGCCGCTGCTCGAGTTCGCGCTCGCCGCGCTGTGGGAGCGCCGCGATCAGGTCCAGGGCGCCGTCACCCGCGACGCGCTCGACGCGCTGGGCGGCGTCGCCGGCGCGCTCTCGCGACACGCCGATGGCGTGATCGCGGCGATGCCGATGCCGGTGCGCGTCGCGGCCCGGCGCGTGCTGCTGTCGCTGGTGGCGGCCGAGGGTACGACCGCCGGCCGCAGCGAGGCCGAGCTGAGCGATCGCGGCGGCTCCGACGCTCGCGCCGCCCTCGACACCCTGATCGCCGGCCGACTCGTGGTCGCGCGCGCCACGCCCGAGGGCACGATCCACGATCTCGCCCACGAGCGCCTCGCCACCAGCTGGGCGACGCTGCGCGACTGGCTCGACGAGGGCGCCGGGCGCCGGGCGAGCCGGGAGCGCCTGGTCCGCGCCGCCGGCGAGTGGCGGCGACTCGGCAGCAGCCCCGCCGCCCTGTGGCGAGACCGCCGGCTCGACGAGGCGCTGGCCCTGCCCGCCGACGAGCTCGGCCCGACCGAACGCGCGTTCGTGCATGCGTCGGGACGGTCGCGGCGCCGGCGCCGGGCGGCCCTCGCGCTCGCCGTCGCGGCGGTGCCCGCGCTGGCGCTCGGCACCTGGCGGTGGAGCCAGCTCCAGGCGCGGGCGGCCGTCGATCGCCAGGTCGAGGCCCGCATCGCTGGTGCCCGGCTCCTGATCGACCGCGCCGGTCGCGACGGCGAGTCACTGGAGCTCGCACGCCACGCCGCCTGGGCGCGCTTCGACGCCGACGATCGGGACGGCGGCGACGCGGCGTGGACCGAGGTCCTCGCGCGCGCGGCGGTTCTCGACGGCGCCTGGAGCCGGGCCGCGCAGACGGTCGAGGCCGCCCTGCTCGTCGATGGCGCCAGCGCTGCGGCCCGCGGCCTGCTCGGCGACGTGCTGCTCGAGCGCGCCCTGCTCGCCGAACGGGACCACCGCACCGCCGACGTCGACGAGCTGATCACCCGCCTGGCGCTGTACGACGTCGACGGTCACCGCGCGGCAGCGTGGCAGCGGGCCGGGACCCTGGTGCTCGACGTCTCGCCGCCCGCCGCCGACGTGACGCTCGAGCGGTTCGTCGACCGGGCGCCGGCGCACTGGGAGCCGATCACCGCCTGGACCGGCACGCCGCTGTCACTGCCGCCCGGTTCCTACCGCGCCGTGGCCCGCGCCGCCGACCATGCCGAGGGCATCCTGCCGCTGCTGGTCGGGCGCGGCGCCCACCTGCGGCTGCCGCTGCCGCTGCCGCGCGCCGACGCGGTGGCGGCCGGGTTCGTCTACATCCCGGCCGGGGCCTACCTCGCCGGGGTGGTCGCCGACGAGAGCCAGCGTCGCGAGTTCTTCGAGGCCGCGCCGCTGCACCCGAGCGCGACCGGGGCGTACCTGGTCGCGCGGACCGAGACCACGTGGCGCGACTGGATCGAGTTCCTCGACGCGCTGCCGGCGGCGGAGCGGGCGGCACGACTGCCGCGCAGCTCCACGGCTGGCGCCCAGGGTGAGGTGTCGCTGCGGGCGACCGCACAGGGCTGGGAGCTGCGGCTCGCGCCGAGCGGCCGGCCGCTGATCGCGCGCGCTGGCGAGCAGGTGCGGTACCCCGACCGCACCCGGCGCGCGCTGCAGGACTGGCTGAAGCTGCCGGTGACCGGCGTGTCGGCGATCGATGCGACCGCCTACGCCGGGTGGCGCGCGGCACGCGGGCTGGCCGGCGCGCGGCTGTGCCGCGAAGCGGAGTGGGAGCGGGCGGCGCGGGGCGCCGACGGCCGGATGTTTCCGGGCGGGCAACAGCTCGGCATCGACGATGCCAACCACCAGGAGACGTACGGGGGCAGTACCGCGGCACGCGGACCCGACGAGGTCGGCTCGCACCCGGCGTCGGACAGCCCGTTCGGCGTGCAAGATCTGGCCGGCAACGTCTTCGAGCTGGTCAGCAGCAAGTCGCCGGGCCCTCAGTACGCTCGCGGTGGCGCCTATGCGTTCGCGGCGATCGCGGCGCGCTCGGAGCTGCGCGACTCGTTCGAAGCGGCCATCGGCGACGTCGCACTCGGCTTCCGGCTGTGCGCCGACGTCGACCTCGGACCTCGATAGTCCGGCTCGCACCGCGCCAGTGAACCCAGCGCGCGGCGATTCCCGTCCAGCCGCGTTGACGAACCGGTCGCGGTGCGGCGTGCTCGGGGCATGCCAACCGTCGCGAGCAAGACCTGGGGGCTGCGGCCACCGAAGCCGCTGTCGCCGCCGAACACCGGCGACACACGGGTCGACGAGGCGATCGCCGCAGCGCGGCTCTACAAGGCAACGTCGCGGCACGACAAGCTCATCGCGAACGCCGGCCAGCGAATCGTGGCACTGCTCGATGACGACGCCCTCGACGCCGGCGTCGATCGCGTGACCGACGGCGTCCTTGCCAAGCTTGGCTCCCAGAAGCGCGCGTACAACAAGCTGTCCGCGGAGATCGGCCGCGAGCGTCAGATTCGCAAACGGTATCTCGACGCGCTGATGGCGGCGATCGCGGCTGTCCCCGAGGGGCGAACCCGGCTCCTCGAGGTCGCCGCCGGCGACCACGCGACCGACCTGCGCTGGCAGGCGGCGTGGGAGATCGTCCGGACCGGTGATCGCGAGGGTCTGGCCGAGGTCGCCACGACGCTCCATCCCGCACGGTGGGCCGGCAAGGGCGACGCCGAGCGCGTCTATCGGGAAGGCGCCGACGCCTGGTTCCGGCTCGGCACCGAGATCGCGTTCGACGAGCTCGCGCCGCTGGTCTCCGCGACCCATCGCGCGACGCCCGCCGGACTCGCACGGGCGCGCTGCGTCGTGCACTGCCTGACGATTCACGACCAGGGCGACTACGGGCGCGACGACGCGTCGATCCGACACCCGCCGCTCGATCCGCGGTGGGCGCCGGTGATCGCGCCCATGATCGACGACGACGAGGTCGACTTCGTCGTGACGTTCGCGTTGCTCGCGCTACCGCCCGAGCCGAGCGCGCTCGCGCCGTTCCTGAAGACGCTCGGCAAGGCGCCCGACCGGGTCAGCTACATCTCGGACACCGACGCACGCCTGCTCGCGCACCTCGCGGCACCGGGCGAACCGTCGGTCGTGCCGTGGCTCCTGCGCGCGCTGCAGACCAACGCCGACGCCGCGCCGGTCGCGCTCGACGGGTTGCGCAAGGCATGCGCACCGGGAGCCGCACCCGCGATCGAAGCCTGGGCCAAGAAGGCGAGGAAGCCGGAGCACGCCAAGCTGGCGCGGAAGGTAGCAGCCGGGCTCGCGAAGCTCGGCCCGGCCACCGGCGGGCTCGACCTCGGACCCACCCGATCGATCCTCGTCTATCAGAAGCCGCCGCGGCCACCGAAACGCCGCGCGCTGGCGACGCTCGCGAAGCAGTGGCGAGCCGTCACGACCAGGTTCGCAAAGCACGGCCTGCCGGCGCGCGAACGCGACGTCGCGGTCGAGGGCGTCGTGCTTCGCACCCATCGCGGGGATGACCGGCGGCTCGCCGTCGGCGCGACCAAGATCGGCGGACTTCCCGATCTGCCTGGCGGCGCGACGTGGCCACGGACCGGGAAGGACCCGCTCGCCTTCGTCGCGCAGATCGACCTCGCCGCGATCGCCCGGCTGATCGACAGTCCGCTCCCGGCGCGCGGACTGCTGTCGTTCTTCATCGCCAACACCGTCGGTGGCCCGTATCTCGAGACGTGCTGCGTCCTCCACACGCCGACAACCGCGAAGCTCGTCCGCACCGATGTCCCCGACGACTACCAGGGCGAGATCTTTCAAGCCTGCGCGATCAAGCCCCATGCCGTCGTGAAGCTACCGGGCCGCGAAAGCGCCCGGATGTCCAGGACCCTGAAGCGGGCCAAGGAGCGCGACGCCTACGCCACCCAGGTCTACGAGTACGTCGATCCCGAGCCGCAGCTCCTCGGCGCGCGCGATCACGATTGCGACAACGAGACCGGCACCGACGAGCTGCTGCTCTTTCAGATCACGAGTGACGATCAAGCCGGCATGACCTGGGGCGATGCCGACATCGTGTCGTTCCTCATCAAGACCAAGGCGTTGGCGAGCGGGAACTTCTCGCGAGTTCGGACCTGCCTGACCGAGTGATCATCGCCACGGCGGGCATCGCGGGTCACGAATGCTCACATCGGTGCGTGGTGGGCTCTGTCGGTACGGTCCATGCAATCCCTCCGAACCGCGCTCCTCGTCTCCACCATCCTGGCCACACCGTCCGCCGCGCTCGCCGAACCGGCGACCGCCGGCAGGTTCCTGAACGGCCGCCCCGCCGCCGACAAGTTCGTCGGCACCGTGCTGCTCGACTCGACCAGCGTCGGAGGTGCGACGCCGATCGCGCCCTGGATGGCCGGCTCGCTGCTGGCGGGCATTCACGTCGAACCCGGCCGGCTGGCGGGCTGGATCATGGTGGTCGAAGGGGGCCCGGCCTCGAATGACGTGGTCGAGGACCGCGGCTGGGTGTGGACGACCGGCACCGGGTTTCAGGGTACCCGTCTCGCCGGCGAGGTCGTCGACCTGGCCGGTGGCGAGCCCGAGCTCGTCACGCTGCACATCGATCTCATCGAGCCGGCCGCGCCGGACGGCGACCTCCTGCTCCACTGGGTGTCGGTCCACACCTACGACGATCATCGCGTCCCGGTGACCTATCCGCTGTGCGAGGACACCGCCGGCAACCCGTTGCCGGCGATCCTCCTGCGCGGCGAGTGGAACCCCGACCAGGACCTCGTCGCCGGCGACGATCAGATCAGCGACGACGCCGATCGCGGGACCTTCGCGTGTACCAGCGACGAGTCCGACGTGACCCATGGCCTGAGCCAGAATGCCGAGGTCACACCAGGCCACTCGACCTCGACCTTCATGCTGTCGATCGGTGACACGGCCGGGCTGGCCGGTCACGTCAACACGTGGACCTTGAACGACATCGCCGGCGGCCCAGGCGTCTGTATCGGCTGCTAGGGCGACCGGTCAGCCCGCGCCGCTCGTGGATCCGGCAGCTTGGGTCCCCGACGTTCCGATGCTCACATCGCAGCCGGCTGGGCTCTGTCGGTCCATTCCCACTCTGTGAGGCCCGCCGCGATGTCCCTCCGAACCGTCCTCCTCGTCTCTGCCGCACTCGCGCTCCCCTCCGCCGCGCTCGCCACGCCGGCGACCAACGGCAAGTTCCTCAACACCGACGCCCTCAACGGCAAGTTCCTGAATGGCACGTCGGCCAACGGCAAGTTCCTCAACACCGCGCTGCTCGACTCGACCTCCGTGGGTGGCGCCACGTCGACCGCGCCGTTCAAGGCCGGCGCCTGGCTGATGGATACCCACGTCGCGGGCAGCGGCCTGGCCGGCTGGGCGCTCGACTGGTCCGAGGACTGGGGCTCGACCAGCTGGGCGTGGCGGACCGGGACCTGGTTCGAGGGCGCCGAGCTGTCCGGCAAGGTCGTCGACCAGGCCGGCGGCGAGCCCGAGCTGGTCACGCTCCACATCGATCGGATCACCGCGGCCGAGCCCGGCAGCGACGTCCTGCTGCACTGGGTCTCGGTCATGACGACCGACGAGACCGGCGGCGCGGTCACCTTTCCGCTGTGCGGATGGGACCAGGCGCAGCGGGAGATCCCGGCGATCGTCCTGCGCGGCGAGTGGAGCCAGGACGAGCGCGTGTCATGGGGCGGCGATCAGATCAGCGACAGCGCCTACCGCGTGACCTTCGCGTGTGCCAGCGGCGCGCTCGGCAAGTGCGCCGCTGACTGCGCCAGCGACGCCACCTGCGCCGCCAGCGGGGTCGCGGTCGCCCTCGGCTACCGCCGGTGGGCTGCTCCGCACACGGTGTCGACCACGGATGGGGCCTACCGGTGGCGCGACTACGCGATGGACCACCAGTCCTGCACGCGCATGGTCCGCGCCGACTACTGCGGCGACGGCGTGTCGTGGACCGCGAACGGCACCGAGATCGACGTCTACGACAAGACCGAGATCAACGTGACGTCGAGCGACCCCTACGGTGCATGGTGGCAGTGGGAGGCGACGTGGAACGAGAATGGCGCGACGCGGATCTCGTGCGACCGACTGCAGGCCGGTCCGGTCACGTGCGACGGCGCCGCGGCGCCATCGTTGGCCGGCTTTCCGGCCCGGGCGACCGAGGTGTCCTTCGGCGGCCTGACCACGACCCATGCACCGGCGTGCTACTGGACCGACGGCCTGGAGGAACCTGCGGCCCGCCTGGGCAACCTGCGTCGCAGGGTGACCGCGGTGCGCGCGATGCCCACCTTCGCCTCCGACCGCGAATGAGGGCCCGTCGGATCATCGCCATCGCCGCCGCGGCGCTGGTCGCCTTCGTGGCGTGGCTGGCGACCCGCGGCGCGGACGTCACCGGCGCGCCACCACCGCCATCTCGCCCGGCCCGCATGCGCCCCGCCCCACCCGCGCCCATCCGGGACGTCGCCACGACGTCGGTTCCCGTCGAGCCCGACGACCCGACCCCGGTGATCGACACCACCCACGAGGTTGTCCACACGATCGGGCGGCGCTGCTGGGCGGCGCGCACACCGCGCCCGGTGCCAGCCGGCCAGCCCGACGACACCGTCGGACGCCTCGAGCTGCGGCTCCACGTCACCATCGCTGGTGGGCTCGCCCGCGTCGCCAGCAGCGGCATCGTGTCGAACCGCCGCCTCACCGACGAGCTGCGCGACTGTATCGTCGCCGGTGTCGGTGCCGCGACCTGGCCGGTCGCGGCCCCCGACGGCACGATCGAGATCACGGAGCTGTTTCGTATGGGCGACTACACCGCACCGAGCGGCGACACGCCACCGCCGCCCTTGCCGTCACCACCTGGAGCCGGATGATGGCCCTGCACGCCGTCCACGCCATGCCCGCGACGCCCGATGCCCGCGACGCGCTCGGCGCGACCGCAGCGCACGGCGACCCGTGCGGCCTCCGCGTCCAGCGCTTCCGGCTCACGGTCATCGAAGGTCCTGCCGCCGGGCTGCGCTGGCAGTCGTCGGCGCATGGCTCGAGCGTCGGCTCGCAGCCCGGCAACGACCTCCTGGTCTCCGATCCGACGGTGTCGCGGTACCACTGCGAGATCGCCGTCGAGGGCAACCGCGCCGCGGTCATCGATCTGGGCAGCAAGAACGGCACCGTGCTCGACGGCGTGGCGGTCAAGCACGCGTACCTGCGCGATGGCAGCTTGCTCCGCCTGGGCGCGTCGGTGGTTCGCTTCGACCTCGCGGCCGAGAGCAACCGTGTCCTGATCTCGGAGCGCCAGCAGTTCGGCAAGCTGGTCGGCGTGTCGCCGGCGATGCGCCACCTGTTCGCCATCCTCGAGCGCGCCGCGGGGTCCGACGCGACCGTGCTCCTCGAGGGCGAGACCGGCACCGGCAAGGGCGAGGCGGCCGAGGCCTTGCACCGCGCCAGCCCGCGCGCCGTCCGCCCGCTGGTGACCGTCGACTGCGGCGCGATCCCGGCGAATCTCCTGGAGAGCGAGCTCTTCGGGCACGAACGCGGCGCATTCACCGGCGCGGTGGCGCAGCGGATCGGGGCCTTCGAGGAGGCCGACGGCGGCACCGTGTTCCTCGACGAGATCGGCGAGCTGCCGACCGAGCTGCAGCCGAAGCTGCTCCGCGTCCTCGAGACCCGGACCTTGCGCCGGGTCGGCGGCACCGGCACGGTCAAGGTCGACGTCCGCATCGTCGCCGCGACCAACCGCGACCTGCGCGCCGAGGTCAACGCCGGTCGCTTCCGCGCCGATCTCTACTTCCGCCTCGCCGTGGTGCGCGCCGCGCTCCCGGCGCTGCGCCAGCGCCCCGAGGATCTGCCGCCGGTCGCCGCGGCGCTGCTGCGCCGGCTCGGCGCCGACGACGATCAGCTGATGCTGCTGGGCACGCCGGAGGTCGCCGATCGTCTCGCCAGCGCCGCCTGGCCCGGCAACGTCCGCGAGCTGCGCAACTACCTCGAGCGCTGCATGGTGTTTCAGGACGCGCTCCCGCTCGCCGACGAGCCCGGCATGCCGTCCGCGCCGTCGCCCGACGAGCGCGACGACGATGATGGCGACCTGCTCGCCCTGCCGCTGACCGTGGCCCGCGACCGCGCCGCGATGGCCTTCGAGCGCCGCTACCTCGAGCTGTTGCTGGGACGCCAGGACAAGATGGTCACCGCCGCCGCCGCCGCCGGCATCGGCCGCGTCTATCTCTACAAGCTGATGGCGAAGCACGGCTTGCGCCGGGGCACCTGATCGAGCGATCGCGACCCGCGAACCCTGACGCGCGACCCGGTTGGCCTCAGGCCGCGCCGCCGCCGCGATCGTCCGGATCCCAGACCGTCGACTTCTTCGGCTGGTCATCGCTCGCCGCCGCGGCGGTCGCTGCCGCGGCGGTCGCTGCCGCGGCCTTCGCTGCCGCCGCCGCGGCCTTCGCTGCCGCAGCCGCGGCCTTCGCTGCCGCAGCCGCGGCCTTCGCTGCGGCGGCGGCCGGGTCGCCACCGTCGCCCTTGTCGTCGTCGCCATCTTCACCCTCGCTCTTCGCCTTCACCGGCTCGCGCAGCTGCTCCTCCTGCGCCTCCTCGAGCAGCTCGAGCTTGTGGCGCAAGTCGCCGAAGCCGTCGACGACCTGGATGAGGGTGTCCGAGAGGCCTTCCATGCCGCCCACCGAGAGCAGCGGCTGCAGATCGGCCAGCACCAGGTTGAGCTGCTGCAGTCGCTGCTCGGCGTACATGAAGGCACCGCCGGTGGTGCGGCCCTCGATCACCGCTTGCAGGAACGCCATCGCCTCGCGTTCGTGGTCGGTCAGCACCGCGAGGTCAGCGATCGACGGGCCGTGGCCGTTCATCATGTCGCGGATCGCGTCGACCACCGTCGCCCGCCGCAGCAGCTCCTGGGACTCGAAGTCCGACGATTGCTCGACCTCCTCCTCGACGTCCTCGGTCGAGGTCTGGTCGACCGCGAGCTCGCCGACCGCGTGCTCGACGTCCTCGGCCTCCTCGTGCTCGGGGACGTAGTCCTCGTCGGCGCGCATCGGCTACTCTTGTTTCTCCCACCACTGGCACCACCACTGCCCGCCGACCAGGATGCGCAGCTTGGGGTGCCAGCAGTAGGCCAGCTTGGCGTCGGGTTCGAGGTAGTAGAGGCAGTTGTCGCAGCGCTCGTCGCCGTACGGCACGCCCTTGAGGACGTTGTCGGCGGCCATGTGGCGCAGTTCGAGCGCCTGCTTCTCGTCGATCTCCTTGGGCTCCGGCTTGGGCAGGTCGTCGGCCATGCTGGTGCCGAGTCTACACCGACTCGCGCAGCACGGCGTCGATCCGCGCCGCCAGCGTCGCCCGCAGCTCGTCGTCGAGCGGGGCCGCGAGCGCGCGGCGCACGTCGGCCAGCAGCCGGTGCGCCTGCTCGGCGCGCTCGCGGCTCTGCTTCGCCGCCGGCGCCAGCCGTCCGATCGCCGCCCACCGCTCCGCGCTCTCGGCCCGCACCCGGGTCAACTCGTCGACCACCGCCGCGAGCTCTTCGCCGGTCACCGCGGCCTCACTCCACTTCGATGCGATAGAGGCGGCCGGTGCCCACCGTGGTCACGTACAGCTCGCCGTAGCCGTCGATGCCGAAGCTCGACAGGCTCTGGTACAGCAGGCCCTGCGGATCGAGGTCGGACGTGCGATCGACCTGATCGACCGCCTGGCCACCCTGCACCCGCAGCGAGCGGACGGTGCCGGCGCAGTAGTCGCCGTAGAAGTAGTGCCCGGCCAGGTCGGGCATGCAGGTGCCGTGATAGACGTTGCCGCCGACCACCGAGCAGTGGCCGGCGAACGGAGCGTTGTCACGCCGGTCCATGGCCACCAGTGGCCGGGCGTAGTCGGTGGCCATGTTGCAGCCGAGGTTACCGTCGGGATCGGCGGTGAAGCAGTCGGGGCCCTCGAACACCGCCCAGCCGAAGTTGCGGCCCGCGCCGCCGGCCGGGACATGGTCGATCTCCTCGTACCAGCCCTGACCGACGTCGCCGATGTAGAGGTCGCCCGACGCCGGGTCGACCGAGATCCGCCACGGGTTGCGCAGCCCCCAGACGTACATCTCGGGCACGCCGCCGCCGGCCGCCCACGGGTTGCTGGACGGCACGGTGTACGGCTGGGCGCCGTTGACATCGATGCGCAGCACCTTGGCCATGAGGCTCTGCCGGTTCTGGCCGTTCTCGAGGTAGTTGTCGGCGGCGCCGCCGTCGCCGATCGAGATGTAGAGCAAGCCATCGGGGCCGAACACGATCGTGCCGCCGTTGTGGTTGTCCTGATTCGAACGCCGCGGCACGGTCAGGAGCACGCGCTCGCTGGTGCCGGCGGTGTCGCTCGAGGGCGTCGCCGTGAACTCCGAGAGCACGACATCGCCGTTCGGATCCGAGGTGTAGAACACGAAGAAGCGGCCGTTGGTGGCGAAGCCGGGGTGGAAGGCCAGGCCGAGCAGGCCCTGTTCGGTGCCGACCGCGTTCACCTTGGCGGTGAGATCGAGGTATGGCGCCGCGATCAGGTTGCCGCCGCGGATGACCCGGATGCGCCCGATCTGCTCGAGCACGAACAGGCGCGGATCCCCGACCGGCGCCGCGAGCCCGACGGCACGGTTGAAGCCGGTGGCGATCTGGGTGAGCTTGAGGTTGGTGCCCGACTTCGGGGTGCAGTACGGCGCCGGCGCCGCGTCGACGGTGCTGCCACCGTCATCATTGCTGCCGCCGCCGTCACCGTTGCCGCCGTTGCCCCCGCCGCACGCCACCGCGCACAGGGCCGACACCCACAGGCTGGTCTGTATCGCGAATCGCGGAGTCATGGACTTCCGACTCTAGCAGACCTCTAGCAGACCTCCAGCCGCCGTCAGGGCGTCCGGGTCTCGAGCGAGTCGACGGCGTGAACTGGCGCACGTTCACCGTTGATCAAGTGCTTGATCGAAGCCAGCACCTGGCGCTGCTGCTCGAGCAGGCTCCTGCCGCCGAACCACGCCGACGTCACGATGATGCGGTAGTGACCGCCGCTACCGGCGACCTCGACCACGGCGTCGGGCAGACGTTCGCGGATGCCGGCGGTGATCGCGTCCGCGACCGAGCCCGTGAAGTCGGTGGGATGGTCGCTCATGACACCATCCGCTCGGGATGGGCGACGAACCAGGCCACCGTCTCGGCCAGGCCGTCGTCGATCTGGTGGCTGGGCGCGTAGCCGAGCTCGGCGTGCAGCTTGTCGATCGACGCCTGCGAGTGGGGGATGTCGCCGCTGCGCGGCGGCTCGAACACCGGCTCGACCGCGGCCAGGTCGGGGCGCACCTTGGTCAGGTTGTCGCGGATGATCGCGAACAGCTGTTTCAGGTCGGTGCGGCCGTTGCATCCGACGTTGTAGACCGGCGCGCACTTGTCGGCGGGCGCGGTCGCGGCCAGCAGGTTGGCCTGCACGGTGTTATCGACGTAGCAGAAGTCGCGGCTGTTCGAGCCGTCGCCGAAGATCACGCACGGCTGGTCGTGCATCAGGTTGCCGATCCAGCGCGGGATGACGGCGGCGTACAGGCCGTTGGGATCCTGGCGCCGACCATAGACGTTGAAGTAGCGCAGCCCGACGACGTCCAGATCGTAGACGTCGCCGAAGACCTGGCCGTAGAGCTCGTTCATGCGCTTGGTCGCCGCGTACGGCGACAGCAGCTTGCCGAGCTCGTCCTCGTGCTTGGGCAGCCCGGGGTGGTCACCGTAGACCGAGCTCGACGACGCGTAGACGAAGCGCTTGATGCCAGCGTCGCGCGCCGCCAGCAGGATGTTGAGGAACCCGGTGACGTTGGTGGCGTGGTACGGCTCCGGGTCCTTGATCGAGCGCGGCACCGAGCCGATGGCGGCCTGGTGGAGCACGATGTCGACGTCCTTGCACACCCGGGCGCAGGTCGCCGGATCGCGGATGTCGCCCTCGACGAACTGGAACTGCAGCCGCTCGTCGGGGTGGATGGCCAGCACGTCGTCGAGGTTGGCCTGGCTGCCGTTGGAGAAGTTGTCGATGCCGACCACGCTCTGGCCCAGATCGAGCAACCGCTCGAGCAGCGCCGAGCCGATGAACCCGGCCACGCCGGTCACCAGCCAGCGCCGCGGCTGGTTGACCAGTTGATCGCATGCCGTCGCGTACCGACTCTGCGCCATCAGCGAGCTCACAGGCTCCAGTAGCGCAGGCCGCGCGTCATCTGACCGGCGTCGAGCGCGCTCTTGACGTCGATGACGACGCCGCGGTCCTTGACGCGCGCCAGCAGGCCGCGCACGTCGGCGACGTAGTCGCTGTGGCTGACCGCGAAGAACAGCGCATCGAGGTCCTGGAACTTGTCGAGCGACGTCAGCTCGATGCCGTACTCGTGGCGGGCCTCGTCGGGGTCGCCGAGCGGATCGTGGACCATGGCCTGGATGCCGTACTGCTTGAGCTCGGCGACGATGTCCGGGATCTTCGAGTTGCGCAGATCGGGCACGTTCTCCTTGAACGTCAGGCCGAGGATGCCGACCCGGGCCTTGCGCAGCGACAGGTCGCTCTCGGACAGCATCTTGACGCACTTCTGCGCCAGGTACGGGCCGACGTTGTTGTTGATGCGGCGGCCGGCCAGGATGACCTCGGGCTGGTAGCCGAGCTCTTGCGCCTTGGTGGTCAGGTAGTAGGGGTCGACGCCGATGCAGTGACCGCCGACCAGGCCAGGCGTGAAGCGCAGAAAGTTCCACTTGGTGCCGGCGGCCTGCAGCACGTCGGCGGTGCGGATGCCCATGCGATCGAAGATCAGGGCCAGCTCGTTCATGAGCGCGATGTTGAGATCGCGCTGGGTGTTCTCGATGACCTTGGCGGCCTCGGCCACCTTGATCGACGGCGCGCGGTGGACGCCGGCGGTGACCACGGCGCCGTAGGCGCGGGCGACCCGCTCGAGCGACTCGGGGGTATCGCCGGAGACCACCTTCACGATGCGCTCGAAGGTGTGCTCCTTGTCGCCGGGGTTGATGCGCTCGGGCGAGTAGCCGAGGAAGAAGTCGTGCCCCGCCTTCATGCCCGACAGCTGCTCGAGGATCGGCCCACACACCTCCTCGGTCACCCCGGGATACACGGTCGACTCGTAGACGACCACGTCACCCTTCTTGAGGTGCGGGCCGACCGTCTTCGAGGCGCTGATCATCGGCCCGAGGTCGGGGCGGTTGTTGCTGTCGATCGGGGTCGGGACCGCGACGATGAAGAAGGTGCACTCGTGCAGCCGCGACGGATCCGCGGTCAGCTCGATCCGGGATTCCTTGAGCGCCTCGGTGGTGACCTCGGCGGTCTCGTCGTGGCCGCGGAGCAGCTCGTCGATCCGCTTCTGGCGGATGTCGAACCCGATGGTCGGAAGCTTGCGCGCGAAGGACAGCGCGACCGGCAGGCCGACGTAGCCCAGGCCGATGACAGCGATCTTTTCCTGCTCCAGCGAGATCATTTGGCCGCAGGTAACCACGACCCGGACATCACGACAAGGTGGTCTGTTGACGTGCTACGGTCGGTTCGATGTTCGCGATGTTCGGCGGCATGCTGCTCGGCCTCGTGGTCGGTGTCCGCCATGCCTTCGAGCCCGATCACCTGGCGGCGGTGTCGACGCTGGTGGCCGACGCCCGCGGCGCCCGCCGCGGCGCGCTCCTCGGTGCGATCTGGGGCCTCGGCCACACCCTGGCCCTGGTGCTGGTCGGCCTGGTCCTGATCGCCGCCGGCGCGCTGGTGCCAGCGCCGGTCGAGGCCGCCCTCGAGCTCGCGGTGGCGGTCATGCTGATCGGCCTCGGCGTGCGCGCCATCGCGATCGCCGTGCGTGACGGCCGCGGCGGTCGCGTCGAGCCCCACGCCCATGGCGCCACCCATCACGTTCACGCCGGGCCAGCGGGCGCCGGCGGCCACGTCCACGTCGGTGGCACCGCGCTGGCGTGGCGACCGCTGGCGATCGGCGTCGTGCACGGGCTCGCCGGCAGCGGCGGCCTCACCGCGCTGGTGTTCGCCGAGCTGTCGGCGATGAACACGCCGGCGTCGGCCAGCCCGGCAACGCCGCGCGCATCATCTACATGGCCCTGTTCGGCGCCGGTTCGGTCGCCGGCATGGCGCTGGCGTCGGGCCTGGCCGGGTTGTCGCTCTCCCGCCTCGCCCGCGCTCCCGCGCACGCCCGCCGACTCGGCGTCGTCGCGGGCGCGCTGTCGATCGTCGTCGGTCTCGCCTGGGGCGTTCCGATCCTCGCTTGAGCGGCAGCCGACGGCCCGCCGGTTGTGGCGGGACCGACATCGGGTCTACGATCAACGGATGAGTGGATCGGCCACCCACCACCGGGAGCGCCGCTCGTGAGGCGGGCCCTGGTCGTCGACGTCCGGACGGCGAACCGCGATCTGCTCCGCGCGCTGCTGGTCGGCCACGGCCTCGAGGTCGACGAGGCAAGTGATGGCGCCGACGCGCTGGCGAGGGCGCGCCGGCATCCGCCGGACGTCGTCATCACCGAGGTGCACATGCCGGTGATGGACGGCTACACGATGCTGCGCCACTGGAAGGCCGACCCGCGGCTGCGGACCATTCCGGTCGTGTTCTACACCGCGGCCGGAGCCGAGGTGGACGCCGAAGCGCTGGCGGTCGATCTCGGCGCCGACGCGTTCATCGCGACGCCCGCCGCCCCGGCGGCGTTGGTGGCCCGCGTCGAGGACGTGGTCGGGAGGTACGGCGCTGCCGGGCTCGAGCCGCCGCGCCATCCGTCGGGCGACCCGGCCGCCCTGCTCGAGCGATACGGCCAGGTCGTCCACCGCAAGCTGGCGAGCCGGACGCTCGAGCTGGAAGCGGCCAACCGCGAGCTCGCCGAGCGCAGCACGCGCCTGCGCACCATCGTCGACACCGAGCCCGAATGCGTGAAGCTGCTCGGCGCCGATGGCTCGGTGCTCGAGATGAACCCCGCCGGGCTGCGGCTGATCGAGGCCGACTCGTTCGAGCAGGTCTCGGCCAAGTGCGTCTTTCCGCTCGTCGTCGAGGAGCATCGCGACGCCTTCCGGGCGCTGGTCGCCAACGTCTTCGCCGGCGAGACCGGGACGCTCGACTTCGAGATCGTCGGCATCAAGGGCGGACGGCGCTGGCTGTCGACGACCTCGACGCCGCTGCGCGACGCGACCGGCGCCGTCACGGCGTTGCTGGGGATCACGCGCGACATCACCAAGCGCAAGCAGGACGAGGATGAGCTGCGCGCCAACGAGGCCAGGTTCCGGGCCATCTGCGAGGCGTCGCCGGTCGGCATCTTCCTCGTCCGCGAGGACGGCTACGTCACCTACCGTAACCCGGCCGACATGCGCATGACCGGGCTCGCACCCGAGGAGACCGTGGGCGTGAGCTGGGCCAAGGCCATTCACCCGGACGATCGCGCCCAGGTCGTGGCTGACTGGCAGGCGAGCCTGACCGCGGGCCGCCCCTACGCCGGGACGGGTCGCTACCTCCACGACGACGGCACGGTGGTGTGGTGGGACCTTGCCACGGCGCCCATCCACGACGGCGCGACGCTGCTGGGCTTCGTCGGCATGGTGGTCGACATCACCGAGCGCAAGCGTGGCCTGGCCGAGCTGGAGCGCCACGAGGCGCGATTTCGCGCCCTCATCGAGGGTGCGGCCGATCTGATCGCGGTCATCGATGCTCGCGGCGCCGTCGTCTACACCAGCCCGTCCTGCCATCGCGTCCTCGACCTCTCGCCCGCCGAGCTCGCGTCGCGCCCGGCGACGGAGTTCGTGCATCCGCACGACGTCGCGGCGTTCGCCGCCGCGATCCAGCACGCCGAGCACGCCCCGCTGACGGCGGTGCCGTTCCTGGCCCGCCTCCGCCATCGCGACGGTTCATGGCGGCGGATGGATGCGGTCGCCCGCAGCATCCCGGCCCAGTCTCCGGACGGCTTCATCGTCGTGAACGCCCGCGACGTCACCGAGCGCCACGCGCTCGAGCAGCAGCTGGCGCAGGCGCACAAGCTGCAGGCCATCGGGACGCTGGCGGCGGGCATCGCCCACGACTTCAACAACATCCTCGCCGCCATCCTCGGCAACGCCGAGCTGGCGCGGCGCGATCTCGACGCCGGCCACCCGGCGGCCGAGAGCGTGCGCGGGATCCTGAGCGCCGGCCAGCGCGCCAAGGATCTGGTGCGGCGCATCCTGCTCTTCAGCCGCCCGCAGGAGCAAGACCTCACGCCCATCCAGGTCGGACCGGTCGTGGACGAGACGGTCAAGCTGCTGCGCTCGACGCTGCCGGCGGGCGTGGAGCTTCGCCTCGAGGTCGCCTCCGACCTGCCGCTGGTGCGCGCCGACGCCCTCCAGCTCAACCAGGTGGTCTTCAACCTGGCCACCAACGCCTGGCACGCGCTGAACGAGCAGCGCGGCCGGATCGACCTGCGCCTCGAAGCGTGCCGAGTGGACCGCAGCCTCGGGGACGCCGCGGCGCTTCGACCCGGCCCCTACGTTCGCCTCTCCGTCAGAGACAACGGCGAGGGCATCGATGCCACCACGCTCGGACGGATCTTCGAGCCCTTCTTCACGACCAAGCCACCCGGCCAAGGTACCGGGCTCGGGCTGTCCGTGGTGCACGGCATCGTGACCAGTCACGGCGGGACCATCCTCGTGGACAGCGAGCCGGGTCGCGGCACGACCTTCCACGTCTACCTGCCCGCGAGCCCCGACGACGCCGAGCCGACCGCGGCCGAGCCAGCCCTGGTCATGGCGCCGCCCGGCCACGGCGCGCACATCCTCTACATCGACGACGAAGCTCCGCTGGTCGCGCTGGCGGTCCGCGCGCTGACGCGCATGGGTTATCGCGTCACCGCGGAGACCCACCCGGCGCAGGCGATCGAGCTCTTCCGCGCGAATCCGCGCAGCTTCGACATCGTGATCACCGACCTGAACATGCCCGGCATGTCGGGCCTGGACGTCGCTCGCCACGTCATGGCCATCCAGCCCGACACCGCGGTGGTGCTGCTGTCCGGCTACCTCGCGGCGGTCGACCTCGCGGGCTCCGCGGCGCTCGGCGTCCGAGAGGTCGTCCTCAAACCGACCTCGTTCGCGGAGCTTGGCAACGTGGTCCACCGGCTGGCCAGGCCAGCGTCGTAGGCCAGGCTGGGTCGCGGGGGTCGGCTGATCGCTCAGCCGACCAGCAACACGCCGAGGAACCGATCGCGGGGCATCAGCCGCGACAGCGCGAGCAGCTCCGCTTCGCGGCTCTTGTGGGCGCGGCCGACCAGGACCACGCCATCCATACACGCCGCCGCGCTGGCGTGCTCGCCGATCAACTCGAACCCGGTGAGGTCACAGAGGATGTGCGCGAACAGCTCGGCTCCATCGAGCAACAGGCGAGCCAGGGCCGGCACCACCTCGCCGGCCCGTTCGACTCGAGCCGGCGTCAACAGCGCCAGCGAGCCGGCCAGCCAGCGGGTCGAGAAGACCTGGTCGCTCTCGCCGCGGCCGACCAGGGTGCGCAGGCCGGGATAGCGGACGTTGGCGTCGACGACCGCGACCGTGGCGCCGGTCAGATCGCACAGCGCGGCGCCGATCTGGACCAGCACCGGTGGCACCGCGACCTCGCGGTCGGTGGGCACGAAGCCGATCGACTTGGCGCCGACCACCTGCAACCGGCGCGCGATCCGGATCGCCTCGGTGCGCACGTCGGGCAGCGAGGCGTCGGTCGCGAGATCGATGCCGAGCGTGGCCAGCGGCGAATCGTCGCTCACCAGCGCAGGCTACCGCAGTTGAGACACGGGCGGCGGCGGCGCCTCGGCTTGACGCTCGTCGTGGGCCATGGTCAGCGCTTCCTTGGCCAGCCGCAGCACCAGCGGGCCGAGGATGATCCCGGCGGCGCCCACCAGCGCGAGCCCGCCGAACATCCCGACCATGATCAGATAAGCAGGCAGGTCGAGCTGTCCCCAGCGCGCCAGCGCCGGTCGCACCACGTTGTCGATCGTGCCGATGACCGCGACCCCGATGACGGCCAGGCCGATCGCCGCGTCGGTGCGGCCGGTGAGCGCGAGCCCGATCGCGACCGGCACCCACACGAACGCGGTGCCGACCGACGGCACCACCGACGCCACCAGGGTCAGCAGCCCGAGGACGAACGGCTCGGGGACGCCGATCACCAGGTACGCGATCGTCGCCACGATCGCCTGGGCCAGCCCGGCGCCGCCGACCCCGATGAACAGCCCGTGACCGGTCTCGGTGAAGGCGGCGGCGAAGCGGCGGACGGTCGCCGGCTCGAGCGGCGCGTGACGCTCGAACCAGCGGTAGGCGTGCGGTCCGTCGGCGAGCACCACGTAGGTGCCGCTGATGAACACGAACAGCCCGAGTAACACCTTGGCGGCGACGGCGAACACCACGCTCACCAGGCCCCAGGCGCGGCTGCCATGGGCGACGATCAGATCGATCGGGTTGGGCGCCGACGAGCTCGCCGAGGCGCCTTCGGTGACCAGCTCCTCGAACACCGCCCGCACTTCCTTCGAGGCCAGCAGCCGGTCGGCGAGCGCGATGGCGTCGGCGATCAGCGTGACCGCGAGGAGGCCGATGGGGACCACGATGAGCGCGATCAGCGCCGCGGTCAGCACCGCCGCGGCGCGCTGGCGGCGGCCGGTGAGGCGGGTCAGCGGCCGGACCAGGCGGCGTCCGAGCTGCCCGACCCACACCGCCAGCACCAGCCAGGTCCAGAACGGCGCCAGCACCAGCGCCGCCCCGATGCACAGGCCGATCACCAGGGCGCGCGGCACGTGCGGCGGCGTGGGCGAGGTCACGCGCCCACTCTCGCGCCGCCGTGATCGACGGGCAAGAAACCGCCGCCGCCCCGGCGCCGCCGGGCGTCCTACTTGGTCAGCTTGCGGTATTCGTTGATATGCCGGATCGCCGACCGCGAGTCGCCGCTCTGATCGAACAAGGTGGCCAGGTTGTAGTGGGCCTCGGCCAGCGCACCGTCGAGCTCGAGGGCCCGACCGTAGAGGTGGATCGCGTCCTGCTCGCGCCCGGCGTCCTGCGCCACCACGCCGAGGTTGTAGACCGCCGTCGCGTCGGCGGGATCGAGCTTGAGCGCGGTCGAGAAGCACTCGGTGGCCGCCTCGGGCTCGCCGCCCTCGGCGTGCAGCCGGCCGAGGTTGATCCACGCCTCGACGCAGTCGGGGCGCAGCCGGAGGCTGCGGCGGTAGGCGTCGGTGGCCGCCGGCGGATCGGACTCCTCGAGCGTGAGCGCGCGCTCGAACCAGTCGTCGGCGGTGAGCGCCGCGACCGGCGCCGGCGGCTCGACCGGGCGGGCCGGCAGATCGTGGAGCGCTCCCGCCGGCGGCGGCGGGATGGGCGCGAACGGCAACGGCAGCTGGCCGGCGAGGGGCGCCGAGTCACCGCGGATCCAGATGTGGCCATCGCGGGCCTCGAGCGGCAGCTCGGCCAGCGAGGTCCCGATCGGCATCCGGCGCGCGATCTCGGACAGCTCGCGGCGGGCGCGCGCCAGGGGCACCCCGCCGGCGACCAGCGCCTTCAGCGCGCGCAGGGCGGACAGATCGCGGAACGACAGCCGCAGCGGGAGGTCGGCGCCGCCGATGATCCCGGCCCGCACGCAGCTCCGAACTGCCGACTCCGGCAGGCCGATGAGCTGCGCGGCATGCCGCGCCGAGTAACTCGACCACACGACGCCATGATTTCCTGCCCCGATCCATGGTGTCAAGGAACTCGCCACGCTCGCGCCACCCGGGAGCGCTCCCGGGACACCTCGCCGGTCAGGAAAGCGTGGCGAGAAAGGCGGCCACCGCATCGGCCGCGACCGCGACCGGATCGACCGCGGCCCGCTTCGGCACCTCGAAGCCATGGTTCGCGCCCTCGATCTCCACCAGCCGGGCGGCGGGCAGCGCGGCCACGATCGGCCGCAGGAGCGGGGGCGTGGCGAGGGCGTCGCGCGTGCCCTGGACGAACAGCATCGGGATGGTCACGGCGGCGAGGTGGCGCGCCCGCTCGACGCCCGGCACGCCGGCCGGGTGAAGCGGAAAGCCGAGCAAGACCAGGGCCTCGATCCCGTCCATCGGCGCCCGGCCCTGGGCCTGCGACGTCATGCGTCCGCCCATGCTCTTGCCGCCGGCACAGAGCCGGGCCGCGGGCGCCAGCTGGCGCGCGAACCCGCACGCCGCGCGCGCCAGCTCCTCCACGACCGGCGGCGGATCGGGGCGGCGGCGGCCGGCCGTCATCGCCGGTTGTTCCCAGCGCAAGGTCGCGATCCGCCGCGCCGCCAGCGCATGGGCGATCGCCGCCATGAACCGGTGCGACATGCCGGCGCCGGCGCCGTGACCGAGGACGTAGAGCCAGGTCGCCCCGGCGACGTCGTGATGGAGCCCGGCGATCGGCCCGCGCGGAGTCGGGATCGCCACCGGCGCGGCGGCGGTGGCGACCGTCACGTCAGTCGGTGACCAGCGCGCCGCAGGCGCCGGCGGCGCAGTCGCACGGCCCGCCGCAGGTGTTGGTGATGACGCCGGTGTCGAGGAATTGATCGATCTGATCCATCACGCGCTCGCGCCGGCGCGGGTTGTCGTGGGCGGGGTTGGCCTGATCGTTGAGCAGGTTGGTCGACGGCGGCTTGGGGGTCGGATCCTCGTCGACGATCACCAGCGCCGAGCTCGGCACCCCGGTCGGCAGGCCCAGCCCGTAGGGCGTCTCCACCGACGGACCGAGCAGCGGGATCCCCATGGTGCGCGCCTGCAGGTAGGTGGACAGGTTGGTGACCTGAGCGTCCTCGATCGATGCGTACAGGAGGTACTGCTTGCGGCCGGTGCCGGGTCCGCCGGCGAGCGGCGCCCAGTGCACCGGATCGATGATGTCGAGGCCCATCTGCAGCACCTGCTGCAGCAGGGTCTGGGTCAGCGGATCGGGGTACGAGCCCTTGAACGGCAGGCTCAACACCGACCAGTTGGTCGAGCGCTCGAACAGCACGCTCCAGTTGGCGCCGCCGACGTGCAGCACCGCGCGGGTCATGACCGGATCGATCGCGTACAGCGTGCTGCCGAGGATCGATCCCTGCGAGATGCCGTAGTAGGTGAGCTCGGCGGCGGTGTCGGCGACCCCGGCGCCGCTGCCATCGGTGAGGATCTGGGTCGCGATCTGGGTCCTGGCCAGCGCCGCCAGCGCCTCGACGTCGATCATGCCTTGCACGATGCGCTCGCCGAACGGGACGCCGCGGCCGAGATCGCCGAGCGCCAAGAGGACGTTCGAGACGTCGTCGCGCATCATGCCGCGCCAGTTGGTGCCGATGATGATGCGGCAGGTGCGCGCCGCGAACGACTGCAGGTACCCGCCGCCGGTCTCGTCGATGCTGCCGAAGAAGCCGTGGCCGAAGATCGTGATCGGCGCCGGCGCGGCGGTGGTGGCGCACGACGGGATGATCGCGACGCCGCTGGCCAGCGTGGTGCCCCGCACCTCGGGGCGACCGGAGCCGTCGCGGAGCAAGCCCGCCTCGTCGCGGACGTTGGGGGCGTCGAACGTGAACAGCACCTTCTTGGCGATGCCGGCGCGCGGATTGGCTTCGATCGTGATGTCGTGAAGTCCGAGGTTGGCGCCGCCGGTGCCCTGGAACGCCGCCGCCGCGTCGCGGGCGCCGATCAGGTCGGCGCGCAGCTCCTCGTCGGTCGCGGTCCAGAACTCCCAGGCCAGGAGCAGGTCGTCCTTGGCGATGCCGTGGTCGGCGAGCAGGCCGAAGATGTCGACGTAGCCGGGACGCAACGCCTCGAGGCGCGCGTTGCTGGTGGTCGCGCCCGAGACCAGCGCGGCGAACCCGGCCGGCACCGGGAGGTCGCCGCCGTCGGCGGCGCGCAGGGTCTTCTTGATGGCGACCAGGTAGCGCCGCCCGGCGCCGAGGCGGGCCGCCGGGCGCAGGTAGAGCGCCTGGCGGTGCGGTTCGTTGGGCAGCGCGTTGGCATCGGGCTCGGCGAAGTGCGCGACCGCCGTGCCGGTGGCGGCGTCGAGGATCACGGTCGGGCTCGCCGCGGTGATGCTGCGCGCGAGGTCGCCGGGCCCGGCGAGGTTGGTCGAGTCGAGGCCGACGTCGAAGTGGGCGATGATCTGGGTCGCCGGCGAGAACCCGCTGTGACCGTTGAGGCGGGTCGGATCGAACGCCAGCCCGCTGTTGCCAGGCGGGATCGCGTCGACCGGGATCGCGAGCACGACCCCGGTGGGCGACACCTCGGCGGCGACCAGGTAGGTCGATGGCGGCCACGGCGCCATGCAGGCGCCGCCCTGCAGCGGGTTGCACTGCGAAGGAACGTCGAGCGTCGGCCCGTCGTCTCCACAGGCCGCGAGCGCGAGCGACAACCACGACAGCCTGAGGTACCGCGACATGTCGCGCGAGCGTATCGCGGCGGCGCGCGTGGCGATACCATGGCCGCGTTGAGCGCCCGTCACGCCATGCGCCTGGTCACGACGCTGACCGCGCTCGCCGCCTGCCACGTGACCACGCGGTACCAGGAGACCCGGCGCGGCGAGACCCGGCACGAGGTCGCGCCGGGCGCCACGCCGCGGCTGCTGCCACCGTCGATGGAGGTCAGCGAGGACGGTCGCTTCCGCTTCGTCGAGCCGTTCGTGTGCGCGATGCAATCGGTCACCGAGATGGCGGCGTTCGACGTCGAGCGGCGGCGACCCAACGTCGCGACCCTGGTGGTCGGCGTCATCGCCGCCTCGCTCGGCGCCGTGGCCACCGCCGCCGCGCTGGCCGCCGAGGACGGCTCCGGTTCGCCGCTGGCGTACCTCGGCCCGGCTGGCCTGGTGGTCGGCATCCCGTTCGTCATCGGACCGCTGGTCGGCAACTCGACGGCCCGCGTGCCCGGCGAGGTCCAGGAGGTGCGCGCCGCGTCGGGCGAAGCCCCGTGCGGCACCCGGCCGCTGACCGGCCGCCGCGCCACCGTCGGCTGGAGCGGCCTCCGGGTGGTCGGCACGATCGACGCCGACGGCTACTTCGAGGTCTCGCCGTTCGCGTTCATCGACGCCTTCGACGTCGGCCGCATCCCGGCGCTGGTGCTGGCCATCGAGATCGAGCGCGACGACGGCAAGCTACCGCTCGAGGTCGTGCTCGACGCCGCGGCGCTGGCCGGGGCGCGCGACGGCTTCTTCCGCCGCATCGGCGTCGACGCCACCGTCGAGCCGGTCCGCAAGGTGCCGCGCCTCGAGGCCGGCCCGCTGCGGGTGTCGCGGGTCCGGCGCGACGCCGAGCGCGGCGTGCGCATCGTCGTGCCGCTCGCCAACCGCGGCCCCGGCGATGCCTACGGCGTCCGGCTGAGCGTCAACGCGAGCAGCCCCGAGCTCGACGGCCGCTTCATCTACTACGGCCGCCTGCCGGCGAAGACGGCGGTCGAGATCGACACCGTCATCCCGATCTCCGAGGACGCGGACCACACCCTGGCCGCCGCCGACTTCGAGCTGTCGGTGATCCTGCGCGACGCCCACGGCACGGCGCCCGACGCCCCGGTGCGGTTCCGCGGCACCGTGCTGCAAGCGCCGTCGCGGTAGGCAGGCGGTGATCCGTCGCCGACATCCGTCGCCGACATCCGTCGATCGACAAGCCGCTCGCCGGGACGTAGGATCGATCATCCATGACACTCGAGGAGGCGATGCGGGTGCTGGCTGCGCTCGAGCGGGAGCGGGTTCGTTACGTGCTGATCGGATCGATGGGGATGGCGGTCCTGGGAGTCATCCGTGCGACGCGTGACATGGACTTCTTCGTGGATCCCAGCCCCGACAACGTCGACCGACTCCGGCGCGCACTCGACTCCGTGTTCCACGATCCCTGCATCGCCGAGATCACTGCAGAGGATCTCGGGGGACCGTATCCGGCCGTCCAGTACGTACCTCCGGAGGGGGACTTCTCGATCGACATCCTGTCGCGGTTGGGCGAGCGTTTCTCGTTCGAGCAGATCGAGTCGCAGGAGGTCACGATCGACGGGGTCGTGGTTCGCGTCGCGACGGCGCAGATGCTGTATCGAATGAAGCGCGATACCATTCGGCCCCAGGACAAGGCCGATGCGATCGAGCTGCTTCGGCGCTTCGATCTCGAGGAGGAGTGATGCCGGTCAAGCGATTTCGGTCCGTTGAAGAGATGACTCCATTGCCGGACCGTCCACTCGATCCGGACAACCTTCGCCGAGCCTTCGAGCTGGCACGGCTGTGCTTCGGGCTCGGCGGCAAGCGGCTACGCCCAGGGGTGTACAAGCACCGCTCGATCACGGAGGCGAACGCGGCCCGCGAGCGCTGGGAGCGCGAGCCGCGCGGGTAGCTGCACAGCTCGGGACGCGGCGGTCACTCGCGATAGACCGTCCACTGCTTGACCTTGATCTCGTCGGTGAGCGCCTTGCTCTGATAGACCAGATCCACGAGCGTCGCGCCCTGCTCCGTCAGCCACGCCGCCACCCCGGGCGCGGCGTAGGTCGCCGCCGACATCGCGATCTGCCACGACTCGCAGAGCGCCTGCAGCTTGGCCGCCACGTTCACCGTGCCGCCGAAGTAGTCGATGTTGGAGTTGAGCTTGACCGCGATGCACGGCCCGGTGTTGAGCGAGATGCGCAGCCGCGCCACCGAGTGGGTGCAGCCGGGCGGGAAGCGATCGTGGATGGCGCGCGAGCAGCGCACCGCATCGAGCGGATCGTTGAAGGCGCCCATGGCGGCGTCACCGATGGTCTTGACCACCGCGCCGCGATGCAGGCCGATCAGCCCGAACACGTCGGCGAAGTGCTTGCGGACCTCGACGAACGCCGCCGGATCGCCGCGCGACGCGTACAGCGCCGTCGAGCCGACCATGTCGGTGAACAGGATGGTCTGCTCGCCGATCGCCAGCTGGACGTCGGCGCCCAGGTACTCCTCGCTGAACAGATCGCGGAACTCCTGGAACGACAGCAGGCGCCCCGGCCGCAGCGCGACGTCCGACCACGCCGCCTCCTCGACGACGAAGCGGGTCTCGTCGGCGCGGTCGTTGGTCAGGGTCAGGCGCGAGGTCGCCACCGCCGGGCGCTCGACCGGCGCGTCGCTGGCCTTCCATTCGAGCTCGGCCTCGCCGCTGGCACCGACGTCGAGGTAGCCGTAACGCTCCTCGCCGTGCAGCCGGAGCCGATACCGCCGCGGCTCGAGCGCCGGGGTGATCTCGACCGACGCGCCGGGGGCCAGCGCCCGCTGGACCCGGACGTGGGTCTTGTGGGCCGGCTCGGCGCTGCAGAACGAACGCGTCACGACGTCGCGGATCGAGCGGTGGACCCGGAAGGTGATCTCGACGGCGTTGTCGCGGTCGGTGCCGAACACGATCGAGCAGCTGTCGCAGCGCGCATCGCCGGGCAGCGCGCCCAGCCGGCCGTGACCCTCGCTGCCGCGACAGTGCGGGCACACCACGTCCCACGACAGGTCGAGCAGGCCGGCGCGGGTCGCGTGCAGGCAGACCCCCAGCAGCGTGTCCTCGCTGATCGACTACGCTCGGGCCCGCTCGCAGACCTGGATCCGACCGAGATCGGCGTCGTCGGCGATCGCCACCCACTCGACCAGGCGCTCGATCGCCCCGCGATCCAGCCCCTGCGCGATCAGGTCGCGGGTGATGGTCTCGAGGCGGGCCCGGGCGTCGGGCGCGATCAGGGGCGGCGGCGCGACCAGCGCAGCCGGCAACGCCGCGGCGGCGCGGAGCTGGCGATCGACGTCGCCGAGCACGCGCCGGTACGCCTTCTCCAGGCCCGGAAAGCCAAACCGGATGGCGGCCGCGCCCAGCGCGCCGCGGGGCAGGAACCCGAAGTAGGCCGTGAACCGGCTCCCGCCTCCGGGCCGCGGCGCGACGCGCTGCACGGCGTGCATGACGCGCATGAAGCCGCGCTCGTAGACCCGCACCGACTCCAGCCACTCGCCGGCAACCCAGTTCCACGGCACCTCGAGCCACTCGTGGCGGACCCCACCGCTCTTCGACCAGCCGCGGTTGTGACCGTCGCGCTCCTCGAAGTGCATCTCGGCGGTGCCGAGCGCGCGGTTGAGCCGCGAGGTGTCGGAGGTCAGGCGCCAGGTGTCGGCGGGCGAGGCGTCGAGCTCGAAGTGCCACAGGTACTCGAGCTTCTTGCCGTCGCCGTAGCGCACCGGCCACGGATGCACGCCATGGAGGTCGTCGAGTGATAGCGGTGCGCTCACGTCACGTCACCCTGCTAGCCAGCCTGCTAAAGTGTCGACCCATGGCCACCACCCATTATCGCAGCTGCTCCCTCTGCGAAGCCACCTGCGGCGTCGCGATCGACGTGGACGGCGATCAGGTGGTCGCCGTTCGCGGCGATGACGCCGACCCGTTCTCGCGCGGTTACATCTGCCCCAAGGCCACCGCTCTCGCCGATCTCCACCACGATCCGGATCGGCTGCGCCACCCGATGATGCGCGAGGGCACGTCGTGGCGCGAGCTCGGCTGGGACGACGCCTTCGACCTGGTCGCGCGCCGCCTGCGCGCGGTCCGCGCCGCCCACGGCCCCGATGCCATCGCGGTCTACCAGGGCAACCCCACGGTCCACAACCTGGGCCTGCTGATGCACGGCCAGGTCTTCCTGCGCAAGCTGGGCACCCGCAACGCGTCGTCGGCGACCTCGGTCGATCAGCTGCCGCACATGCTGGCCGCGCTGAGCATGTTCGGCGACCAGCTGCTGATGGCGGTGCCCGACATCGATCGCACCGAGCACATGCTCGTCCTTGGCGCCAACCCGGTGGTGTCCAACGGCAGCCTCATGACCGCGCCCGACGTCAAGGGCCGCCTCAAGGCCATCCGCGCCCGCGGTGGCACCATCACCGTCATCGATCCGCGCCGCACCGAGACCGCCGAGATCGCCGATCGCCACCTCTTCATCCGCCCCGGCACCGACCCCGCCTTCCTGCTCTCGATGTTGCACGTCCTGTACGCCGAGGGCCTGGTCCGCCTCGGCGCGGTCGCCGGGTTCACCGACGGCCTCGACGAGCTCGGCCGCATCGCCGCCCGTTATGCGCCCGAGGCCACCGCTGCCGCCACCGGCATCGCCGCCGCTGACGTCCGCGCCGTGGCCCGCGCCTTCGCCGCCGCGCCCCGCGCCGTGCTCTACGGTCGCATCGGCGTGTGCACCCAGGAGCTGGGCGGGCTCGCGGCCTGGCTGTGCTACGCGGTCAACGTCGTCACCGGCCGCCTCGACAGCCCCGGCGGCCTCATGTTCACGACCCCGGCGGTCGATCTGCTGCCGCTGGCGCGTCGGGTCGGCTTCGACGGCGGCCACGCCCGCTGGACCAGCCGGGTCAGCGGCTTGCCGGAGTTCGGCGGCGAGCTGCCGGTCGTCACCCTGCCCGAGGAGATCGAGACCCCCGGCGACGGTCAGGTCCGCGCCCTCATCACCAGCGCCGGCAATCCAGTGCTGTCGGCGCCCGGCGGGCCGCGGCTCGAGCAGCTGTTGCCGCAGCTCGACTTCATGGTGTCGGTCGACCCCTATCTCAACGAGACCACCCGCTTCGCCCACGTCATCCTGCCGCCGACGTCATCGCTCGAGCAGTCGCACTACGACGTCGCGCTGGCCGGCTTTTCGGTCCGCAACGTCGCCAAGTACTCACCGCCGCTGTTCGAGCGCGGCCCCGACCAGCGCCACGACTGGGAGATCTTCGCCGAGCTGGCCGCCCGCTGGTACGCACCCGGCGGACCGCTGGGCAAGCTGGCGGTGCGCGCCGCCCGCCGCGCGCTGCTGGCCCTGGCGCCCGAGGTCGTGCTCGAGCTCGGCCTGCGCGCGGGACCGCACGGCCTCAAGAAGGGCAAGGACGGGCTGTCGCTGGCCAAGCTGCGCGCCGCCCCGCACGGCGTCGACCTCGGCGCCCTCGAACCGCGCCTGCCCGGGCGACTGAACACGCCCGACCACCGCGTCAAGCTGGTGCCCGCGATCTACGTCGCCGATCTGGCGCGCCTCGACCGCCGGCTCGCCGAGTGGGTCGCGCCGCGCGCCGCCGACGCCCTGCTCCTCGTCGGTCGCCGTCACCTGCGCAGCAACAACTCGTGGCTGCACAACAGCGCCCGGCTGGTCAAGGGCAAGCCGCGTTGCACGCTGTTGATCCACCCGCGCGACGCCGCCACCCGCGGCATCGCCGACGGCGATCCGGTGCGGCTGGCATCGCGGACCGGCGCCGTCGTGGCGCCCGCCGAGCTGTCCGACCAGATGATGCCGGGCGTGGTCAGCCTGCCGCACGGCTGGGGCCACGGCCGCCCCGGCACCCGCACCCAGGTCGCCAACGCCCATCCCGGCGTGTCGGCGAACGACCTCACCGACACTGGCTTCGTCGATCTGCTGAGCGGCACCGCCGCGCTCACCGGCGTCGAGGTCACCGTCGAGCGGGCCGCGGCGGTGCGCGACAGCGCGCATACCGGTCGCGACGACGACCGCGCCGGCGCGGCGGCCAGCTCGCCACCATGAGCAGCACCGCGACCTCCCTGTTCGATCGCATCGGCGGCGACCAGCTGCGGGCGGTGATCGAGGATTTCTACCAGCACGTGTTCGCCGACGTGATGATCGGCTTCCTGTTCGTCGGCAAAGATCGCGCCCGCCTGATCGAGAAGGAGTGGGAGCTGGCGGCCCGGATGCTGGGCGGCAACGTCGCCTACACCGGCCGCCCGATGCGCGAGGCCCACGCCAGGGTCCCCATCCTTGGCGGTCACTTCGATCGCCGGCTCCAGATCCTGCGCAACGTGCTCGCCGCGCACGCGGTCGATGCCGAGGTCCAGGCGACGTGGCTCGATCACACCCAGGCCATGCGGGCCCAGATCACCGCCGACGCCGGCAGCGAATGCGATCACGACGCCGCCGCGGCCCGCACCCAGGTCGCCGGCGACAGCACGGCGCCGCTGCCACTACGCCGGCGCTGAAGGCGTGGACCAGGCGCTGGACCACGGCCGACGGTCGATGCAACGGGAACTCGTCCCGATACTCGGTGAGGATCGATGTGCGCACCGGCTGGCACCAAACGGTCGACGCCGTCGACGTGAAGGGTCGAGCGTTCCAACCAGGCTCTGCGCCATCGCCCAGCCTAGCAAGGTAGACTCGGGTCGTGTGGCGAGCCACGCTCCCGCTGGTCGCGCTGCTGGTCTCGGTGGCGGCGCCGCGCGACGCCGCCGCCGGCCGGGTGGCGTGGCGGCTGTGGCGGATGCCGGTGATGTGCAGCAGCTTCGGTGGCGGCATGCCGGTCCTGGCCGAGTCGCAGACCAGCCTGATCGTGGTCGACCGCGCCAACGCCGCCGAGGTGCTCGCCGGGTGCCGGACCCGGGTGTCGTGGAAGACCCACCGCCTGGTCTACGTCGACGTGATCGGTTCGAAGGACTGGCTCAAGCGGATCCGCTCGGTGACCACGAAGGACAACAAGATCCTCGTCGAGGTCGAGATCGTGCCGATCTGTCCGACCGCATCGTACGCCGGCCAGGTCGGCGGCCCGGTGTGGATCCGCATCCCGCGTGGCTCCGCGCCGGTCGAGGCCGTGCTGGTCCGTCCCGAGCCGCCGCCGCCGCCCTGCGAGCGCCGCCGGCCGACCGGCGGCTGACCATCAGTCGGCGAGCGTGCCGCGCTTGCCGCCGCGCAACTGGAACCGCGGCGCCGCGCCGAGTCGCTCGCGGAGCTGCGGCCCGACGTCCGTGCGGTAGCCGTGGATCTCCACCCGGTCCAGCTCCGGCCACGTCGACGCCACCGGGAACGCCGCGGCGTCGAGCTGGAAGCAGTTGCGCAGCGTGAGCCGCCGCAGCCCGGTCAGCGCCGCCAGCGTCGGCAGCGACGTGACCACCGGCGCTTCGCCGAGGATATGCAGCTGGCGCAGCGCCGGATAGGCGCGGACGATCGGCGCCAGATCGACCGCGCGGGCATGGGCGATCCGCAGGCCACGCAAGCGCGACAGGCCACGCGGCAAGCCGGCGCCGTCGTGCCCCGACAGCTCCAGCTCGATCCGTTCGCCGTGGCGCGCCTCGATGACGGTGAGCGCGCCCGGTTCGCCGTGGACGTGGAGGAACTGGACGGTGTCGGGCACGATCAGCGTCAGCGGCGCTCCGACCCCGATCGAGACCGTGACCAGACGGGTGGTCGAGAGGTCGACCCGGTCGCGGCCGAGCCCCGACCATCGCAGCTCCTGGATCAGCGGCAAGGCGCGGAGCCGCTCGATCAGGCGATCGGTGCCGTCGTCGCCGCACACCGAGAGCTGGGTGAGGCACGGCAGCTCCGCCAGGGCCGACCAGCCGGCCGCGGCGCCCGGGGTCAGCGGCAGCTCGACGGTGCCGACGGCCAACCGCGTGGTGCGATCGCGCGCCGCCCGGTAGGCGTCCCGGTCCGGCGCCGGGATCTCGGTGTCCCAGCGTCGCTGCAGCGCGACCTGGTGGACTCCCGACGGCCAGCTGCCGAAGGAGGTCGACGCACCGGTGACCAGCGGCGGCAGGACTCCGACCGCAGTCCAGGTCCGCGGCGGCTGCGCCGGCTTGACGTTGGTGTACGCGACGCGCCCCGTCCAGGAATGGTGGGTGAGTCGCAGCGCCGGCACCGCGCGCAGCTCGTCGAGCGCCGGCGGCGCCTCGCCGAGCCAGTCGAGGGCGAGGATCGCCGCCGACCTGGCGGTGCTGGAGACGAGCTGGTAGGCGGTCCAGCGACCGTCGTCGAGGGGCACCGCGAAGATCGTGCCCGGGGGAAACGGTTTCGGTTTCGGCGAGGGTTTCGGTTTCGGCGACGGTGTCGGTTTCGGCGATGGGTTCGGCGACGGCGGCGGCCGCTTCGGCGTCACGGCTTGCCGGTCCGGTCGGCCTGGGCCCGCGCCTTCTCGATGGCGCGCTCGAGCTGGACCACGCGCACCCGTGGATCGACCGCCCGGGAGAAGAAGACGATCACCTCGAGCAAGAGCGAGAGCGCGACCGCGATCGTGTAGCAGGAGATCGCCACCTTCACCGCCGGGATGAAGATGAGCAGCCGCGGCCCCGGCACCTCGACATACGGCGCCGGGAAGAACGCCCACAGCAGCCCGGCGGGCACCATCGCCAGCATCAGCCCGACCCAGGCGATGCCGTTGGCGGCCGCCAGTCGTTCGGCCAGCACCAGCCGCCGCCGCAGCGCCAGCCAGCCGACCGCGATGTGAACCCCGGCGCCGATCGCGCCGTACTTCAGGAGCTCCCAGGCGATGTGACCGCGGTCCGGCAAGAGCGAGGGGCTGAAGCGCTCGCCGAGCACGCCGATCAGGGTGTAGTAGACGATGAAGAAGGCAGGCGCGCCGACGCCGATCACCCGCACGTCGAGTCGCAGGCCGCCGCGCAGGCGCAGCAGCCACGCCGCCAGCACCGCCATCGCGGCGGCGCCGGCGATCAGCGCCGCCCGCACCGCCCGCCGGGCCAGCAGCGCCGCGCGATGTCCGGACAGCTCGCGGTCGACGACACCGGTGTTGATACGCACCCGCGCGCTGTCGAGGGCGGCGATGCGGGCGGCATCGGCCGGCGCTAGCGCCAGCGCCGTCAACGCGGTGCGGCCCAGGCCGTGCCCCGGCGCCGGTAGTCCGAGCAGCGCCGCCGCGGTCGGCGCCACGTCCATGAGCAGGACGTCGAGCGTGGCGCCCGGGACCACGCCGGCGCCGGCGACGATGAACGGCACGTCGACGACCAGGGTCTCCAGGCCGCCGTGACCACCGCGGTCGGTGTGGCCGTGATCGGCGATCACGATGATGGCGTCCCGGGTGAGGTCGAGGCCGGCGACGGCGGCGCGCAGCGCGGCGTCGACCTCGAACGCCGCCGCCTTGTACTCGGGCTCGGCGCCACCGTACTCGTGGCCGGCGGCATCGACGGCGCCGACCAGCAGCACGGCCAGCGAGTCGCCGGCCGCGACCACGCTGCGCGAGGCCTCGCGGAAGCCACCCGGCCACGGCGCGTAGCGCGGGTCGTCGAAGTCGCCCTCGACATCGGACTTGATGGCGCGCCGCCACGCCTCGGCGGTGCCCTCGTCCATCGCCGAGACGTCGACGTCGTCGAGGGGCACCCGGCGCTGGCGCAGGAACAGGCGGGGCATCGGCGAGTAATCGCTGGCGAACCCGGCGCGCAGGCCGACGGCGCGCACGCGGTCCATCAGCGAATCCAGCCGGACCACGGTGCGATAGTGGTTGGTGCGCACGCCCGAGTGCGCGGGCGGCACGCCGGTGAGGATGTTGACGTAGCCGGGCCGCGACCAGGTCGGGTACTGCGCCCGCGCCCGACCGTGCGCGCCGCGGGCCCGCAGCTCGTTGAGGAACGGCAGCTCGCGCGACACGTCGAGGCGAAGGCCGTCGATGATCGCGACCACCACTCGTTCGGCGAGCCGCGGCGTCCCCGGTGGCTCGACCACCGGGGGCGACGCCGCCAGCGCCGGCAGCGGCCGCTCGAGATCGTCCATGAAATCCGAGCCTGACATCCCGCTCTGGATCGCGGCCCAGGTGCCGACCGCCAGCAAGAATGCGGCGGTGACCAGCGACCACGGTGTGCTGGGCGGAGACGCTCGAAGCAAGGCTCGACGATGCCACGAAGCCGGTGCTATGTTGCGACCATGTGGTACCTGGACGGCAACGTCCCTCATCTTCCCGACGTGACGTTGAGCTAGCGCGCGAGCAGTCAGACGCGTCTGTTCAACTCCTGGAAGTCGAGACCACACATGGAACCGCTCAAGACCCTGGGCCGCACCGCCCTCGCTGACGAAGCCGTCGTCCACCTCAAGCCGCCGGTCGATCCGGCGACGCTGACGCACCGCCAGCTGGTCGACGGACCGTTCTGGCAACGCATCCCCGCCTACCGCGCGATCGACGAGGCCACCTTCCTCGATCACGGCTGGCAGGCGCGCAACAGCATCACCAACCTGCCCAAGCTGCTCGCCGCGGTGCAGGACCTGGTGCCGCCCTCGTTCTACGACGACGTCGCCGAGGGGTTCGCCCGCGCGCCGATGTCGATCCGGGTCTCTCCATATCTCCTGTCGCTGATCGACTGGAGCGATCCGTACGCCGATCCGCTGCGTCGCCAGTTCGTGCCGGTGGCGTCGAAGCTGCTGCCGGACCACCCCCGGCTCACCCTCGACTCGCTGCACGAGCAGGCCGACGCACCGGTGCCGGGCCTGACCCACCGGTACCCCGACAAGGCCCTGTTCCTGACCCTCGACACCTGCCCGGTGTACTGCCGCTTCTGCACCCGCAGCTACGCGGTCGGCGTCGACACCGACGAGGTCGAGAAGGTGTCGCTCAAGGCCACCGAGGATCGCTGGGCGCGCGCCTTCCGCTACATCGCCGAACGTCCCGAGCTCGAGGACATCGTGGTGTCGGGCGGCGACAGCTACCAGCTCAAGGCTCGTCAGGTGTCGCTGATCGGCGACACGCTGCTCGACATCCCGCACATCCGCCGCATCCGCTTCGCCACCAAGGGGCCGGCGGTGATGCCGATGAAGCTGCTCACCGACCACGAGTGGGTCGACGCGCTGACCCGCGTGGTCGAGAAGGGCCGCCGCCTCCACAAGGAGGTGGTGCTGCACACCCACTTCAACCACCCGGTCGAGATCACGGCCATCACCCAGCGCGGCCTCGATCGCCTGCACGAGCGCGGCATCATCGTGCGCAACCAGGCCGTGTTGCAGCGCGGCGTCAACGACACCGTCGCGGTGATGCAGCTGCTGGTCAAGCGGCTGGGTTACTGCAACGTGCAGCCGTACTACGTGTACGTCCACGATCTGGTCAAGGGCGTCGAGGACCTGCGCACCACGGTGCAGACCGCGATCGATCTGGAGAAGGCGGTGCGCGGCGTCACCGCTGGCTTCCAGACCCCGACCTTCGTGTGCGACGCCCCCGGCGGCGGCGGCAAGCGGGTGGTGCACTCGTTCGAGCACTACGACCGCGACACCGGCATCAGCGTGTGGGCGGCGCCATCGGTGAAGCCGGGCTACTTCCTGTACTTCGATCCCATCGACACCCTGGCCCCCGAGATCCAGGCCCGCTGGACCGACGTCGCCGAGCAGGACCGCATGGTCGAGGACGCGATCGCCCGCGCCCACGCGCAGCACGCGGCCAGCGCGCACGCCAGCTCGGTGCGCGGCTAGCGCCGGCCCGGCGACCCAAGCCCGCATGGCCATCGCTCCGATCCGGTGGGTCTACCTGCTGCTGGGGTGGGTGTTCTTCGGCGTCGGCGTCGCCGGCATCGTGCTGCCGGTGGTGCCGGCGACGCCGTTCATGTTGCTCGCGCTGGGGTCGTTCTCGCGCAGCTCGCCGCGGCTCGAGGCCTGGCTGCTCGCCCATCGCTTCTTCGGCACGCCGCTGCGGGCGTGGAAGGCGCACCGCGTGATCCCGTTGCGGGCCAAGCTGATCGCGTGGAGCTCGATGCTCGCCAGCCTCGCCTACATGCTGCTGTGGTCTCATCCGGCGTGGTGGGTGATCGCGCTGGCTGCGGCGCTGATGGCGTACGGTGCCGGGTTCATCGCCCACTGCCCGTCGCGGCCGCCGCCCGCTGCATGATCTCGTTATCATGGGTAGATCTAGATTCTAGTTGCCTGTTATTTTAACGTGTTATAGATTCATAACACGTTCAAGATGGGCCTCCTCGACGAGCACAAATCCGAGCGACGCGCGCGCATCCTGGCGGCGGCACGCCGGCACGTCGCGCGCCACGGCTACGACGGCCTGACCATGCGCGATCTGGCGCAGGCAGCTCGGGTCTCGGTGCCGACGCTGTACAACCTGTTCGGCGGCAAGGACGCGATCCTCACCGCCGCGCTCGCCGAGTCGGTCGAGCGCGTGGCGGCGCTGCACGTGCCTGCCGACACCACGTACTTCGGTCGTGCCCTGCTCGGCTTCGACGCCGGCATGACGATGATCGCCGACGCGCCCGACTTCTACCGCCGGCTGATCCCGCTGTTCATGACCTCACCGGAAGCGCGGCCGATCCGCATGCGCACCGAGCTCGGGTTTCTCGCCCTCATGACCGCCAACCTCACCGCGGCGCGCGACGCCGGTCAGCTCGCCGAGTGGGCCGAACCGCGCGTGGTCGCCGGCCACATGTTCGCGCAGTACATGGCGGCGTTCCTGCACTGGGGCGTCGGCGAGGTCGACCTCGACGGCTTTCGCACCCTCGCCCTGTCCGGCATCTGCCATCTGCTGCTCGGCGTGGCCCGCGGCCGCTTCGCCGAGGAGGTCGCGGCTCGCGCCCGCGAGCTCACGCCGCGCGTCGCCGCGCTCGCCGACACTCGCCCAACCCAGGAGGCCCCCCATGCCCGCTCCGCAGATTGACGGCATCGATCTCGCCCCGCTCGCGCCCGGCCGGCTGTTGCCGCCGCGCGCCTTCACCTCGCCGGCCGTGTTCGAGGCCGAAGATGCCGCGATCTGGAACCGCGGCTGGGTCCACGTCGCCGACGTGATCGACGTGCCCGGCCCTGGCGACTACGTGGCGGCCACCGTCGGCCGCTCGCCGGTCGTGATCCTGCGCGATCGCGACAGCGGCCAGCTGCGCGGCTTCCTCAACGCCTGCCGTCACCGCGGCGCCCAGCTCGTCGAGGGCCGCGGTCGCTGCGAGAAGCAGCTGCAGTGCCCGTACCACGGCTGGAGCTACGGCCATGACGGCCGCCTGATCGGGGTGCCGTTCCGTGACCAGATCGAGGCCGATCTGTCGACGATGGGCCTGATCCCGGTCCGGGTCGGCACCGTCGGTCCGCTGATCTTCGCCTGCCTCGATCCGCTGGCGCCGCCGCTCGAGGCGTGGAGCGGCGAGCTGGCCTCCCACTTCGCGGCGGCCGGAGTCGAGAGCTGGCCGCTGGCCTGGGAGCTGACCTACGACGTCGATGCCAACTGGAAGCTGTTCGTCGAGAACGCCAACGACGGCTACCACATCCCGGTGGTCCACGACGTGCTGCTCGATCTGCTGCAGCCCGGCACCGGCGTGACCACGCTCGAGCCGCACAGCGCGTACACCTACGCCAACATCAACCCGGCCTACGTCCCGCCTGGCGAGGATCCGGCGCTGGCCCGCATCCGCTTCGGCTGCGTGTTCCCCAACCTGATCCCGGTGCTGTCGCCGGTCGACCTCACGTACCTGCGCGTCGATCCGGTGGCGCCCGACAAGCTGCGCCTGATCGTGCGCTCGTACGACGAGCCGGCGCGCGGCGCACCGCTGCGCGAGCTCCGCCGCCAGGCGTTCGAGCGCACGACCGATCAGGACATCGCGGTGGTCCGCAAGGTGCAGCGCGGCCTGCGCGCCGCCGGCCTACCCGCCGGCGTCCATGCCCGCGAGCTCGAGGCGCGCATCGGCCACTTCGAGCAGATGTGGGTCACGGCGATGGCGCGCTCGCTGGCCGCCGAGGCGAGCGCTACCGCCGCCGCCGCCGAACGGCCCGGGCAGGCCGCGCTGGCGGTGGTGCGGCCCTTCGACTCGGCCATGAACCGGTCACCCTGAGCGAGCCGCGAAGCGGCGAGTCGAAGGGCGCGGCCGCGCTCGGGGTGACCGGATCGGGCGCCGTTGTTTGCCACCGATCGGCGTTGCGGGCCGCCATCCGGTGCGCTCGTATCGGGTGTGCTCCGACTGCTCGCGACGATGGTCCTGGTCGGCGCTGGATGCTCGAACGGCTCGACCGCGAAGCCGCTGACCTCCGAGGTCGCGCTCGACCAGTTGCCAGCCTGGGCGCCCGACGTGGCGGCGCCCGGCGTCGTCGTCCATGCTGCCGACTGCGAGGGCAGCGCGTTGCGCCGCATCCTCGACGGCAGGACGCCGGCGGTCGGGTTGGCTTCGCGGCGCACGATCTCCGGGCGCGTCGCCGCCGCCGATGATCTCGGTGCGATCGCCGCGCTGGAGCAGGTCGCACCCGAGCTGAGGTTCGCGTACCGCGGCGACCCAGTTCCCGAACGGATGCTGCCGCTGCCGTGGCCGTCGTTGGATCTGTGGGACGCGCTCCGTGGGCCGCGCGGCTGGGTCGAGCTCGCTGGCCCCGCGCCGGGACGGTCTCGTCATGGCGCTGACCGAGTTGCCGCGCGTCGACATCGTCTCAGGCGTCGCTCCCGACGGCTGGTACCGCGAGCGCGCGGCTCGCCTGGTCGGGAGCGTCATCGACGAGCTGCCGGGCAAGCTCCGCCTGGTCCGGAGCATCGCCGCTCCGGAGCTCGTGTTCGGTCCCGGCGCCGCCGGGGCGCCGACGGTCTCGCTCGCCACCGAGGGCGCTTCTGCCGGCGTCATCTACGCGGCGCTGGCCGCGGCTGGACACGATGTCGGTGGCGCACGCTGCGACGCAGGTCCAGACGTCCGCGTCCACGTGCAGGACGCCGCGCTGGCGGTGGTGGTCGCTGCGATCGCTTCGGCGTCAGGAGTCAGGCCGGACGGCGAGCGGTGCGCCGATCCGACCGGCCGCGTCCGCCTCCAGCGGTCGCCGAACTTCGATGCGCCGCCGAGCTCCTATCGGACGATCTCCGTCGACCCAGGCCAGGACTACCTCTCCAATGGCGACGCGGATCGCGTCGCGCAGACCGGCCGACTCGCGGCGACGGCCGTGCGCGGTGACGCCACGCAAGCGGTTTTCGAGATGCCGGATGGCCGGTGGCGCATCATCGGCCTGTGGCGCGGCCAGGGCGGTGGCCCGGGGTGCGACCCCGGCGCTTGCCCCGAGATCCGCGTCGTGATCACGCCCGGAAGGGTTCGCGTCTCCACGGCTGACCACGACTACGAAGCCACGCTCCGCACCCGGTAACCCCGCGCTGGACTCGATCTCGCTTGCCGCCACCGGCGCGCTGCGCTACCGACGGCGGATGAGATCGATCCGGACCTGGGGAGTGCTCGTCGTGGTCGCGCTGACGCTGGCGCTGGCGCTGGTCGGCTGCGAGAAGGACAGCGGCCTGTCGTCGAAGACGTCGGGCAAGCTCAGCGGCGCGGAGTCGTCGCTGCTCGCCGACCTGCCGGGCGGCAACGTCGCGCTGTTCGGCGGCAACTATCTCAAGCTGCAGGACTTCGCGCAGAACTCGGCCATCGGGCGTCTGATCGGCAGCCTGCAGCAGGTGGCGCCGGGCCTCAAGGAATGGACGGCGTGCTTCGTCAACCAGCGCGGCGTGCAGATGATGGGCGCGGTGGCGTACGCCGACGGCGCGCTCACCATGCGCTACGTCATGAAGGGCTTCGACGTGGCCCAGATCGAGAGCTGCGCCGCCAAGGCCGGGTTCAGGTCGCAGGTCGACGCCGACCGCAGGTTCGTCGCGATCGAGATGCCGGGTCCCCTGGGCACCAGCACCGTCGGGTATCTGGCGCTTGCCGACGGTGCGCTGCTGACCCGGGCGGCGATGCCGATCCCGCCGGCGGCGATGCTGCCGCCGCCGGTGGAGCGCGCAGCGCTCGAGGCCGACGTCGCGGCGGCTGCGCGCGGCAACGCGACCGAGGACGCCGCCCTGGTCGCCGAGCTGGGGCGGATCGATCGCTCGCGGGCGATGTGGTTCGTCGGCGACGCCAGCGACACGCCGATCGGCGACAAGGTCGGACTCATGCGCGGCTGGGTCGACATCGGCGGCGGCATCTCGCTCGACGTCAGCGCCCAGGTCAAGGACGCCGCCATCGCCGAGCAGATCGCCGCCGGGGTGCCGATGGCCAAGCGCGAGGCCGGCAAGCTCGGCGGCGAGGTCGGCAACGTCGTCCGCGGGCTACGCTTCGAGCGCAAGGGCGACCGGCTCCGCTTCGCCATCAAGATGACCGATCGCCAGATCGACGCCTTGATGGAGCAGCTGGCGCCGTTCCTGCCCAGGAGCGCCGGACCCGCCGGCGGTCCGGTGGAATTCGACTTCTGAGACTGAGCAAATATCGAAGCTGACCGATCCGGCTGGCACGGAAGTCCAGCGCGGGCGATCAGGTGTACCGAGGCGGGTCGCCCCGCAGACGATGCCGTCGTCGGCGCCGTCGCGCCGCCTGGCGCTGACCTCGGATTGGCTCGGTGTGCCAGGCAGGTACGCCGTCGACCGTCGAGATCATGGTCTCCGCGGCGAGCGGGGCGGAGCCAGTTGCGAGGTTGCGCGGAGCGCGGCCGGCAGCAGTACGTCGAGCGCCACGCCACCCATGTGGGCGACCGCGCGGGCGACCGCGGCCTGGGCTTGGTGCGGTCGGAAGCCCAGCGTGACCAAGGCCGTGCGAGCGTCCGCGATGACCTGCGCCGACGACGCGCTCGCCGGTGCCGACGATGTGGATGCCGGTGCCGACGCGCTTGCCGGTGTCGGCGCCGTCGGCGCGGGTGGCGGTGCCGACGCGCTCGTCGGTGCGGGTGCCGGTGCCGACGCGCTCGCCGGTGCCGGTGCGGGTGGCGGTGCCGACGCGCTCGCCGGTGCCGGTGCCGGTGGTTCCGGCGGCGGCGGCGCACCGTAGGGGCGGCCGTCGGCGTGGGTCACGCGCAGCGCGCCGGGCACGCCCTCGACGCGGATCTTGCCCTCGTGGAGCAAGGCATGATGGAGACCACATTATGCCGCGTACCTGGTTATGCCGCGTAGGGGTGGGCGCCTCGTCGAGGACAGCAAGTTGAACGCGGCATAATCCGGGCGGCGGATCCTGGTCTCCTTCCGGCTCTTCGCCGGGCAGGAGGCACCA
>CANKMW010000014.1 GCA_947483555.1 Myxococcales bacterium
GCCGGTCGGCGGAGTCACAACCGTCGGTCCCGAAGAGCCGTATGTGAACAACACAAGTACGGTTCTGTGAGAGGTGCCCCCCGGCAACGGGGGGCACCTACTCGATCGCGGTGCCGCCTTCTTCGCCGCGGCCTTCGTCGCGACCCAGTCGCGCTCGTTCTTGAGCGCGGGTGACCACGGTGGTGGCCCGGGGCCTGTTACCTCGTCGAGGACCGCTCTTAAGATCTCACCTATGACAAACTCCTAGCGGGCGGCGCGCAACTCGCGGTCGAGCGCTTCCTCGCATTCCTCGCAGAAGATGGGACTCGAGGGAGGGCACCTGCACGACCTCACGGCCCGTCGGATGGCTGCGTCCCGCCTCCGCAATTCCTCGAGTCGAGAGTTTCGGCGTTCCTGTAGCGCGAAGATCGCGCGGTCAGTCACCGACCTCGTGAGGCCGGCGCAGGTGTCGCCGAGTTGCTGTCTCGCGGCGTCCAGGTCGTCGTCGATGTCCCACAGGTCAAGGTCGCAGTGATCGATCTGCTCGCACATCAGCCGGCTGAGCTCCGCACGCTCGCGCGCCTCGCGCATCTCGCGCTCGTTCGAGCGCTCGGTGGATGTACACGCCACGAGCGACGCTACCAGCAGCGCGAGAGCGGTGAAGCGCGATCGCGACATGCACCGCCAGTATGAACCTGCGCGAATCCTCGGCTACCCAAGACACGAGGGGTCGACGGCGGCGTCGGCCTGCATCCGCTGCAGCTTGGCCGGCGCGGCGCGCCGCACCTCCGGACTCCCCGGGCTCCCTCTGGACTGATCTTGCCCGCGCCAGCTTTGGCGCGGGATGGCGCGATTGGCGCAGTACCATCGGAGAACACGCCAGTGCACGTGACCCTGCGAGTCGTGAAGGCGGTGGGCGGCTTGCGCCGCAGGCGCGCGTATCACGCCTTCCGCAGGGCCCTGCGGACGACCTGGGTGCGTCAGGACTTCCGCGTCGTGCACGTGAGCATCCAGCGCGAGCACGTTCACTTGATCTGCGAGGCCGATGACGAGGCGGCGCTGGGGCGCGGAATGCTCGAGATCTCGGCCGCGCGGCACCTGAACGCCGCCGTGGCCGTCGAGCGGCATCAGCCGGCGCCGCGGCGCGGCACGGTGTTCCCCGAGCGCTACCACGTCGAGCAGCTGAGGACGCCGCGGCAGGTGCGCAACGCGATCGCGTACGTCCTCAGCAACTGGCGCCGTCACCGCGAGGATCGCGCGGCGGCCGGGACTCGAGCGCAGATCGATCCGTACGCGAGCGGCGTCGTCTTCGATGGCTGGAAGCGGGACTCTCCGTTCATTCCGCCGGGGAACTTCGTCCCGCTGGGGACGGTCAGGCCGCAGACATGGTTGCTCGAGCGCGGCTGGCGTCGGCACGGCGCGATCGATTCGCGCGTGGTGCCCGGGCCACTGGGTTGATCGAACGCCGGGGGCCGTTCGTCGGATCGCGTTCTGATGTGGGCAACGGCGGCGAATGCGGCAGGTGCGGGTCGGCGTCGGCGCGAGGTCAGCGCTTCGCGCCGGCTTCCTCGGCCAGCAGCGCGTCGATCGCCATCCGCGCGCTTCGTGGTTGCGCCAGTATCCAGGGACCGAGCCAGGAGCGCGCGCGACCGATTCAGGCCGGCCGGTTCACGATCGAGCGCAGCTGGCGCAGGTCGAGCGGCTTGTGCAGCAGCGGCACCGCGACCTGGTCGAGGAATTCCTGGGCCGCCGCCGTGAACGCGCCGCCGGTCATGAACACGACGCGCGCCGCCTGGTCGGGCGCCAGCTCGACCAGCGCGCGGTAGAACTCCATGCCGGTCACGAACGGCATCATGACGTCGCTGAGGATGACGTCGTAGCGCTCGCCGGCACGGATGAGGGCGAGCGCCTCGGTGGCGCGGGTGAGCACCGTGACCTCGTTCGTGGTCATCAGCGCGCGACGCACCATCTCGCCGACGCTGCGTTCGTCGTCGACCACCAGCACGCGGCCGCGCCTGACCGCGGTCGGGCTGGCGACCTGGGCCGGGACGATCGGCGGCGGCGGTTCGATGGCGGCGGGCAGGCAGACCCGGAACACGGTGCCGCGATCGGGCAGGCTGTCGACCGTGATCTCGCCCCCGAGCTGGGTGACGATGCGATGACAGATGGTCAGGCCGAGCCCGGGGCCCTGGCCCGCGGGCTTGGTGGTGTGGAAGGGCTGGAACAGGTGCGGCAGGTGCGCCGGGCTGATCCCGATGCCGGTGTCGGCGACCTCGACCACGACGCGGCGGCGCTCGTCGACGCCGGTGGTGATCGTGATCTGGTTGCGATCGACGTGGCCCTCCTCGACGGCCTGGGCGGCGTTCATGATGAGGTTGAGGAACACCTGCCCGAGGCGCGACTCGTTGCCGTGCACCGGCGGCACGGCAACGAACCGGCGCACCACCTGGGCGCGGTGGCGGATCTGGTTGGCGGCCATCCGCAAGCACGAATCGAGGACGCGCTCGAGGTCGATCGGGCCGACGGTGTCCTCCTCGGCGCGCGAGAAGATGCGCAGGTCGCGGGTGATGTTGCGGATGCGGTCGGCGGCGTCGCGGATGTCGGCGAGCAGCTCGATCACGCGCGCCGGGCATGGCTGTCCGGGCTGGAGGTCTTCGATCAGGAGGTCGAGGTTGCCGGTCAGCGCCGCCAGCGGATTGTTGATCTCGTGGCCGACCCCGGCGGCGAGAGCGCCGATCGACGCCATGCGGTCGGCGACCACCAGCTGGTCCTGGAGGTGCTGGCGCTCGGTGATGTCCTGGGTGGTGCCGATCATGGTCACCAGCCGGTCGCCGTCGCGGACGAAGTTGACCCGGACCTCGACGACGCGGACGGCGCCGTCGGCGCGGACGATGCGGTAGGTGACGTCCGATGGCTCGCCGGTCGCGATGGCGGCGCGCAGCTGGGCGCCGGCGCGTTCGCGATCGTCGGGGTGGCAGGCGTCGGCGAACCGGGTGGCGGCGCGCGGCGGTGGGTCGGCCTCGCCGAGCCCGTAGATCGCGAGGTGCTGGTCGGACGACTCGATGGCCCAGGTCGCCAGGTCGACGCGCCAGCTTCCGATGCTGGCGATGCGCTGGGCCTCGGCCAGGCGTCGCTCGCTCAGCGCCAGCGCCGCCTCGGCGCGCCGGCGGTCGGTGATGTCGGCGATCACGGAGTTGAAGCGGACCACGGCGCCGGCGGCGTCGCGGATGACCGCGACGGTGAGCTGGCACCAGATCGTGGAGCCATCGCGGCGCAGGTACCGCTTCTCGGTGCCGTAGCCGGCTTGGGAACGGTTGGCGCGCATGTCCCCGAGCCGTGCCAGGCTGGCCGCCAGGTCATCGGGGTGGGTGATGTCCGCGAACCGCTTGGCGCACAGCTCGTCGGCGGAGTAGCCCAGCATCTGACCCAGGGTCGCGTTGACCGTCAGGAAGCGGCCGTCCGGGGCCACCTCGGCCATGCCGACCCCGGGGTGCTCGAAGACCGCGCGCAGGCGCGCCTCGACCTCCTGGCGCGCGGCCGTGGCGGCGCGCTGCGCGGTGACGTCGCGGAAGCTCCACACCCGCCCGATCGGCGCGCCGCGCAGCTCCTGGGCGTTCGAGTAGCGCTCGAACACCCGTCCGTCGCGCAGCGGGATCTCGTCGAAGCTGGCGGCGGTGGGGGCGGCGTAGAGCTCGCGGACCTTGGCGATGAAGGCGGCGGGTTCGGCGAGCTGATCGACCACGTAGGCGAGCAGCCGATCGTCGTCGCCGGCGGCGAGCAGGTGGTCGGGGAGCCGCCACAGCTCGGCAAACCTCTTGTTGAACGTGCTCACCTTGCCGCCGTGGTCGACCACCAGGATGCCATCGGCGGTCGAGTCGAGCGTGGCCCGCAACAGCGACAGCGAGTGTTCGGCCTCGGAGCTCGTCATCGACGGCTCAGCGTATCACCGCTGGTGGTGGTCCCGGGACGGATCTGCCTCATCGCCGGCAGTGTCTCCTGATCGTCGAGGTGTCAGCGCAGCGCGATGGCGATGCCCATGCCGATCACCGCGGCGACCACGACGACCTTGGTGATCGCCAGGCCGCGCGAGGTCATCGCGACCCGCGCCGCCGCCCACGCGCCGACCACCGATCCGACGCTCATCACCGCGGCCGGCCACCAGTGCACCAGGCCGGCGGCGGCGAACACCGCCACCGTCGCCGCGATGTAGACCAGCATGACCAGCGCCTTGAGCGCGTTGGCGCGCACCAGATCGTAGCGCAGGCCGCCGGCGAGGATGGCGAGGAAGACCAGGCCGGCGCCGGCCTGCAGCACGCCGCCGTAGAGGCCGGCCACGAACAGGCCGGCCATCGCCGCCGGGCCCCGCACCGCGCGCGGCTCCGCACCTGGCGGCGGCGCGAAGCGGGCCGGGTTGACCAGCAGCGCGAGCGTCATCAGGCCAAGCGTGCCGAGCAGCATCGGCTCGAAGATCCGGTTGGGCAGCCGGGTCGCGACCCAGGCGCCGATCAGCGCCCCCAGCAGGGTCGGCGGCACGATCCGCTTCGCCGCCGCGGTCGGCACCTTGCCGCCGCGCCCGAACGTGGCCGAGCCGGCCAGGCACTGCGCGAAGATCGCCACCCGGCTCGACGCGTTGGCGGCGTCGGCCGGCATCCCGCCGCCGACCAGCATCAACGCCGGCACCAGCACGAGCGAGCCGCCGCCGGCGAGCGTGTTGAGCGCGCCGGCGGCGAGGCCAGCCCCGGCGAGCGCCGCAGCGTGGAGCGGATCCAAGCCGCTAGCTTACGGCACTCGCCGGAACCGGAGGCTGGCTCAGGGCACGGTCAGCGACACGGTCGACCGGGCCCGGGCCCAGAAGCCGTCGCGGACCTCGACCACTGCCTGCGGGTAGGTGCCCGCCGGCATGGTGATGTCGGTCTCGCCCCGGAACACGCCGTCGCTGACGCCCTTCACGGCCATGAAGGTCCACTCGGTGTCCCAGACGCCGTCGGCGTCGAAGTCGACGCGGCCGAGCAGCGTCGGGTCCCAGTTCGCGCCGTGGTCGCCGTCGGTCGCCTCGAACCGCAACCGCCACGGCTGGGTCTCGTCCGGGCGCCCGATCGACGCCGACACCACGGTCGGCGCGTGGTCGTAGGGGACCACGTGCACGGTGCGCGACGCCCGGGTCACGCCGGCGGCGTTGCGGGCCTCGACGGTGATGCGGTAGACCCGCGACAGGATGCTCTGCTCGTCGCCGAGCGTGGCCAGGCGGGCGAGGTGCGAGAAGTCGAACAGCATCACCTCGGGCAGCCGCAGCGCCACCAGGCGCGCCGCGTAGGTCCGCGGGTAGCGCTTGGTCACCGACACCGCGGTCGGGCTGGTGACGTCGAGCTGGGTGACCGTGCCGCTGTAGCCGATCGTGGTCAGCGACCGGGGGTCGCCGATCGCCCACCGATCGACGCGCTCCGGCGTGGTGCCGAGCCGCCAGCTCCAGCCGCGCGCGAAGCGCACCGCGTCGCCGACGATCGTGAACGGCTCGCTCGAGCACTCCTCGCGCTCGCAGCGGCGGTTGACGCTGACGTAGATGCGGCCCGCCACCTGGGCGTGCTCGTTGAGGTCGCCGCCGAGCTCGGTCTCGCAGCGGATGACGCGCGGGAAGTACGACAGCCGCAGGTCGACCGCGCACAGGCCGCGCAGGCGCGGGTTGGTGACCATGGTGCCGTCGGGGTTCTTGGCCTCGAGCGGCAGGTTGACGATCGCGGTGTCGCCGACCATCGACGCGGTGAAGGTCGCGGTGCCGGTGACGCGCGACATGGACGTGATCCACTGCGGCAGGGTGACGTCGAGCGCCTCGACGCCGGCGCCGGCGATGATCAGATCGCCCCACGACGTGACGCCGGCGATCTCGCTGGCGCTCGGGATGACCTTGACCGCGCGCGCGCTGGTGCGGAACTCGACCTTCGACGAGATCAGGCGGCCGACCTGGCTGTTGCCCTGATCGTCGGTGACCTCGACGCTCCAGTAGTCATCGGCGAACTGACCGTGCACGGCCCGCAGGGCCGGCGTCGAGGCCGAGCTGAACGAGAACGTGCGCAGGCCGCCGCTGCCGCCGACGTGATCGCGCAGCACCACCGGCTCGATGCCGGAGCCCTTGCCGGGCAGGAGCCGGATCAGGAGGTCGGCCGGGCGCGGGTGGTCGATCGTCACCGAGACGCGCGCCGACGTGATCTTGGCGCCCTGGCTGAAGCCGTAGAAGTGGGTCGCGCCCCAGCCCTGGGCCTCGGGGATGTCCTGGAGCTCCTCGCTGGTCTGGGCCACCGTGTCGGTGACGCTGGTGAGCTGCTTCCACTCGCGCAGCGCGGTCAGGTCGCGGAGGTCGACCACGGTCAGGTAGGTGCCGAGCACGTACAGCCGGTTGCCGTGGCGGAACAGCCGGTTGGCCGAGGTCTCGAGCACCAGGCGCGACATGACGCGCGGGCCGGTCCGATCGGTGATGTCGACGATCCACACCCCCTTCGAGCCGGCGGCGATCGCGATGTGGTCGGCGTCGAGCGCGGCGATGTCGCGGATCCAGCCCGACAGCAGCGAGGTATCGCCGGCGGTCAGATCGAGCGTGCGGGTCTTGAGCCCGAGCGGGGTCGGCAGCAGGGCCGCGACCCGGCCGTCGACGCCGGCGGCGCCGCTGACGCGGTACCGCTCGTCATCGGTGGCCAGCTCGGTGATGACGTCGAGCGTGGCACCCGGCGCGGTGGCGGTCATGACCACGTCGGCGGGGTTCACGCCGTGGACCAGGCTGGGCAGGTTCGACAGCGACAGCGCCGGCGCCATGGCGCCGCTCACCACCGGCAGCTCGGCGGTGACCACGCGGGTGGCGCCCTGGGCGTCACGGGCCTGGGCCCGGATCGTGCGCAGGCCGGCGGTCGGCGTGAACGTGTAGGCGCCCGGCGCGCGGTAGGTGGTGTCGTAGCTGCCGTTGCCGTCGAGGTCGTAGCGAACCTGCACGGTGCCGCCGTCGAGGTCGACGGCGGTGGTGGTGATCGTGACCGGCGCGGCGGTGCCGGCGCGGGCCGGCACGTCGAGGCGCAGGTGGGGGGCGCCGTTGCCGGTGGTCGCCGTGGTCACCCGCAGCTCCTGGGCGCGGGGCTCGACGTTGCCGACCGAGTTCACGCCGCGGACGCGGATGGTGCGGGTGCCGGGCGGCACCTGGCCGAGCTCGACGTCGACGGCCTGACGGCCGCGGGTATCACCCGGGAGCGCGATCGAGAACCACGGGCCGGCGGCGGCGAACGCGTACTCGAGCGCGACGATGCGGTTGGCGCTGTAGCGGACGTCGCCGTAGGTCCGGCTGTCGCCGCGATCGGTGATGGTGCCAGCCACGCGGACCCGGTTGCCGCTCACGGTCGCGGTCAGCGCGCTCTTCGGCAGCGTATCGCGGACCTCGACGATGCCGTCACCGTCGGTGTCGAGCCAGCCCCACGCGCCACGGGTGTAGCCGTTGACCGCGCCGGGCTGGTTGTACTGCATGAGCGACGGCGCGCCTTCACCCCGGCCGTCGTCGATGCCGGGGCCGCCCTCCTGGTACTGGGCGTTGGCGTTGTAGATGCCGAGGTAGCCCTGGATCGAGGTCGGGGACGAGCAGGCGTCCGGGCAGTACTCGTCGTAGGCGCCGAAGATGTGCCCGAACTCGTGGGCGAACGTCTCGTGGCCGTAGTTGGTATCGAGGACCGTCAGCGGGCCGCCGATCCAGGCATGGGCGCGCAGGCCGGCGGTGCCGTTGCCGTTGTTGGCGACGATGACGAAGAACGCGGCGTCGGCGCCGTGGCGGCGCTTGAGGTCGGCGGTGTACTCGAGCGAGGCGGTCCACAGGTCGTTCTCGGTGAGGGTGCGACCGAGGATCGAGCTCAGGATGTCGGCGGTGGCCAGGCCCTCGGTCGAGCTGCCCCACTGGGCGCGCTGGCCGAACTCGTAGTCGGTGTCGACGGTGCCGGCGAGGCCACCCGCGGTGGGGGCCGACTCGTAGTGCATGACGAAGCGGAGGTCGGCGTTGGGCTCGCTGGCGGCGATCTTGTCGAGCGCGGCCTGGACCTTGAGGTAGGTCTCGCGGACCTGGGTCTCGTTCCAGTCCTCGGTCGTGGCGTCGATGGCGCCGTTCGACTCGGGCAGGACGATCGACACCACCACCGTGCCGGAGGCGTACGGCACCGGCTGGTAGTCCTCCGGATCGATCACCGGGCCGCCGGGCCCCGGCTCGCCGGGCGCGGCGGCGGGCATCCGGCGCGGCGCTGCCTCCATCTCGCTGGCCGGGCGCACGACCCGGCTCGGCTGCAGGCGCGTGCCGACCGGCACCTCGATCGGAAACCAGCGCGCGGCGTGGACCGCGAGGAAGCGCTCCTCGAGGATCGTCGGTGCCGCCAGATCGGCGGCGGTCACCGCGCGATCGAAGCGCGCCACCACACCCAGCGCGGTCAGCGCGGCGTCGGCGCCGGCCGGGACCTGGGCGATGACCAGGCGCGGCGGGTGGCTCTCGAGCACGGCGCCGCCCAGACGGACGAGCGCACGCTCGAGGCGCTGGCGGTGGGCGACCGTGGCGGTCGGAGCCAGCACCAGCAGCGACGCCGGACGTTCGGCCAGGCCGATGACGTCGAGGTCGCTGGTGGTGGAGGAGGTGGGCGGGGTCGTGCCGTCGTCAGACGCGCAGGCAGCGAGGCCGGCGGCGACGAGCACGATGCTGAGGTGGGCTGATCGGGAGGTGATCGACATGCGGTCGCGGGCCTTCTAGCAACCGACGCTCACGTCGTGAAGCGCCTTCGAGCGACATTCGTGGGTGGCTACTCGAGGAGCCGGTGCCCATGCGCTCGTCGAGGCGCGCGGTCGACACGTGCGACAGCGGCCGCAACGTCGTGCGCCTCACCGATCACGATCGCAACCGCGCGACCATGCGTCGTCGGGTGTGCAGCGGCCCGGGTGCAGTGGCGACGGGAGTAGCCGTGCGGCAAGAGGTCGCGACGATCCCCCGGAAAGGCAGCGCGGCGGCTTGACGCAGCCAGGTCATAGGTCGAACCTCTCGACAACACGCAACAAAGTAACGTCGGCAACCCGGATTCGGAGGGAAGAGAAATGACGAAGCGGTCCGTAGCGATGGTCGTGATCCTGAGCATCATCACGTTTGGCATCTACGCCCTGGTGTGGATGGTCAAGACCAAGAATGAGATGAACAGCCAGGGGGCCAACATCCCCACGGCGTGGCTGCTCATCGTGCCCGTCATCAGCATCTGGTGGATGTGGAAGTACGCGGGTGGCGTGGAGCACGTGACCCGCGGCAAGAGCTCGCAGGTCATCGCCTTCATCCTGATGTTCGTGCTCGGCGTGATCGGCATGGCGATCATCCAGGACGCCTTCAACAAGGTGGCCGATCAGGGCCAGCTTCCCAACGCGCGCGCGATGGGCTGATCGGGCACCACGCACGTATCCGGGGTCCGGGGAATCCGGATCAGGCGATCGGGGCGGCTTCGGCTGCCCCGTCGTCGTTTCGGGGCCCGTCGGGGACGGCCGCGGCGGCTGCGGTGCGGGCCCGCACCCGCCGTTCGACGCGCCACATCAGGAACGGCATCGTCGCCCCGATCGCCACCGCGATCGTGACCACGATGGGCATGTGGACGAGCCGTTTGGTCGCCGGGTCGGTGACCAGGATCTGGGCCGCGCCGATGGCGCCGATCGACGACGCGATGTGCTGCATCGCCGATTGCATCGACATGTACTGGGCCCGCTCGTGGGGCGCCGGGATGCGCGAGGCGAGCGTCGACAGCGGCACGCCCCGCAGCGACGCCGTGCTCATGAACGCGACGAACACGACCATCACGGGGACGATCGGCCGATCGGGGAGGAACCCGACCAGCAGGCACGCGGTCACCATCACCGTGCCCACGGCCGCCACCGGCGTCGAGCCGATGCGATCGACGGCGCGGCCGGTGAACTGCACGACCAGGAATCCGCCGACCCCGCCGGCGAGGTACAGGTACAAGATCTCGTCGTCGGGGTAGCCGTGGTTGTTGACCAGGAAGCTGCGCACGTAGGGCACGATCACGAAGATCGACAGCGTCATCGCACCGGCGGCGGCCAGCATCATCTGCATCTCCGGGCGACGCAGAAGCTCCATGGTCGGGGTCGCGGCGAGCCGCTTGCCCTGCTGGTGGAGCCGCAAGGACGGCAGCCGCGACACCGCGTAGACCGTCACCACCAGGCCCAGTCCGGCCACGGCGAAGAACGGCGTCCGCCACGATCCGGCCTGCGCCGCCGCCAGCCCGGCGGGGACGCCGAGCACCGACGCCACCGCGAAGGCGGCCATCACCACGCCCATCGCCTTGCCGCGCCGCTCGGCCGGGACCACGTCGGCGACGATGGCCAGCGCCAGCGAGGTCGCCGGGCCGCCGAACGCGCCGGCGATCACGCGCGCCGCCATCATCGAGGGCAGTCCGGTCGCCATGCCGCCGGCCGCGGTCGCGATCACCAGCCCGAGCATGGCCACCGCCAGCGCGCGGCGACGATCGTAGCGGTCGAGGAAGCGGGCGCTGGCCAGGCCGGCGACCGCGGCGGCGGCGGTGTAGCTGCCGCCGACCCAGCCCAGGCGGGCCTCGTCGATGGCCAGGGCGCGGGCGAAGTCCTGCCCGAGCGGCATCACCATCACGAAGTCGAGCACGTTGACGAACTGGACCAGCGCGACCAGGACGATCACCCGCCGCTCGAGCTCGGGCGACAGCGGCGGGGACGACGGCAAGCAGCTACTGTGGCGGCAACTGGCGGTGGCGGCGAGGGCTCGGCGTGACGAACACCGTTGCGGGCCTGGGATGATCGCAGTCCCGGGGCTGGGCGCGGGCTCGAGCGTCGGCCTCAGCCGGGCAGGGTGAAGCCGTAGCGCTTCATGATCTCGGTGCCCTCGGGCGAGGTCAGGAAGTCGACGAACCGCTGGCCGCTGGCAGCCGCGCCGCCATTCTTGCACACCGCCAGGGCCTGGATCAGCGGCTGGTGCAGGGCGTCGTCGATGGTCAGCGAGCGTCCGCCCTCGGCGACCGGCGCCAGCGACAGCGAGATGATGGCGGCGTCGGCGTTGCCGTCCTGAGCCCACTGCAGCGTCTGGCGGATGTTCTCGGCGAACACCAGCTTGCCTTCGACCTGCGGCCACACCCCGGCGGCCTGCAGCGCCTGCTTGGCGGCCAGGCCGTAGGGCGCGTGGTCGGGGTGGGCGATCGCGACCTTGATGAAGCGGGGCTCGGCGAGATCGCTGAGCGCCGCGATCTTCTGGTCCTGGCTCCAGGCCACGATGCGGCCGAGCGCATAGGGCCGCTTGGAGGCGCCGTCGCACGCGCCGGCGGCGACCACCTCGTCGACGTAGTTGATGTTGGCGGCGGCGAAGATGTCGAACGGCGCCCCCTGGGCGAGCTGTTTGGCCAGCAATCCCGACGAGCCGAACGTGAACACCGGCTTGATGCCAGTCTTGGCCGTGAACGCGCGGCCGACCTCGGTGAACGCCTTGGACAGATCGGCCGCCGCGGCGATCCGGATCTGGTCCTTGGCACCGCGCCGGCATCCGAGGCTGACGGCGGCGATCGCCGCGGTGACCACGACGAGCGCAAGCACGGTGCGGCGGAAAGCCATGGCCTCATGGTCGCCGGACTGGTGCGGCGTCGGTGTTACCCGTCGGTTACAGAAAGCCGGCTATGATGGCCGCCGATGGCGAAGCGGCTCCTGCTCGTCGAGGACGAGCCCGACGTCGCGCGGCTCCTGGTCTACAACCTCGAGGCCGCGGGCTGGGCCGTCACGCACGCCATGCGCGGGCTCGACGCGCTGGCGCGGGCGCGGGTCGACGCGCCGGTGGTGGTCATCCTCGACGTGATGCTGCCGGACATGTCGGGGTTCGACGTGTGTCGTCGCCTGCGCGAGGCGCCGGAGTCGGCCGACGTCGGGATCCTGATGCTGACCGCCCGCGGCGATCCGGATGATCGCATCACCGGGCTCGAGGTCGGCGCCGACGACTACGTGGTCAAGCCGTTCGTGGTGCGCGAGATCATCCTGCGCGTGGCGGCGCTGGCCAACCGCATCGCCGAGCGCAAGCAGCGGATCGCTCCACCGGGGCCGGGTCCGGCGCTGCGCCTGGGCCCACTGTCGATCGACACCGTCGGGCACGAGATCACGCTCGGTGGCACGCTGCTGGCGCTGCGACCGCTCGAGTACAAGCTCCTGCTCACCCTGGCGGCCGCGCCGGGCCGCGTGTTCTCGCGCGAGGATCTGCTCGCCGAGGTCTGGGACATCCGGGGCAGCGTGTCGACCCGCACCGTCGACGTCCACGTCCGTCGCCTGCGGGTCAGCCTGGGGGCGGCCGCCGACTGGGTCGAGACCGTGCACGGTTTCGGATATCGCGCCCGCCGTGACGAACCGCCGGCGCCGGCGCAACCGTGACGACGCGCGGAGGGGTGAATGCCGGAGGGAAGGTCCCCGCTCCGCGCGACGCGACGCGCGGAGGGGTGAATGCCGGGGGCCCGTACCCCGGCAGCGGGGACGGGAAGGTCCCCGCGCTATCGATGCGGGTCTCGATCGGCACCCGGATCCTGGCCAGCTTCGTGGCCATCGTGGCGGTGGTCGGCGCGACCACGTTCGCGTTGCTCGATCGCACGCTCGGCGAGGACCTGACCGGCGAGCTCGACGCCCGCCTGCTGGCGCAGACCGATGGCGTGGTGAAGTGGCTGGAGACCGCCGGTCACCCCGAGCGCCTGGCGACCCGGCTGTCGGGGGTGGTCGGCGCGCGGGTCACGATCGTCGACGCCGACGGCATGGTGCTCGGCGACTCGGACCAGTGGGCCGACCTCGGGCGACCGATCGGCGACGCACCCGAGGTGGCCGCGGCGCGCGGCGGACGGATCGGCCGCGCCACTCGCCGGCTGGTCGCCGAGGCCGCGCCGGCCTATCTGGTCGCCGTGCCAACCAAGGACGGGCGGGTCGTGCGCCTCGCGGTGCCGACCGCGCGGTTGGCGGCGACCCGGCGCGAACTCCGGCTGCGCCTGCTGCTGGCGACCGCGGTCGGCATGGCGGTGGCGATCGCGCTCGGCCTGGTGGCGAGTCGCGCCATCGCGCGGCCGCTGCGAGACATGACCCGCGCCGCCGAGCGGGTGACTCGCGGTGACTACGCCATCGGTCCACCCAGCGCACGTGCCGACGAGCTCGGCGTGCTGTCGCGGGCCCTGGTCGGGCTCGCCGACGAGGTTGGTCGCCAGGTCGCGGCCTTGACCGGTGAACGAGACCTTTCGCTGGCGGTGATCGGCGCCATGGTCGAGGGCGTGATCGTCGTCGATGACGCCGGCGCGCGCGTGGTCGTCAACCCGGCCGCCGAGAGCCTGTGCGGGGCGGCCATCCCCGATCGGCTCGCCGGCCATCTCGATCGGGCCCGCGCCGGCCACGCCAGCGATGGCGAGATCACGTTGCGCGATCGCGTGGTGCTGGTCAGCGCGCGGCCGCTGCCCGAGACCCGGGGCGCGGTGGCGGTGATGCACGACGTCACGCGGCTGCGCGCGCTGGAGGCGGTGCGGCGCGACTTCCTGGCCGACGCCGCCCACGAGCTGCGCACGCCGGTGACGGCGATCGCGGGCTTCGCCGAGACCCTGGCCGACGACGCCATCGCGCCGGCGGCGCGCGCCGAGTTCGTGGCGACGATCCGGCGCAACGCGGTGCGCATCGCGCGCGTCGTCACCGGCCTGCTCGAGCTCGAGCGTCTGGAGGCCCGCGTCGAGGCGACCACCGCGCCCGACGCCATCGCGCTGGCCCCGGTGGTCGAGGCCGCGGTGCGGGCGGCGGCAGCGGCGCGGCCCGACGCGCCGCCGATCGAGGTCGCGATCGGTGCCGGGTTGACGGTGAAGGGCGACCGCGACGGCCTCGATCACGTGGTGCAGAACCTGATCGACAACGCGCTGCTTCACGGTGCGCCACCGGTGCGGGTCCACGCCGAGGCGGTCGCCGGCAAGGTGCGGCTGACGGTGGCCGACGCCGGTTCCGGCATCGCGGCGCCGCATCAGGCGCGGGTGTTCGATCGCTTCTACCGGGTCGCGGGCAGCGCGCGGGTCGGATCGGGGCTGGGGCTGGCGATCGCGCGCTCGCATGCGCAGGCCATGGGCGGTGACCTGACGGTGACCAGCCAGGTCGGGCAGGGCGCGACCTTCATGCTCGAGCTCGAGCAAGCCGCCCCCGGCGTAGCTCAAGGGACGTAGACCAGGGCGGCTACGCGTTGCGGCGGCGGTGCAGGCCGACCATCAGGAAGCCGAGCGCGAACAAGGCCCCGGTGGCGGCGGCGAACAGCAGCCACGGCTTGCCGCTGGGCGCGTCGGCGCCAGCGGCGGCGCGCGCCGGCGCGTAGTCGGGCTTGAGCGCGACCGCGCGGCGGTAGTTGGCGCTGCCGTCCTTGCCGCCGGCCTCGAGCGCCTTGCCGAGCGCGTACTCGCGACCGGCCTGGGCGTCGATCGCGAGCGGGCCGTCGGGCGCCACCCCGTGGGCCTTGCCGTACGCGGTCGCGGCCGCGGACCACGCCTTGGCGTCGTGGTGCGACCGCGCCAGCTCGAGGTAGATCGGCGCGGCGTCGGCGCGTTGTGCAAGCTCCGGGTTGGCGGCCAGCAGGCGGTCGAGCGCGGCGCCGGCACCGGCGAGGTCGCCGCCGGCCGCGGCCTTCATGGCCCACTCGAAGGCGCTGCCGTCGCGCCGGGCACGTTCACCGTCGTGAAACGCGAACAGCTCGCTGGACAGCGCCACCAGATCGACCTCGGGCGCGCCGCTGTCGTCGGCGGCGAACACGCTGCCCAGCACGTCCTCGGCGGTCCGCTTGAGCTCGATCGCGGCCAGCTCGCGCCACGTCAGCCACAACGGGGTTGGCTTGGGGGCCAGCTTGCCGCCCGGGAGCTGCAGTCGTTTCTTGGGCGCCGGCGGCGGCGGCGGTCCGCTGATGTACGACAGCCACGCCTCGCGGGCCGCCTTGCGCACGCGCGGCGCGTCGTCGTCGATCGAGCGCAGCACCGCGGGGACGGCCTCGCGATGGTGGGCGGTGCCGTACGCGGCCAGCAGCGCGATGCGCAGATCTTCGTCAGCGGCGGTGGCCGCCATCGCCTTGCTCGGTTCCTGGCGATCCATGCGCTCGAGCTGGTACGTCGAGTAGCGCGCCAGGGGTTTGTTGCTCGACTGCGATGCGACGTGGAGCGGCGGCAACGAGTACGGGGCCATCGCCCGCAGGCGCCGTCCACACTCGTCGCGGTAGACCATGGTCGCCTCGGCGAAGCCGAGGTCGAGGATGACCTGGGCCGCCGTGGTGCTGCGGGTGCCGGCCAGCGCGCGCACGGCGGCGATGTCGGCGAACGTCTCGCCCAGCCCCGGCGTCGCCGGATCGATCCTGGCCAGCTCGATCAGCCAGTCGAGCTCGTCATCGACCTTGACGTCTTGCTCCTTCTGTCGCGACGGGGTGTCGAAGCGGCCGCTCTTGTCGGGCACCGACGCCTCGATCAACTTGAGCAGGGCGCGGCGGTCGTCGACCGTCGAGATCCGCACCCGATCGAGGTAGCCGTCGATCGCCGGCACGACGCGCGGCGCCAGCGCTGCCAGCTCCGCGACCAGCGCCGTGCGATCGCCAGTGCCAGCCTGGATGGCGGCCAGCAACTCGCCGGCACGGGTGGCGTCGTCGGTGTCGGCGCGCGCGGGTGCGGCGGCCAACGTGGCGGCGACGATCAGGAGCCCGAGAGGGCGCATCGCGGGGTTCCTACCACGGTGGGACGACGCGCGGCGCGGGGCCAGTATTTCATTGCCTCGGGCTCGGACGCAGCGGGCGTCAGTGCAGGACGCGGGTGCCGGGCAGCGACAGCGGCAGGTTGTCGTCGAAGTCGATGAAGCGCAGGCCCATGCCCCGCGCGGCCTGCGGTTGATCGCCGTCGGTGGCCGAGAAGTTGAGGCAGATGTGATGCTTCACCTCGGCGCGGGCGACGATCTCGTCGTCGGTGTCGGCGATCTGGAAGTGGACGGTGACCACGCTGCCAAGCGGCAGGACCTCGGCGGCCTGGACCAGCAGGCCACCCGAGGAGATGTTGCGCGCGATCGCGACCGACTCGCCGTAGATCTCGCTGCCCACCAGCACCGAGAAGATCTTGTCGAAGCGAAGGTGGATGCGCTTCTCGGCGCCGGTGGTCGGCGCGGGGGACTTCATGATGAACCGATGGTCGCACTCTGTAGGATATGAAGTCAAAAAAGCGACATGTAGGATAAGACATTGTCCTACGTCGGGTCGGTGCAGAATGGTCGCCATGAAGACGCTGGTCACCGGTGGTGCCGGGTTCATCGGCTCGGCCGTCGTGCGACAGCTGCTGGCGCGCGGCCGCGAGGTTCGCGTGATGCTCTCGCCCCGCGAGCCCGACGACAACGTGCGCGGCCTGGAGGTCGAGTTGATCCGCGCCGACGTCCTCGACCGCGACGCGGTGACGCGCGCCGTCGCCGGCTGCGACGTGGTCTACCACCTGGCCGCGATCTACAGCCTGTGGCTGCCCGACGAATCGCTCATCTACCGGGTCAACGTCGAGGGCACCAAGCACGTGCTCGCCGCGGCGCTGCGCGCCGGGGTCCGCAAGGTGGTTCACACCAGCTCGATCGCCGCCGTCGGCGTGGCCGCGGACGGCGAGCTCGCCGACGAGCAGTTCCGCTTCAACCACTGGGCCGGCGGCAACGCGTACATGCGATCGAAGTACCTCTCGGACCTCGACGCGCAACGCTTCGCCGCCGACGGCCTGCCGCTGGTGATCGTCTGCCCCGGCTTCCCGTTCGGGGAGCGCGATCGGGGCCCGACGCCGACCGGACGCTTCATCGTCGAGGCCCTGGCCCGCCGGGTGCCGGGCTACACCAGCGGCGGCTTCTGCGCCGTCGATGTCGATGACGTCGCGGCCTGCCACGTGCTCGCCGAGGACCGGGGCCGGGTCGGCGAGCGTTACATCGCCGGCGGCCACAACGTCACCTACAAGGAGTTCTTCGCGACCGTCACCCGGGTGGCCGCCCTGCCGCCGCTGCGGCGGCGGATCCCGGACGCCGCCGTGCTCGGACTGGCGTGGCTGTCCGAGGCCCGGGCTCGTCGCGGCGGGCCGCCGCCGCGCATCACCACCAAGGCGGCGCGCTACGCGCTGTCGACGGTCTGGTACGACAGCAGCAAGGCGCGCCGGGAGCTGGGCATGCCGCTGACCGATCTCGACACCACGATCGCCAAGGCGGTGCGCTGGTTCCGGACCGCGGCCTGACCCGGGGCCTCCTGGTGCGCCGGTTCCGACGGAGTCCTGGTAACGAACGCTGGCCCGTCGGCGGTGGTCGCGTTAGCTTCGGGGCGTGCGGATCGTCCCCTCGCTCATCGCGCTCGCCGGCCTCGCGGTCGGCACGCCGGTGGCTCGCGCCGAGGTGTCCGGCCTCGAGCCCAAGGTCTGGCTCGGGATCGGCTTCGAAGATCACGGTGGGATGGCCCAGGTCACCGAGGTGCACCCTGGCACCGGCGCCGAATCGGCGGGGCTGCTGGCCGACGACCAGATCGTTGCCATCGATGGCATCCCGCTGTCGATGGCGGTCGGCCTCCCCGAGCTGGTCTCGATGCGCACGATCGGGCAGCGCATCTCGATCGACCTCCTGCGCGGTGGTCGTCACGTGCGGGTGACGCCGCGCCTGACCGTGAAGCCGACCATCGACGAGATCGTGTATCAGCGGCTCATCGATCGCGCCTTGCCGGTGCTGACGCTCCACGATCGCCACCGCGCCGTGGTGCCGTCCTCCGAGTGGGCGCGGCGGCCGCAGGTCTGGATGGTGTTCGACGCCAAGTGCGACCGCTGCGCGGTGGCGGCGGCGGACCTGCGGGCGCGGCTCGTCGAGTCGGGCGGCGGCGCCCCGACCGCCCCGCTGCGCGCGGTGGTGCTCGGTCACGCCGAGGAGCTCGATGCCTACCTGGCGCGCGTGCCGCTGCTCGGCACGGTGTGGCGCGTCGACCGCGGCGAGGAGCCGCGCTTTGCGATGCTGCGTCGGTTCCTCAGCGGCGTCGACATCCAGAACGATGGCGTCCTGCTCGTCATCGATCAACGTGGCGTGGTCCGCTTCGCCACCGCGGTCTCGGCGGGTGAGCCGGCGCACGAAGGCGCCTGTGCCGCGGCTGCGCGCGCGACCCGGGCGTGGCGTCCATAGCCGGACCCCCGCGCCGAGCCGTCGGTCCGGGCCGGCCGGCCCGATCCATTCGGCGGCGCCGGTTGGCCGCCGCCGCCGCGCTGGCGTTGATGCTGGGCGTGACGTGGATGTCGTCGCACAGCCAGCTCGACCTGCCCGATGGGCCGTGGCAAGGCCGCGACAAGCTCGCCCACGGCGCGGTGTGGTGCCTGCTCGCTGCGCTGCTGACGCTGGTGGCGGCGCGGCCGGCGCTGCGGGCGGCGGCGATCGCCATCGCCATCGCGGTCGCGTTCGGGGTCAGCGACGAGACCCACCAGTCGTGGGTTCCCGGTCGCGACGCGTCGTGGCTCGATCTGGTCGCCGACACCGTCGGCGCCGCGATCGGGGCGCTGGTGACCACATGGTACAGTGCGCGGCGATGGCCGCCGTCATCCACAGCTTCCGCGGGGTCCATCCGCGTCTCGCCGCCGACGTCTTCGTCGCCGATCTTGCCGCCGTGATCGGCGACGTCGTGATCGGGTGTGGCTCGTCGATCTGGTACGGCACGGTGATCCGCGCCGACGTCGAGCCGATCCGGGTTGGCGACCAGACGTCGATCCAGGACAACTCGGTCATCCACGTCACCCACGGCGTGTCGGGAACCAGCGTTGGCGACCGGGTCACCGTCGGACACAACGTCATCCTCCACGCCTGTACCGTCGAGGACGATTGCATCATCGGCATGGGCTCCATCATCCTCGACCGCGCTCGGATCGGCCGCGGGAGCATCGTGGGTGCGGGTGCGCTGGTCACCCCGGGCACCGACATCCCGCCCGGGAGCATGGTCATGGGCTCGCCGGCGCGGGTGAAACGCACCCTCACCGACGAGGAGCGGGCGCGGATCGCGTCGAGCGCCGCGCACTACGTCGATCTGGCACGCGTGTACCGCGACGCCGCCGCGCCTTGATTTCGTGCGCGTGACTCCAGTAGCGTCTAGGGGGAGCGAGCGCGAGCCGTGAAGAGTGTACGGTGTCGGCCGTCCAAGTTCGAGATGACCCAGCCTTGCGGGAGCCTTCGGCAGTGAGACCGCGCGCGCCGAGCGTGCTGGCGGTGGCGTTCGCCGTGGTCGCCGCCGTGGCGGCGCCCGCCCGCGCCGACAAGATCGACGACCTGATGAGCGACCTGAAGTCCGGCAGCGACTACAAGATCCGCCTGTCGGCGGCGCTGTCGCTCGCCAAGCTGAACGACAAGCGTGCCATCCCGGCGTTCGTCGTGGCGCTGACCGACAAGGACAAGACCGTGCGCGGTGCGGCGGCGGTGTCGCTGGGCAAGCTGATCGACGCCAAGACGCCGGCGGCGCAGAAGAAGCAGGTCGTCACCGCGCTGACCACGATGATCGGCAAGGAGTCCAGCGACTCGGTCAAGAAGCAAGCCGAGAAGACGCTGGCCACCATCAATGCGATCGGCGGTACCGCCGCACCGGTCGGTGCCGGCAGCGTCTACATCGACGTCGGCCCCATGTCGTCGAAGGCTGCCAGCGGCGACAACAGCAAGCTCAAGGCGCTGATGAAGAAGACCACCGACAAGACCTTCGGGTCCAAGGGGCAGCCCATGATCCTGGCCTGGCCGGGCGGCAAGTCCCCGTCACGCAAGGACCTGGACGCGAAGAAGGCGACCGGATTCCACGTCGACGGGACCCTCACCGAGCTGACGGTGAAAGAAAAGGGGGCGGCGGCCACGGTCTCCTGTAAAGTCAGCATGTTGATCGCGACCTTCCCGGAGAAGAGCGTGTTCGGGTTTCTCAACGGTGGTGCCAGCGTGACCGCGTCGAGCGACGCCAGCGACATCGCGCTGGCGTCGGAGGACTGTCTCATCGCCGTGGTCGAGGACCTGGTCGCCAAGAAGATCATCCCGACCATCAAGATCAAGGCCGGTCTGTGAGCCAGCGCCAGTACAAGCGGAGCTGGAAGAACCTCTTGATCAACAAGCGGTACCAGCTGCGCTTCACGCTGTTGATGGCCGGCTTCGCGGCGGTGCTGATGACGTTGCTGGGTTGGTGGGTGACGCGGGTGGCCGGCGAGGCGACGAATGTCGCCAAGAGCCGGCAGCGAGGTCGGATCTGTCCCGGTCTGCCCGAGGAGGCGCCAGCGCCGACACCCACACCCACGCCCACGCCCACGCCCGCGCCGCCGCCCGGATCGGGATCGGCGGACTCCGGCGCCGCCGTGCAGGTCGACGTGGGCGACATGAAGCTCGAGCCAGAGCCAGCGCCCGGCTCGGGAGCGGGCACGGCTGACGGCGATGCGGACACCGGACGGCGTGGGGTGATCATGGGCGAGAGCTCGTTGCGGATCGATCCGACCACGGCGCCGCCCGTGACGCCGCGAGAGCCCGCGGTTCCCAAGCTCACCGCCGAGCAACGCGCGGCGCTGATCGCCGAGCGCGACGCGTGCGAGCGGGACATCGTCCGCGAGATCGCCAAGATCGAGGCGACCAACCGCAACATCGCCTTCGTGCTGGTCGGCTCGGGCGTGCTGCTCACGCTCGGCCTCGCCGTGTTCGGCATCAAGATGACCCACAAGGTCGCGGGACCGTTGCACAAGGTCACGCTGTACCTCGCCAAGATGCGCGACGGTCGCTACGACAAGGTCTGGGACCTGCGCAAGGGCGACCAGCTCGTCGAGTTCTACGAGCACTTCAAGCACGCCCACGCCGGGGTGCTCGCGATGGAGCGGGCCGATATCGCCCGCATCAAGGCGGCCCTCGACACCCTCGAGGCCGACGGCGTGCTGGGGCGCTCGCCCGAAGCGCGCGCGGCGGCGGATGATCTGCGCAAGGTGCTCGATCGCAAGGAGGCGTCCTTTGTCTGAGAAGGAGATCCCGCCCGCGGTGGTGGTCCAGGGCGGCAAGGTCCCGGGCGACGTACCGTCGAAGACCGGCGGTCCGGCGAAGCGGTCGAGACACCATCGCCGGCTCTCGAACTACCTGCTCGACAAGCAGATGCAGCTTCGCTACGTCATCGCGGTCACCGCGGTGTCGATGGTGATCGCGGGGACGCTGGGCTGGATGATCTATCGCCAGGAGCATCGGGCGTCGGAGGATCTGGTCGCCGGGCTCGCCGATCTCACCGGCGACGACGACTCGCTCAAGGAGTACCAGCGCGACACCGAGGCCGACATCGAGTCGCGCGATCGGCGCCTGCTGCTCTACATGATCGGCGTCGGCGTCGGCCTGACCGTGATCCTGTCCAGTTACCTGGTGATCATGACCCACAAGGTCGCCGGGCCGCTGTTCAAGATCGGCATCTACATGGAGCAGATGGCGGAAGGGCGCATCGGCAACACCACCGCCCTGCGCAAGGGCGACATGCTCATCGACTTCTACGACGCGTTCCGCGAATCGCACGGCGCCTTGCGCGTGCGCCTCAAGGGCGACACCGCCGCGATGGCCGCGCTGGTCAAGGCGCTCGCGGCCGCACCCGGTGAGCTGGGCGGGGCTGCCGGCGACGAGCTCGACGAGCTGCGCCGTCACGTCGAGGCGCGCGAGAAATCGCTGGCCTGACTGGCCTGACCCAGAGGCGCTGGGGTTAGCACCCCGGCGCCCCGTCGGTTGCACCGGTTGCGGCTGTCGCTGCGCCGCGTGTGTTAGCGTCGGTCGCGATGACGACGCTGGTCGAGCTCGGGGACCGCTACTGGGCGCTCGGCTTGCCCGCCGCTGCCAAGAGCGTCTTCGCACGAGCGCTGGCGGCCGCCGACGCCCACGATGCGATCCCGGCGCGCCGCCTCGCCGAGCTGGCGCTCGCGGTTGGCGACACCGCCGGGGCTCGCCGCCACGCTGCCGAGGTCGCGCGCCGCGAGCCGGGGCCGGCGGCACGGGTCCTGCTCGGCCAGGCCCAGCTGGTCGCTGGCGAGACCAGCGCGGCACGGATGTCGTTCACCGCAGCGATCGAGAGCGCGTCGGTGACCCGGCCGCAGCGCGCCCGGGCCCGGCTCGGCCTGGCCGCGGCCGCCGGGTTCGATGGCGACACCGCCGGCGCCACCGCCAACGCGATGACCGCGTTGACCGATCTCGCCGACGGCCTCGGTGATGCCACCGTCGACCTCGCCGATCGGATCGCGCTCTGCGACCGCGAGGTCGGGTTGTTCGAGGAGATCGCCGCCCGGGTCGCGGCCTCCGGCCAGGGTGGCGAAGCGGCCGCGCACCTCGACGCGATCAGGCTCCGAACGCCCGACGCACCGACCGGCATGTGGAGCGCGCTGCTCGGCGGTGCCCGCGCGGCCCACGGCGAGCGCGTGATGTCCGATGTCGATCTCGAGGTGGCGCTCGCCGCCGAGGCCGCCGCCCGTCCGGCGTCGCGGGTGGTGCGCCTGCGCCTGGTCGAGCGCCAGCTGCGCCGCCGCTACCAGGATCCATCGGCCCGCGAGGCGGCGGTCGGCGAGCTGCACGGCCTGGCCAACCAGCTCGAGGCCGAGGCCAACCCGGAGTCGACCGTCGAGCTGGCCCGGGTGTGGTTCCTGCTGGCGGCCGCCTACGAGGACGATCAGTCCAACGCCGCCAAGGCCGAGGTCGCGTACCGCAAGGGGCTGCGGCTGCGGCCCGGCCACGCCGAGGCGGCGTGCCGGCTGGCGATCCTCATCCTCGACCGCGGCGACACCGAGGCCGCGCTGGCGGAGATCGAGCGCGCCTTGCGGATCGACGCTGGCCACGGCCAGGCGTGGCGCAACGCGGCCCGGATGCTCGACGCCTCGAGCCCGGCGCTGGGCGATGTGGTCGAGCGACTGCTCGACGCCGCCTTGCCGGGTGCCGGCGCCGCCGCCGGGCACGTGGCGCCGCGGCTGGTCACGGCCACCGCCGAGATCGCGCGTGGCGACGTGCTGGCCGGCGTCTACGCCCACGGCCATCGGGTCAAGAACCTGCTCGGCATCATCGGCTCGCGCACGCGCAGCGCTCGCAAGCTCGCCGGCGAGGGCGAGTTGAGCGACAAGCTGCGCGATCTCGAGCGCGAGGTCACGGCGCTCTACGAGGAGTGGGCGCAGTACCTGCGCTCGATGCAGGCGACCGGCCCGACCATCGAGATCGTGCCGGTGGTGCCGCTGGTGAACGAGGTGGTCGCGGCCGCGGCGGCGCGGGCCCAGGTGACGATCGACCTGCACATCGCCTCGACGCTGCCGGATCTGCGCGGCGATCGGATGCTGCTGCGCGAGGCGTTGCTCAACGTGATCCAGAACGCCGCCGACGCCGCCGACAAGACCCAGGGCTCGGTCACGGTCACGGCGCGGCAGCTGGCCACGCTGTCGGCGCCGGCGATCGAGGTCGTGGTCGCCGACACCGGGCCGGGCATTCCGCGCGCCGAGCTCGGCCGCATCTTCGTGCCCGGCTACACCACCAAGGAGACCGGCTCGGGGGTCGGCTTGACCATCGCCGAGCGCGTGATCACGGCCCACCACGGCCGCATCCTGGTCGACAGCGAGGAGGGCCGGGGAACGGTGATCACCGTGATCCTGCCCACCGACCTCGGTGGCTTCGCCAGCCTGGGCGCGCTGGCGCCGATGCGCGATCCCGGAGGCATGTAGGTTGAGCCTCATCGTCTGCGTCGACGATCAGGCCGAGGTGCGGCGGTTGCTCGCCGAGGTGTTCCGGGCTCGCGGCCGCGAGGTCGCCAGCTTCGACGACGGCGAGGACGCGATCGCCTGGTTGCGCACCGGCGACGCCGAGATGGTCGTGCTCGATCTCGATCTGGGTCCCGGCAAGCGCAGCGGCATCGAGATCTGCAAGGAGCTGCGCCGCGCCCACCCCGATCTGCCGATCATCATCCTCACCGGCCATGGCACGATCGACGACGCGGTCGCGGCGGTGAAGGCCGGCGCGGTCGACTTCATCTCCAAGGATCCGTACCTCGAAGACAAGCTCGAGATCTCGGTGGAGAAGGTCGAGCGCATCCTCCACCACATCAACGAACGCCGCCGGCTCGAGGGCGAGAATCGCGAGCTGCGGGCCACCAACGAGCGGCTGCGCAAGATGGCCGGTCGGCGCTGGCAGATCGTCGGTGACTCGACGTCGATCCGCCACGTCATGGGCAAGATCGAGCGGGTGGCGCCGGTGCCGCGCCCGGTCTTGGTGCTGGGGCCGCGCGGCACCGGCAAGGAGCTGGTGGCGCGCGCGGTCCACACCCTGTCGCCGCGCGCCGCCGAGCCGTTCATCACCATCAACTGCGCCGCGGTGCCCGAGAGCTTGCTCGAGAGCGAGCTGTTCGGTCACGAGGAGGGCGCCTTCACCGGCGCCACCAAGCAGAAGGAGGGCAAGTTCGAGCTCGCCGATGGCGGCACCTTGTTCCTCGACGAGATCGGCAACATGTCGCTCGAGTTTCAGGCCAAGATCCTGCGCGTCCTCGAGTACCAGCGCTTCGAGCGGGTGGCGGGCTCGGAGTCGATCCAGGTCAACGTTCGCGTCATCGCCGCCACCAACACCGACCTCAAGGTGGCCATCGCCGCCGGCGCCTTCCGCGCCGATCTCTACGATCGGCTGTCGTTCGAGACCATCAACCTGCCGCCGTTGCGCGACCGCATGGACGACGTGCCGGTGCTGTCGGCGTACTTCCTGGCCTTGTTTCGGCTCGAGGTCGCGGGCATCACGGTGCGCGACATCGCCCCCGAGGCCTTCGATCGCCTGGCCCGCTACGACTTCCCGGGCAACGTGCGCGAGCTCAAGAACGTCGTCGAGCGCGCCATCTACATGGCCCAGGGCGAGATGCTCACCGCCGCCGACATCGAGGCCGCGCTGCCCCCCGAGGCGCAGGAGAACGGCATGCCGCCGGCGTCGGCCGGCGGCGGCGCGTTCGTCGACGATCCGGGCCGGGCCCTGGTCGAACGCGTCGAGGCGTTCGAGGCCTGGCTGTGCAAGGACGCGCTCGAGCGGACCCGCTTCGTTCAGAAGGAAGCGGCGGCGATGCTCGGCCTGTCGTACGATCAGTTCCGGCAGCGCTATCGCAAGTACGGCCTCGGCAAGGAGTGAACCATGGGCCTGTTCTCGCGCATGAAGGATGGGATCAAGTCGAAGGCCAACGCCGCCCTCGACAAGGCCATCGATCCCGCCCAGGAGGTCGAGATGGCGATCATGGAGCTCGAGGATCAGCGCAAGGCCGCGTTGCAGGAGCTGATCAGCTACAAGGCCACCGCTCGCCAGCTGGATGACGACATCAAGCGCAAGGAAGAGCGAGCCGCGACCTGGGAGAAGCGCGCGATGACCGCGGTCAAGGCCGGCGACGACGACGCCGCCAGGACCGCGCTCAAGGAACAGAAGAGCTGCCTGATCGAGGCCGAGAAGATCAAGCGCGACCGCGACGAGGCGGCCAGCTACGCCATCCGGCTCAACAAGAGCCGCAAGGAGTTCGAGGTCAAGCTGCAGATCTTGAAGCTCAAGAAGGGCACGCTGGCGACCCAGATCGCGGCCGCCCGCTCGGCCGGTGGTGACGCGTTCGGCAATGACAGCTCGGTGTGGGACAAGTTCAAGTCGGCCGAGGATCGAATCGAGGAGGATGTCATCGCCACCGAGGTCGACTCCGCGATGCGCGGCGAGCAGGCCGGCGAGGCCGAGCTCGAGGCCCGCATCCTCGGCGCCGGCGCCGCGGCGGGGGTGAGCGGCACCGGCGCCGGCGGTACCGACGACCAGCTGGCCGCGATCAAGGCCAAGGTCGCGGTCGACCGCGAGGCCCGGCACAAGGCGATCGCGGCGACGCAGGCCAAGGCGCTGGCGGCTGGCAAGCGGGGGCCGGGTGACGATGGCGATGGCGCCCAGGGTGGAGGGGGCACGTGAGCGAGCCCAACGACGACGACGCGCTGCTGATGCGCTTGCGCGACCTGGCGCTGGTCGACCTCGATGCCCTGCTGTCGGGGGCCGAGGGCACGGCCTACGAGCAGCTCCTGATCTCCCACGCCGAGGATCTCGAGGACGCGCTGCGAACGGCGCGGGCGCGGGCGGTGGAGCTGAGCAAGCTCATCGTCAGCGCCGATCCCCTGGTGCTGCTCGATGCCGGCCACGGTGTGCGGGCCCGTGACGGGGGTCGCGAAGCGGCCGATCGCACCGGCCGGCGGCTGGGAGCCCGGGCGGCCGCGTGCCGGAGCCTGGCGCGGCTCGACGATCTATCGGCGGGCCTGTACCCGCGGCTGGTCGAGGCCGACCGCCGGCGGGCGTCGCTGCCCGGGTGATCGGGCCGGGACCGCAGCCCGGCGTCCGGCCCTGGCTTCTGTGGCCTGGGGCCCCAAGGAACCCGCGGCGGCCATTGTCCTATTGCCGTCACCCTTCCTATAGTGCGCGGTGATGGCGGAGGACGAGGCCGACCTCCTCACACGCGCACGGCAGGGTGACGCCGCTGCCTTTGGCGCCCTCGTGCGCCTTCATCAGAGACGCGTGTACGCCGCCGCCCTCCACGTGACCGGGAACCACAGTGACGCTGACGACGTCACCCAGGAGTCGTTCGTTCGCGCCTTTCGCGGGCTGGCCTCGTTCGACGGTCGCGCGGACTTCTTCACCTGGCTCTACCGCATCGCCGTCAACACCGCGCTCAACCGGCTGCGATCCACCAAGCGCGCCACCGCCCTGGCCACCGCGGGCGCCGCCGAGGTGGCCCAGGTCGGTGGGCGCCCCGAAGGGCTGGGCGCGCCGCACCTGTTGCCCGACGAGCTTGCCGCCCTCGGCGAGCAGGTTCGCGCCACGCTGGTGGCGATGTCGGAGCTGTCACCGCCGTTGCGCGTCACGCTGGTGCTGGCCACCGTCGAGGGGCTCGGGCACAAGCAGATCGCCGAGATCCTCGACATCCCCGAGGGCACGGTGGCGTGGCGCGTGAACGAGGCGCGACGGATCCTGCGCGAGCGCATGGGCCAGGACGCGCCGGTGACCCGCGGCGCCACGAAAACCCGTGGGCCAGGCCGCTAGGCCCGGTACACTCGATCACCGAATTCTTGCATCATGACCGACGAGATCGACGACCAGATCCGAGCCGCTGCGAAGGCCCACGAAGCCCTCGCCGCGGCGGATTATTTCGATGGTCTCCCGGCCCGAGTGATGGCACGACTCGCTCGCTCACCGCGTGAACCCGAGGTTGCGATGATGTCAGAGACCAACAACGACTCTCCCCGTGGTGCGATTCCTCCACCGGCCGGTGATGCCAGGCGCCCGGAGCCCACCGGTGACGCCGAGAGCAACGAGGACTCCGGGCTGCACGACGTCAAGTCGCTGGCCCAGACCACCAAGCAGCGGATCTCGCGGCGCATCACCAGCCAGCACGACGCGTACAACGAGTCGCTGCTGTCGTCGTCGCAGAGCGGGCTGCGTGCGGTCGCGTTGCCGGCGCCGGCGCAGATCGTCTCGCTGCCTGATCTGCCGCCCGGCGCGGTGGCGGGTCGTGGCGATCGCGGTGCCGCGGTGTCGCCGATCGGTGCCCGCAACAAGACGATCTGGGTCGTCGCCGTCGGTGGCGTGCTCGCGGCGGCGGCGGCGGCGGCGATCGTGATCGGCAGCGGCGGCGGCGGCAAGGAGGCGGCTGATGGCCTGCTGGCCGCGGGGAGCGCGACCGCGGTCGAACAGGCCGCCGACTCCGCCAGCTCGAAGCTGGCGACGACCGGGGGCTCGGCCGCGGTCGCCGCCGGTTCGGGATCGGCGACGGCGACCGTCACGGCGCTCGCCGATCCGGCGGCGCCCGCGCCCGGCCAAGGCTCGGGTGAGGTTGGTGCGGCCGGAGCCGCGAAGGACCGCGCCGGCAAGCCCGACGACGGACGCGCCGGCAAGGGCGCCGACGCGCGCGACGGCAAGCCCGGTGGCGACAAGGCCGCGGGCGGCGGCAAGGGGCCCAAGGGCGATGACAAGCCGAAGCTCGGCGCTGGCGGCGGCGGTGGCGCGGGCGCCGGCAGCGGCGACAAGTCGATCGAGGATCTGCTGGCCCAGGCCTCGGGCGGGGCGCAGAAGGCCACGGATCAAGGCGGCGGCGACAGCGCCAAGCCCGAGAAGACCGGCCTCGACGGCAAGGACATCCGGACCGGGATGGGGGCGGTCGCCGGCAAGGCGCAGGCGTGCGTCGACCAGCACGGTGTTGCCGGTCACGTGAAGGTCAAGGCGGTGGTCGACACCAGCGGCAAGGTCAGCAAGGTCGACGTCACCGGAGAGTTCGCCGGAACTCCCACCGGCTCGTGCGTGGCCGCGGCGGCCAGGAGCGCCTCCTTCCCGTCCTGGACCGGCGTGCCGATGACCATCAGCTACGGCTTCACCCTGCAAGAGTAGCGCCGCGCCGCTTGCCCGACCGGAGGGCAACGGCCACACTCGCCGTTCGCCATGGCGCACGGCAAGGCCACCACGGGAAACTACTTCGAGGACTTCCGGATCGGGCAGCGGATCCAGCACGCGACGCCGCGGACGATCCACGGTGGCGACCTGGCGCTGTACATCGCGTTGACCGGTGATCGACGGCCGCTGGGGTCGTCGACCGAGTTCGCGCGCTCGCTCGGCTTCTCGCGCGAATGCGCGCACGACCTGCTGGCCTTTCACCTCGTGTTCGGCAAGACCGTCGCCGATATCTCGCTCAACGCGGTCGCCAACCTGGGCTACGCCCGGGTGTTGTTCCACCGCCCGGTCTACCCGGGCGACACGCTCACCGCCGAGAGCGAGGTCATCGGGCTACGCGAGCTCTCCGACCGCAAGCGCGGGGTCGTCTACGTCACGTCGCGCGGCCACAACCAGAAGGGGCAGGAGGTGCTGTCCTTCCACCGCTGGGTGATGATCGAGAAGCGCGATCCATCCGCGCCCGCGCCGGTGGAGGTGGTGCCGGTGCTGCCCGAGGCGGTGCCAGTCGCCGACTTGCCGGTACCGGCGGCGCTCAACCTGTCGCGCTTCGCCGATCTGCGCTGGGCCACCGGTGGGCGGCACATGTGGGACGACTACGAGGTCGGTGAACGCATCGTCCACCACGGCGGCATGACCATCGAGGAGGGCGACCACACGATGGCGACCCGGCTGTACCAGAACAGCGCCCGGGTTCATTTCGATCAGCACGCGCAGGCTGGCAGCCGCTTCGGCAAGCGCCTGGTCTACGGCGGCCACGTCATCAGCGTCGCCCACGCGCTGGCCTTTGGCGGCCTCGAGAACGTCATTCGAATGGCGGCGTGGAACAGTGGTCAGCACACCCATCCGACCTTCGCGGGCGACACGATCTACGCCTGGACCGACATCCTCGAGCGGGCGGCGGTTCCGGGCCGCGACGATCTGGGCGCGCTCCGCATGCGGCTGGTGGCGGTCAAGAACGTGGATCCGGGCCGCGAGGAGGTGAGCCTCGAGCTCCCGCACGCCGAGGGCGTTGCGGCCGGCGCGGGCGGCAAGGCGAACTACGATCCGCGCGTGGTCCTGGTCCTCGACTGGTGGGGCCTGGTCCCGCGGCGGTAGAGCGCCCACACCAGCGCCGCGGCCAGGCCGCCGGCCACGATCAGCGCGAACGCCAGCGTCGCGATCAGGGCGCGCCGCGAACCAGCGGCGACGTCGAACGGGCCGAGTTGGGTCAGCCGCGGCACCGCGGGGGGCGGCGCGATCTGGACCTGCACGTCGACGTCGGGGCCGAGCACGGTGCGGGCCGCGCTGATCGAGACGTCGCCGATCACGCCGGTGTCGGCGCCGGCGGTGGTCGCCACCACGACCGCGGCCCGGGCCGGCGTCGCGGTGGCGGTGCGCGCGAAGGGATCCGACGGCGGTAGCGTCACCAGCACGTTCACGGCGGCGACCCCGGGCGTGGTGGCGATGTGGGCGCGCAGGCGCTCGGCCTGGCGTCCCTCGGCGGCGGTCGCGGCGGCGGCCGGCGCTGGCGGCAAGGTCTCGTCGACCCGGCAGGCCGCGAGCGCGAACACGAGCGCGGTCGCGGTCGCGGTCGCGGTCGCGGCGATCAGAGAGTTTGCTTGCACGTCGAACACCACCAGGCGCCGCGCTTGCCATGCCAGAGCGTCGCGATGCGGCAGGTCGGGCACATCGGTGATGGACGGCGCCCCGGCGCGCTCGGCGTCGGTGGGCGCGGAGGGCGGGGCGGCGCGGCCATGGATCCCGGTGCGGGTGCGGACCTGGCCGCGGTTTCGGTTTCGGTTTCGGCCACGGCTACGGTTTCGGTTTCGGCTGCGGCTACGGTTTCGGTTTCGGCTACGGTTTCGGCTACGGTTTCGGCTACGGTTTCGGCTGCGGCTGCGGCTGCGGCTGCGGTTGCGGTTGCGGTTGCGGTTGCGGCTGCGGTTGCGGTTGCGGTTGGGGACGGCGCGTACGGGAAGGGCGCGTACGGGGACGGCGCGTACGGGGACGGCGCATACGGGGACGGCGCGTATGGCGACGGCGCGTACGGGGACGGCGCGGGGGGCGACCCGGCGGCGACGGGTGCCAGGGGCGCCAGCACGGGCCGCGCTCCCGGCGCGACCTCGCCCGCCGGCAACGGCGCGGCCGGGTACGGCACGACCTCGAGGTCGCGGACGTGCATCACGCGGGCGCCGACCACGGCGGCGGCGCCGGTGCCGACCATCGCGATGGCGAACACCGCCAGGCCCCACCCGGTCCGCATGACCTCGCTCGACGGATAGCTCGCCCAGGTCGCGATCCCGGCACCGAGCGCGAGCATCGCGACCGCGGCGGTGGTCCACGCCCAGGCGCCGGGGCGGACGCCGCGGGCGAGCCGCGCCGCGGCGCCGAACGCCGGCACCATCAGGGCCGCGGTCGCGACCGCGGTCATCGCGGCCAGCGCGCGCAACCGCGACGTCACGCCGAGCGCGGTCGACAGCTTGCAGTCGCCGTCTTCGCAGACCTCGACGCCGAGCGGCGACACCCGCAGCAGGTCGAGCGTGCGGCCACTGCGCCACCAAGCATGCTCGACGAGCGTGACCCAGGCCAGGGTGGCCAGGACCACGATCGCCACCGCCAGCCCGAAGCGGCGGCTCGGCGAGGCGTCGCCCTTACCCCAGGGCCAGGCGATCCCCGCACCGGCGATCGCGGCGCCGGTGATGACCATGGTGAGGCCCATGCCCCGCTCGACGTGGCCCGCGATGCCGTCGAGCGTCCAGGCCGCCGCGAACGCCCCGCCGAGGCCGGCAGCGGTCGCAGCGACCGTCGCCGCCCAGCCGCGCAGGATGGGACGGCGCTGGGTGCGGGCCGCGAGCGCAACTGCGAGCAGCAGCGCGACGCCAGCCAGGGCGGCGCCCAGCGCGCCGCGGCCGAGCCAGGCGAAGACGTCGTCGGCGAGACCTTTCGCGCCGGTGTACCGGGTCGGCTTGCACACCAGGTCGACGCAGGTCTCGCCGCTGACCAGGCCGAAGTTGGCGCGGACCTGGGGCGCTCGGTCGTGATCGTCATGGTCATCGTCATCGTCGTCGGTGACCGGGCGCGCGATCGCATGCTGGTAGCGGTCGGCCTGGTCGCCGGCGCCATCGCCGGCCGAGAACCACGGCGTGAAGCCGCCGATCAGCAACGCCACCGCCGCGACGGCGCACAGGACGGCGCCGGCCACCGGAGATCTCAAGACGCCCTCGGATAGCTCATGTCGTGCGCCTCGAGGGAACCTGTGACCGATCGGTCGCAGATTCTGACCTGGAGCATGGCGCGACGGTACCATGGCGGCGTGGAGCCTCGACCGTGAACGCCGCCGGCATGCTCGCGGCGGCGCTGCCCCGCGCCGCGCTGCGCCGGCTGGCGGCGCCCGACGTCGCCGAGGACGATCGGGTCGCGGCGGTCGCGGCCGCGTTCGCGCTCGATCTGTGCGGCCTGCTCAACCGCCTGCGCGCCGACGAGCTGCGTGCGCTGGCGGTGACCCACCGGGTTCCTGCGCACGGCGACGCGGCGGCCGTGCGGTTGATGCTGTGGCGCTGGGGCGCCGCGCGCGAGGCGAGCGGCACGGCGTGGCTCGGCACGGCGCTGCAGCCGGAGCCGGTGCTGCTGGGGGCCCGCCTGGTGCACGCCGCGCCGGCGCGTGGCCTGGCGCCGGCCTCGACCGACTGGCCGCGGCCGCTGCCGCCGGCCCGCGCCGCCGCCCCGCCGCCCGAGGAACCCGACGATGTCGATGCGTTGCTCGACGCCGCCGACCGCGCCCTCGGCGTGCGGCTGCCGGCCCGGGGGCGCGACAAGGGGGCGTGGGGCGCGGCCGCCGCGGCGCTGCTCGGCGTGGTCGAGCGTGGCCACGGCGAGCCCGACTGGCGCGGCGACGTCGAGATCAAGACGGTCCCGGTGGCGCGCGACCGTCAGGGTCGCTGGCGGGTCACCGAGGATCCCGCGGTGGCGATGGTCGATGCCGCACCGCTCGGCAAGCTGAGCCGGGTGCTGTGGCTGGTGCGGGCTGCGGTCGGGGACGGCGCCACGTTCCTGTCCTGGTACTTCGTGGAGTGGGACGCCGAGATCTCGCGGCTGGTCCGCCGCGACCTGCACACGCGGCCCAAGGGCCAGCGCGGCACCACCGGCCGCGGCTGGTACCTGCACAAGCGCTTCTTCCTCGACGCCGGGTTGTACCCGACCCTCAATGGACCGTGACCGAGGCCAAGGCCGAAACCGTGACCCAAACCGAAACCGTGACCGTGGCCGTGACCGAAACCGAAACCATGGCCGTGGTACGAGCACAGCCGTGATCGAAGACGCCCTGCGGATCGTCGGGTCGGCGCAGACCAACCGTGCCATGGAGGCCGAGCTGACGAGGATCGTCAAGAAGGCGCTGGCGCGGCGCCCCGAGTCGCCACGCCGCGACGGCACCGGTCAGCTGGTCTACCCGTGGGACGACCAGGTCGCGGCGGCGGCGCTGACCTACCACCGCACGTCGACGCGCGTGGTCCGCGACCTGTACGCGTCGAGCGCGCGGCGGCTGGAGCCGCTCTACGACGAGCTGGTCGAGGACGCCGCTGGCGATGGGCGCGGATGGCACGACGGGATCGCGGCGATCTCGGTCGAGGTGCGGCGAGTGGCCGAGTTCGCGGCTGGCGAGCGTCAGGTGGTCGGCACGGTCAAGAACGCCATCGTCGACGGCCTGGCGCGCCGCGGTCGTCACGTGCGGGTCGACGCCGACCACTTCGACGCCCTGGTGGTGGCCCGCCTCGACGACCGCGGTCGCGTGCTGGTCGGACTCGACCTCACCAAGGGCACCCGCACCCGGCGCGGCTGGCGCAGCGAGTCCGGCGAGGCGCCGCTGCGCGAGCACATGGCCGCCGTGATGGCCATCGAGGCCCGCTACGACCCCCGCCGCGATCTGGTCGTCGATCCGATGTGCGGCGCTGGCACGATCGCGATCGAAGCGGCGCTGGCCGCGCGGGGTGCAGCGGTGGCCGCCGGCGACCCGGCGCCCTCGCTGTGGCCCGACGCGCGGCCGATGGTGATCGCGGGCGATCGAGATCTCGACGTGCTGGTGGCGGCGCGCCACAACGCCGCTCGCGCCGGCGTCGACGTCATGTTTCACCGTGGCGACATGACCGCGCTCGACCGGGACCGGCTGTGGGCGCTGGCCGCCGACGCCGGCGCGGTGCCCGAGCGCGGCCTGGTGCTGTGCAACCCGCCGTGGGGCGAGCGCCTGGAGCTCGCCGACGCCCGCCTGCTGTACGGCGCGCTCGGCGACTGGTGGCGATCGCTGCGCGATTTTCGGGCCGCGTTCCTGGTCGCCAACTCCGCGTTCGAGGACGCCTTTGGCGCCCGCTGGGCCATGAAGAAGCCACTGTCGAGTGGACCGCTTCGTGGTTACCTTTTCGTCTACGAACCGTGAAGCCTCCCGACCACCCACTTGGTCGACCCGCGCGGCGACGAGTACGGTCTTCTTCTCGAAGCCGAGCGCTTGCCGAAGCGGGTCCGCGCCAGAACCGCCCCCAGGCCGCTATGATGAGACCGATCGAGGTCTTCGTCGACCCCGGGCGGCGTCCCCGGCGGGCGCCGCCTTCGCCGACGGCAGATGTCTTTCTACTTGCCCAGCAGCTCGGTACGGGCCGTCGCCAACAGGGTACGCAGCGTGCGCTCGGCGGCGACCATCTTCGCGTCGGGAGGCGTGCCGCGAAACGATCCGCTGCTGGTCGGATAGCGGTCAGCCACTCGAGCTCGAGCAGGCGAGGTCGCCAGACGTCGCTCGGCGGCAACGGCAATGGCAAGCGGGTGGGATCGCCGGGATGACCGTCGACCAGCAGCGCGAGATCATGATCCTTCGTGTTCACGAGCCCCCGATGGAAGCGCACGGCGCGCGAGCTTCTCGGCCGCCTGTTGCAGGTGCACGACCGCGAGGCGATTCTGGATCGCAAAGATCGCCGCGAAGGCGTCGAGGTCGTTGCGGGCGTCGTCGAGGTGCGCCGCAATGACGCGTGGGCTCGGGTCAGGGCTCATAGATGATGCGCCCGTCGGCAACGACGATCTGCGACAGCGTGCCTAGCTCGTGCTGTTCGATGCACCGTGGGGCGCTCAGAAGGGCGTCAGTGGCGGGCGGAGCCCCCCGACCCACGCCCCCGCGGTCGCCCCCGCTCAAGAAACCGGCTCTACACAACCAAAGGGACACGACCAGGTGCGACGCGGTGATCCCGCTGGAGAACGAGCGGGCGTCGCTGCGCTGCGACTCGTACTACCGCATCGTGTCGATCGCGCCCTGACGGGGATCGGGCTCGACCTCATCGCCGCGGGCGCGCTACACGATGGCGCCACGGTGGAACCAGCGCCCGCGAGCGCAGCCGGCCCCGCCCGCCGCCGACCAGAGGTCGCTCGCGCTCGTGCTGGTACTCGGGCTTCTCGGTTGCGGTGGTGCCAGGCGACCCGATCCGACCGAGCACCGCGAACCGGCCGACGGTCGGGATCTCGATCGGCCCGTGGTAGAGCTTGCCGCCGCGCTCGACCGCGAGCGCCGCGGTGGCGGCGACGTCGGGGACCTGGACGTGGCCCCGCCAACACCGCGTTCGAGGACGCCTCTGGCGCCCGCTGGGCCATGAAGAAGCCACTGTCGAGTGGACCGCTTCGTGGTTACCTTTTCGTCTACGAACCGTGAAGCCGCCCGACCAGCACCTCGATGGCGCCCCGGCGCGCTACTGGCACCCGGAAGGGGACCCCGGCCGGATCCGTTGTGAGCTGTGCCCGCGGGCCTGCCTGGTCGGCCCCGGCCAGCGAGCGTTCTGCTTCGTGCGCGCCAACCAGGGCGGCGAGATGGTGCTGACCACCCATGGTCGCGCGTCGGGGTTCTGCATCGATCCGATCGAGAAGAAGCCGCTCAACCATTTCTACCCTGGCAGCTCGGTGCTCTCGTTCGGCACCGCGGGCTGCAACCTGGGCTGCAAGTTCTGCCAGAACTGGGACATCTCGAAGGCCAAACAATTCGACAAGCTCGCCGACGTCGCCAGCGCGGAGGACATCGCCGAGGCAGCGATCCGTAACCGCTGCCGGAGCGTGGCGTTCACCTACAACGATCCGACCATCTTCGCCGAGTGGGCGATCGACGTCGCGGTGGCGTGTCGCGCGCGCGGCGTCAAGACCGTCGCCGTCACCGCCGGCTACATCAGCCCCGCCGCGCGCCGCGATCTGTACGCGGTCATCGACGCCGCCAACGTCGATCTCAAGGGCTTCACCGACGGCTTCTACCGCTCGTTGTGCTCCGCCGAGCTGGCGCCGGTGCTCGAGACCCTCGAGTACCTGGTCCACGAGACCGAGGTCTGGGTCGAGGTGACGACGTTGCTGATCCCGGGCAAGAACGACGGCGAGGACGAGATCGACGCCATGTGCGCCTGGTTGGTCCGCCAGCTCGGCCCCGAGGTGCCGCTCCACCTCACCGCCTTTCATCCCGACTACAAGCTCACCGATCTGCCGCCGACGCCGCCGGCGACGCTGGCCCGGGCCCGCCGCCAGGCGCTGGCCCACGGCCTCAAGCACGTCTACACCGGCAACGTCCACGATGTCGCCGGGCAGAGCACGTACTGCGCCGGGTGCGGCGCGCTGGTCGTCGAGCGCGACTGGTACCAGCTCGGGGCCTGGAACCTGCGCACCGGGTGCTGCGGCTCGTGCGGCCGGGCGCTGGCGGGACAGGTCGGCGAGGCGCCCGGCACCTGGGGTCCACGCCGCATGCGCGTGGTGGTCTAGCGACGATGCCGATCCGTTAGCCCGAGCCCGAGCCCGAGCCCGAGCCCGATCTCGATCTCGATCTTCCGCTCGTCGAGCGCGCTCTCGTCGGGCTCGGGCTCGGGCTCGGGCTCGGGCTCGACAGAAACCTAGCGGCCGACGCCGGCCGGTAGGCCGGGGATGCCGTCGGCGCCGGCCTTGATCTGGATCGTCGAACCCGCGAAGTCGGCCGCGGTCGCCGGCTGGTAGCTGCCGCCGAGGTGCGTCGACAGGAACGCCTCGGCCACGGCCATGAACGCCTGCATGTTCGGCGGCCGCTGGAACCCGTGACCCTCGTCAGGGAACAGCACGTACGACACCGGCAAGCCCTTGGTCTGCATGGCCTTCACGATCTGATCCGACTCGGCCTGCTTGACGCGCGGATCGTTGGCGCCCTGGCCGATCAGCAGCGGGCGCTCGATCTTGGCGGCGTGGGTGACCGGAGAGACCTCGAGCAGCGCGGCTCGACCCTCGGGGGTGGTCCAGTCTCCCATCCGGGTCTTGAAGACGGTCAGCAGCGGCTTCCAGTATGGCGGCACCGACTCGATCAAGGTGATCAGGTTCGAAGGGCCGACGATGTCGACGCCGCAGCGGAAGGTGGTCGGCGTCAGGGTCAGACCGGCGAGCGCGGCGTAGCCGCCATAGCTGCCGCCCATGATGCAGACCTGATCGGCGGTGGTGACCCCACGGGCCACGGCCCACGCCACCGCGTCGAGCAGATCGTCGTGCATGGTCTTGCCCCACTGCCGATTGGCCGCGTTGACGAACGCCTTGCCAAAGCCGGTCGAGCCCCGGAAGTTGACGCGCAGCACCGCGTAGCCTCGATCGGCGAGCAGCAGCGCGGTCGGGTGATATCCCCAGCTGTCGCGCGCCCACGGTCCGCCGTGCACCAGCAGCACCATCGGCAGCGCCGCGGCCGGGACCCCGTCGCCATCGGGGTCGGCGGCCGCCGGCAGGCTGAGGTAGCTGACCAGCGTGAGCCCGTCGCGGGCCGCGATCTCGAGCGGGTGCATGCGCGCCAGCGGCAAGCCTTCGAGCGCGGGCCGGGACGCGTACAGCAGCGCCCCGGTGCGGGTCTTGCGGTCCCAGCGCCAGTAGCGGGCCGGCTGACGGTCGCCGTTGAAGCCGACGATCCACGTCTGATCGTCGCGCGACATCGAAAGCACGCTGAAGTCGCCGTCGTCGAGCTTGGCCAGCGCGGCGAGATCGGGCGCGATGCTCCGGTCGAGGACCTTCCACGCCGGACGTCCCACGTTGAACGCCACCGCGCGCACCGCACCGGTCCGGGGGTGGTCGATCGTCCCGCTGGCGTCGGCGCGGGCGTGCTCGGCGAGCAGCGTCCGCTTCTTGCTCGCGGCATCGATCACGAACAGCGCCGCGGTGTCGCGGCCGCGGCCGTCGACCTGGTAGTAGTGTTTGCCGCTGCGGTCGAATCCGATGACGTCGGTGGTCAGCTGATCGTCGGCCGGGATCGAGTCGACGGCGAGCCACGGCCCGGCGCCGCGGGCGGGTGGGCTCATCAACGTGATCGAGCCGTCGGGCTCGAACTTCGACGCCAACCGGAGCCGGAGATCGTCGTCGGCGATCGGACCCGTGTAGCCCGGGTTCTCGAGCACCAGCCTGGCCTTGCCGGTGGCCAGCTCGACCTCGTAGACGTCGTGGACCTCCGGGTCGCGGTCGTTCATCCCGACCAGGATGCGGTCCGGCTTCTTGACCGACGTCCCGACCAGCTGCGCCGCAACCCCCGGGCGCGGCGTGAGGTCGAGCGCGTCCTTGCCGTCGGCGCCGACGCGGTACATGTGGAAGTTCTCGTCACCGCCGGTGTCCTGCGTGAACAGGACCCAGCGGCCATCCTCCGACCAGAAGTAGGTGCGGATGGGCCGGACCTTGTCGAACGTCACTTGCACGGCGCGGCCAAGATCATCGACGGGCGCCACGAAGACGTTCATGACGCCGTCGACCGGGGCGCCGAACGCGAGCCGCTTGCCATCGGGCGACAGCGCCGGGGCGCCGCGCTCGGGGTTGCCGAACAGGATGGCGCGCGGGATCAGATCGCTGCGCGGGTGGCCGACCGCCGCCGGTGACGGCGGCGTGGGGGCGAGGCCGGGCGACGCGGGCGCGGGACCGGGGGCGGGACCGGGCGCCGCCGGACCGGGTGCGGCGGACGTCCCGCCGCCGCAGGCGACGACGACCAAGAGCAATGCGGGGTGGACTAGCGATCGTCGGACCATGACCGACCCTAACCGAAGCTCGGTCCCGTGCATTCCCTCGCCGGGAGGACGAGCGCAACCGGCGTCCGGCGTGTATCGTGGATCCGATGGCGGACGCATCTCGGTCGGCCGTGCTGGTGTTTCGCGCCGAGCACGCGCAGGTGTTCGCCGGGTTATGGCGGCGCCTCGGTGAGTTCGACCTCGTCGATGCCGCCATGGCGGACGCCTATCTGGCGGCCCAGGCCTCGTGGCCGGCGACCGGGGTGCCGCAGAATCCTTCGACCTGGATGGCGACGGTGGCAATGTCGGCGACCACCAGCGTGCTGGCCAAGCGGGGCGCCGATCTCGGGGAGCCAGCCAGCCCGGCCGACGACGTCCGAGCGCTGCTGTTCGGTTGCTGTCACCCCCGGCTGGCGCTCGAGGAACGCGTGGCCTGCCTGGCCCGCGCCGTCGTCGGCCTGGTGTCGCACGAGATCGCCGCCATGCTCGAGCTGTCCGAAGCGGTGGTGACCGCGCGCCTGACCTCGGCCAAGCGGACCTTTCGGCTGCCCGGCAACGGCCTGGCCCCGGTTGCCGTCGAGGATCGGACGGCGCGCGAGACGCTGGTCCACACCGCGATCGCCGAGCTGAAGCGCTCGGCGCGCGGCCACGACGCCGCGGCGGCCAGCGGCGTCCTCGCGGCGCGCGTCAGTCAAGCGTTCGGCTAGCCACGGCCATCCGGGCAGCCATCCGGGAGTGAACGATGTCAGGACCGATCGACGTGCGTGGAGTGAGCGGGGTGGTCGCGGTGGGACGTCGCGCTGAGCTGCCTGTAGCTCGGCTGGCCGGCTACGAGGTCAGCGCCTTGAGCAGCGACGCGTCGCCCTGCAACGCGACGCGCTGCATGTAGAGCGCCAGGCCGCGCGCACCTCCGAGCTCGGCGCCGTCGCCGGCCCGGCCCGGGCCGCCGTGTTGCAGCTGCGGCAGCGCCGTCCCGGGGCCGGGCGACATCGCCGCGATCTTCTCGCTGCCGATGTAGACCCGGCCGTTCCAGCCGGCGGCGTCGCCGACGAAGCGCGCCAGCCAGTCGCGGTCGTCGGAGTAGCAAGACGCCACCAGTCCACCGCGGCCCAGCGCGACCACCGCCGCTGCGGCATGTGGCTCGCCGTCGTAGGCGCCGACCGTGGTCACCGGGCCGAACACCTCGTGGGCGTGCATGGCCACGCAGCCGCCGGCATCGTCGGTGAGGCGCAGCACCGGTCCGACGAAGAAGCCCTTGCCGGCGGCCACGCCCACCGGGTTCACGTCGCCGGCGCCGCCGAACCCGTCGCGGGTCACCGCCGCCAGCCGAGCGATGCCGGCGCGGACGTCCTGCGCCTGGGCCGCGGTCGCGAGCGGGCCCATGCGCACCTCCTCACGCGCCGGATCGCCGACGACGATCGCGGCCAGGCGCTCGCGCAGCGCGGCGGCGACGTCGTCGAGGCGCGCCGCCGGCACCAGCACGCGCCGGATCGCGGTGCACTTCTGGCCGCTCTTCTGCGTCATGTCGCGGGCGACGTCGGCCAGGAACAGCTGGCCGGCCTCGCTGCTCAGCTCGACGTCGGGTGCCAGCACGGCGGCATTCAAGCTGTCGGCCTCGACGTTGCAACGCACGTTCTCGGCGATCACCCGCGGATGGCCACGCAGCGCGCGCGCGGTCTCCGACGAGCCGGTGAATGCCAGCACGTCGGGCGCGCGCAGGTGGTCGACGAGATCGCCAGCCGGTCCGACCAGCAGCTGGAGGGCGCCGGCGGGCAGGATGGCGGCGGCGGCCCAGATCTCGACCAGGCGGTGGGTGACGAGCGCGGTCGCGGTGGCCGGCTTGCACAGCACCGGCATGCCGGCGACCAGGGCGCAGGCCAGCTTCTCGGCCAGCCCCCAGGCCGGAAAGTTGAAGGCGTTTATCACGACCGCGACGCCCGGTCGTGGTGCCCACGCGTGTTGCCCGACCAGGCGGGCGGTGCGGCCGATCTGGACCGCCTCACCATCGGGCAACAGGCGCGCCGCTCCGAGCCGAGCGGCGAGCTCGCCGTAGTGAGCGAGCGTGCCGGCCGCGCCGTCGATGTCGAACTTGGCGTCGCCGCGGGTGTTGCCACCGTTGGCCACCGCCAGGGCGATCAGCTCCTCGCGCGCCCCGTGGATGGCCTTGGCCAGCGCCGCGCACAGCGCGCCGCGCTCCGCGAACGAGGCGGCGCGCAACGCCGGTCCGCCGCGCTCGCGAGCGAAGCGCAGCGCGCCGCCGAGGTCGAGGCCACGGCCGTGGGCCCAGGCGAGCGGGTCCTCGGTGGTCGGGTTGACGAGCGGGATCGCGGGGCCGTCGCCGAGGGTCCAGGCGCCGGCGAGGTGGCTGGCCAGGGTCTTCATCGCGCGCACCTTACTACAGGAGTCCGCGTGCACCCCGGGATGACGGGGCCGCGTTACGATGCTCCGCCCGTGGAGACCACGTTTCGCAACCGCCTGCTGGCCGGCTTCTTCGCGATGCTGTTCGTGGTGGTGGGCGGCGCCACCGGCTACTGGCTGCTCGGCGACGGCCGCTGGAGCTGGGGCGACTGTCTGTACATGACGGTCATCACCGTCACCACCGTCGGCTTCGGCGAGATGCTCGAGGGCATGGACGTGGTGGCCTACGCCCGCACCTTCACGATGACGCTGCTGGTGTTCGGGACCGGAGTCCTGGTCTACTTCGCGTCGACCATCACGGCGTTCGTCGTGGAGGGCGAGCTCAAGAACGTGCTGGCGGCCCAGCGGCTCAGAAAACGGATCAGGAAGATGAAGGATCATTTCATCGTCTGCGGCGCCGGTTCCACCGGTCGCCACATCATCAAGGAGCTGCTCAGCACCGAGCGTCCGGTGGTGGCGATCGACATGAACGAGGCCGAGCTGCGCGAGATCGCCGCCGCTCACCCCAAGTCCGAGTTCAGCTTCATCGTCGGCGATGCCACCGATGACGAGATCCTCGATCAGTGCAACCTGCCGGCGGCGCGTGGCCTGGCGGCGGCGCTGGCCGAGGACAAGGACAACCTCTACCTGGTGGTCGCCACCCGCCAGTTGAACCCGACCTGTCGGATCATCGCGCGCGCCGCCGAGCTCAGCCACGTCGACAAGCTGAAGCGCGCCGGCGCCGACAGCGTGGTGTCACCCAACTTCATCGGCGGCATGCGGATCGTGTCCGAGCTGGTGCGGCCGAGCGTGGTCCGGTTCCTCGACGAGATGCTGCGCGACAAGAACGCCGCGATGCGCATCGAGGAGGTCACCGTCGGCGCCGGTAGTGACCTCGACGGCAAGGCCTTGCGCGATGCCGACATCCGGGGCCGGTTCGGGATGAACGTGCTCGCGGTCAAGGCCGGCGAACGCTGGACCTACAATCCGGGCGCCGATCACGTGCTCGCGGCGACCTCGGTGCTGGTCGTGATCGGCACCGCGGATCAGGTGAAGCAGCTGACCAAGGCGACCGCGGCCTGAGCTGGGCGGCTGACGCCGGCCGCGATCCCGCGCCGCGGTGCTCGGGAGTGACCGGGCGATGCGCTAGGCTGGCCCGTCGTATGGCGGAGTTCACGCATCTCCATCTCCACACCCAGTACAGCCTCCTCGACGGGGCCATCCGGGTCAAGGACCTGTTCCCCAAGCTGCGCGAGCGCGGCATGGACACCGTCGCGGTCACCGACCACGGCAACATGTTCGGCGCCGTCGACCTCTACACCGAGGCCAAGGCGCACGACGTCAAGCTCATCTTTGGCTGCGAGACCTACGTCGCGGCGGCCGATCTCACCGATCGCACCAACCGCCGCAACTTCCACCTCGTGCTGCTGGCCGAGAACGAGACCGGCTACAAGAACCTCTCGTACCTCAACTCGATGGGGTACCTGAAGGGCTTCTACTACAACCCGCGGGTCGACAAGAACCTGTTGCGCGAGCGCAGCGAGGGCCTGATCGCCACCAGCGCTTGCCTGGGCGGCGAGGTGGCGCAGACCCTGGCCAAACACGGCGTGCCGCAGGCCGAGGCGGTCGCGCGCGAGTACCAGGATATCTTCGGCAAGGGCAACTTCTTCCTCGAGCTGATGCCGACCCGGACCCCGGAGCAGCAGGAGCTCAACGAGGGCCTGATCCGCATGGCCGCCAGGCTCGACATGCCGCTGGTGGCCACCAACGACTGCCACTACATCGATCAGGCCGACGCCGCCGCCCACGAGGTGCTGCTCGCGATCCAGACCGGCAAGAGCCTGAGCGACGAGCGCCGCCTCAAGCACACCGTCGACAGCTACTACCTCAAGCCGCCGAGCGAGATGAACAGCGCGTTCATGGACGTGCCGCAGGCGCTCGAGAACACGGTCGCGATCGCCAAGCGCTGCAACGTCAAGCTCGACCTCGGCAAGACCTACCTGCCCAAGTACGGCGTGCCCGAGGGGCATTCGCTGGACTCGTACATCACCGACGTGGTCGTCCGGGGCCTGGACCGGCGCTTCACCCACTTCACGGCGATCGGTACGGCCTTCGATCCCGACGCCTATCGCGAGCGCTGCAAGGTCGAGCTCGCGGTGATCCAGAAGATGGCGTTCTCGAGCTACTTCCTCATCGTCTGGGACTTCATCAACTGGGCCAAGCAGAACGGCATCCCGGTCGGTCCCGGCCGCGGTTCGGGCGCCGGCTCGTGCGTGGCGTGGGCGATGGGCATCACCGACATCGACCCGCTCGAGTTCAAGTTGCTGTTCGAGCGCTTCCTCAATCCCGAGCGGGTGTCGATGCCCGACTTCGACGTCGACTTCTGCATGAACCGGCGCGACGAGGTCATCGGGTACGTGCAGCAGAAGTACGGGCGCGAGCACGTGGCCCAGATCGCCACCTTCCATCAGCTCAAGGCGCGCGGCGTGATCCGCGACATCGCGCGCGCGATGGAGTTGCCGTACGCCGAGGCCGACCGGCTGGCCAAGCTGGTCCCCGAGCCGGTGCAGGGCAAGAGCCTGCCGGTGCGCGAGGCCATCGAGTCGACGCCCGAGCTCAAGCAGCTCTACAACGAGAGCCCGATGCACCGCGAGCTGCTCGACATCGCCGCCGCGCTCGAGGGCCTCAACCGCCACGCCGGCATGCACGCGGCCGGCATCGTGATCGCGGAGCGGCCGGTCTACGACTACGTGCCGTGCTTCCGAGGCCAGAACGACGAGATCGTCACCCAGTTCGCGATGAAGGAGGTCGAGAAGGTCGGCCTGGTCAAGTTCGATTTCCTCGGCCTCAAGACCCTGACCGTCATCCAGTGCTGTGTCCGCCTCATCAACGAGCAGCGCGCCGCCGACGGTCAGCCGGTGTTCGACGAGACCGCGATCCCCAAGCAGGACGCCGACGTGTTCCGGATGATCTCGCGCGGCGACACCACCGGCGTGTTCCAGCTCGAGTCGGGTGGGTTCCGCGAGATCCTGAAGAAGCTCAAGCCCGACTGCCTGGAGGACATCGTGGCGGCGGTGGCGCTGTATCGGCCCGGGCCGCTCGAGGGCGGCATGGTCGACGACTTCATCGACCGCAAGCACGGTCGCAAGAAGGTCGAGTACCCGCACCCGTGGCTCGAGACGCTGCTCGCCGATACCTACGGCGTCATCGTCTACCAGGAGCAGGTGATGCAGATCGCGCAGGTGCTGGCCGGCTACTCGCTCGGTCGCGCCGATCTGCTTCGCCGCGCGATGGGCAAGAAGAACAAGGAGATCATGGATCAGGAGAAGGCGGGCTTCGTCGATGGCGCGGTCGCCAAGGGCGTCGACGCCCGCACCGCCGACTCCATCTTCGAGCTGATCGCGTTCTTCGCCGGCTACGGCTTCAACCGCTCGCACTCGGCGGCCTACGGCTGGATCACGTACCAGACCGCGTACCTCAAACACCACTTCCCGCACGAGTTCATGGCCGGCCTGATGTCGTGCGACACCGACAACGTCGACAACATCGTCAAGTTCATCGCCGAGGCCCGGGCCATGGGGCTGATGGTCGAGCGGCCCGATGTCGACGAGTCGGCCGCCGACTTCACCGTGACGCCGCGCCTGGGCGCGCTGGGCGGCAAGGTCATCCGGTTCGGCCTCGGCGCGGTCAAGGGCGTGGGCGGCTCGGCGGTCGACGCCGTGCTCGAGGCGCGCAAGGACGGCGGTGCGTTCGGCAGCGTCTACGACTTCTGCCGGCGCGTCGACACCCAGAAGTGCAATCGGCGGGTGATCGAGGCGATGGTCAAGAGCGGCGCGCTCGACGGCGTGGCCGCCATCATCGGCGTGCACCGGGCGCGGGTCCTGGGCGCCATCGACGCCGCCCTCGAGGCCGGCGCCGCCGAGCAGCGCGACCGCAAGAGCGGCCAGACGTCGCTGTTCGGGATGATGGACGCCGCCGCGCCCTCTGGGGGCGGCGCGACCACGGCGGCGGCCGAGATCTACCCCGACGTCGAGCCGTGGTCGGCCAAGCAGCTGCTGGCGTTCGAGAAGGAGGCGCTCGGCTTCTACATCTCGGGCCATCCGCTCGACCGCTATCGCTCCGACCTGTCGCGCTACGCGTCGGCGACCACCAGCGACTTCGTCGAGGGCAAGCGCGGCGTCGGCGAGTCGTCGGTGGGCGGGATCGTCGCCCAGTACCGCGAGATGGTGACCAAGAAGGGCGACAAGATGGCCCGCTTCATCCTCGAGGACCAGGGCGGCGGCATCGAGGTGGTGTGTTTCCCCAAGACCTTCGAACGGGTCCGCCACGTGCTGGTGTGCGACGAGCCCATCCTGTGCACCGGCAAGGTGCAGAACGAGGGCACCGCCGAGCAGGCCGACTGGAAGATCCTGCTCGAGAACGCGACGCCGATCGCCGAGTTGCGGGCCCAGAAGACCTCGCGGGTCGACATCAACCTCAACGCCGACTCGGTGACCCGCGAGCAGATCGCGGAGCTGAAGACCATCCTGATGGGCGCGCCGCGCGGCGCCTGCCAGGCCATGGTGCGGCTCGCGATCCCGCAGCGCAGCGAGACGGTGATCGCGCTCGGCGAGCGCTGGATGGTGTCGCCGTCCGACGAGTTGCTCGGCCGACTCGAGCGCGTGTTCGGCGATCGAGTGGCGACCCTGGCCTGATGCGCCGCCGCGGCGGCGGTCAGAACACCAGCTCCTCGGTCTCCGCCGTGCTCGGTGCCCGCGTCGCGGCACCCTGCAGGTAGCGCGCGGCATCGATCGCCGCCGAAAGCGAGGCGATGGTCGGCGACGCAAAGATGGTCCCCAGCGCGAGGTCGACGCCCACACGCTCGCGCAGCTTCATGACCACCTGCACGGCGAGCAACGAGTGGCCGCCGATCTCGAAGAAGTTGTCGTGGGCGCCGAGGTGCTCGACGCGCACGACCTCGCTCCAGACCCGGGCCACCGCGAGCTCGGTGTCGCTGGCCGGGGCCACGTAGGCGTCGGCCGGGCGGGCACCGGCCGCTTCGGGATCGGGCAGCGCGCGGACGTCGAGCTTGCCGTTCGGCGTCAGCGGCAGGCTGTCGAGCAGCAGCCACTGCGACGGCACCATGTAGTCGGGCAGCTTGGTCAGCGCGAAGCTGCGCAGCTCGTCGATCAAGGTTCGGGCCAGGCCCTTGAGGTGCGGGCTGCTGGCGTGGCGGGCTGGATCGCCCACGCCGCGCGGCGCCAGCTCGCGCGTCGGCAGCGGCGCGAGCGGCGTGCCGTCGCCGTCGCGCTTGCGGAACACCACGTCGAAGGTCGGCTCGTTGCCCGCGGTCCACAGCACGTCGACCTGGTAGGGCAGCTGGTCGGCCAGGGCCCACAACGCCTCGGGGTCGACCCCGGGCGCGGTATCGGCGAGCGCAACGAGCAGCTCGGCGACCGTCCCCGGCCCGCCGGGTTGCTTGACCAGGCGGGCCGCCAGCACCTCGCGCTGCACCCGCTGGTTCGGCACCGCCGTCAGGCACCACAGGGCCGGCGCCTCGGCTGCCAGGCGAGCGGCGACGCTGGCGACGGTCTGGGCCGCGGTCCAACGCTCGAACGCCGCGAGCGGCGCCGGTGCGCCGTCGACGAACAGGTAGGCGTCGTAGTGATAGCGAGTGGTCTCGTTGAGGATCTTGCCGCGGCGGTGGTGTAGCTCGACGCGTGACACCCGCGGCTCGCTGGCCTGGAAGGCGTGGAACAGCTCGGGATCGACGACCAGCTCGTCCTCGTTGAGCACGCGGGTGTCGACCAGCCGGCGCAGCTGTTCGACGGTCGTGCCCGCGCCCGAACGGGCCAGCTGGTCGTTGGCGTGGTGGGTGTACAGGTGAGCGTAACTCTGCACATCGCCGAGGTAGATGCAGCCACCATCGCGCAGCGCGGCCACCGCATTGCGCAGCACGCGCAACAGGTACGGTGCATCGGGGAAGTACTGGATGACCGAGTTGATGATCACGGTGTCGAGCGACCTCGGTGGCACGCCGGTGAAGTCCACCGCCTCGCGCACCGCCGCGCGCGCGTGGGGCAGGCGATGGCGGTCGCTGGCGAGCTGGCGCTCGATCTCCTGGATCCCGAGCTCCGCGAAGTCGGTGCCGTAATAGGTGCGCGCATGGGGCGCGATGCGCAGGAAGATCTGGCCGGAGCCGGCGCCGATCTCCATGACGTCGCCGAGCGGAAGCCGCATGATGCGGTCGATGGTCTGGCCCTGGAACTCCAGCCACTCCTGGTGGAAGTCCTCCTGGGCGGCGAGCTGGTCGAGGATGGCAAGGTCGTTCAGGTGGGTGTCGTCACCCTTGCCGGCCTTGACCAGGGATTCGCGTCCGGACTGGTAGAGCAGCGCCCACTTGTCCTGCCAGTCGCGTTTGTGCTCGTCGCGGCCGGCGATCTCCTCCCCGTTGCCATCGCCGCTGCCCTCGCCGTCGATGCTGCCGGCGACGGTGGTCCGTGGCACACAGTACGCGACCAGGGTCTGGTGGCCGTCGTCGGCACGCCGGGCCAGGACCGCGACCTGTGCCAGCTGCGCGTGGTGGCCGATCACGGCCTCGATCTCGCCCAGCTCGATGCGGAAGCCGCGAATCTTGATCTGCTGATCGGCACGGCCGAGATACTCGATGTCGCGGTCGGCCACGAAGCGCGCCACGTCGCCGCTACGGTACAGCCGCTGGCCCGGACGGAACGGACTGGCGATGAAGCGCTCGGCGGTGAGCTCGGGACGGTTCAGGTAGCCGCGGGCGACCCCGGCGCCGCCGACCAGGATCTCGCCGGGAATGCCGATCGGTACCGGCGCCAGGTTGGCGTCGACGATGTAGACCTGCAGGTCGGGGATCGGCACCCCGATCATGCTGGCGCCGTGGCCGCGCACGTCGTCGGCGGTGATGCGCCGGAACGTGGTGTGAACGGTGGTCTCGGTGATGCCGTACATGTTGATCACCTGCGGCGTGGCGTCGCCGCGGCGCTCGATCCACGGCCGCAGACTCGAGAGCTCGACCGCCTCGCCGCCCAGCGTCACCCAGCGCAGCGCCAGCGGACGCACGGTCGGCTCCAGGCGATCGGCGGCGATCAGCTGGTTGAACGCCGACGGCGTCTGGCTGAGCACGGTGACGGCTTCGCGTTCGAGCAGGGCCAGGAAGGCGTCGGGCGCCCGGCTCACCAGGTACGGGACCACCACCAGCTTGCCGCCGAACATCAGCGCGCCCCAGATCTCGTACACCGAGAAATCGAACGCGTACGAGTGAAACATCGTGAAGACGTCGGCGTGATCGAAGCCGTACCAGGGCTGGATGGCGTCGAACAGCCGCAGCACGTGCGTGTGCTCGATCATCACGCCCTTGGGCTGACCGGTCGAGCCCGAGGTGTAGATCACGTAGGCGAGGTCGTGGGGCCCGGTCGCGGCGTCGATCGGCGTCGTCGCCTGGGTGGCGATCAGCGGCCAGTCGCGATCGAGGCAGACCTCGGCCGCGCCGTGGGCGTCGACACGCCCGGCGAGGTGGGCCTGGGTGAGCAGCACCCGGACCCGGGCGTCGCCGGCGATGAACGACAGCCGCTGGTCGGGGTTGACCGGATCGAGCGGGACGTAGGCGCCGCCGGCCTTGAGGATGGCATACAGCGCCACCACCATCTCGATCGATCGCTCGGCGCAGACCCCGACGAGATCCTCGCGCCGCACGCCCAGCGCGCGGAGATGGCGGGCCAGCTGGTTGGCACGCGCCTCGAGCTCGGCGTAGGTGATCGACTGTTCGCCGCAGACCACCGCGATGGCATCGGGACGGAGCACCGCGGCGTCACGCACGCGGTCGTGGATGGCGCCGGTCGGTGGCGGCGCGGCGTAGGGTGGGTTCCAGGTCTCGAGCAGCAGCAGCCGCTCGGCGGCGGGCAGGAGGTCGAGTCGCGCCAAGGTCTGTTCCGGCGCCTGCATCGCGCTGGTCAACATCTGCTGGTACTCGCGGAGCCGGCGCGCCAGGGTGGCGCCGTCCCACAGGTCCTCGTTGTAGGTGCACTGGATCTGCAGACGATCGCCAAGCTCGACAACGTTGAAGAAGATGTCGAAGTTCTCGTAGCGGCGCGGGATCGATCCTGGCTCGACCTCGAGGTCGCCGAACCCGATGCCTTTCGAGGACGGATCGAGGTTGAAGGCCACGCTCATCAGCGGAACCCGGCTGGGATCGCGGCGCAGGTGCAGGCGCTTGATGAGGTTGCCGAAGGTGAACTGCTGATGCTCGACCGCGTCGAGCACCTTGCCGCGGGCGTCGGCGACCTGATCCGCGAAGCGGCGGTCGCCGGACACCGACGTGCGCAGCGGCAGGAAGTTGACGCAGTGGCCGACCAGGTCGCGGCCATCGAGGTTCGACTGCCCGGCCAGCGAGAAGCCGACCACCAGATCGCTCTGCCCGCTCAGGCGGTGCAGGAACGCCTGGAACGCCGCGAGCAGGGTCGCGAAGGTGGTGGCGCCGCAACGGGTCGCGAGCTCGCGGAGCTGGCGCGTGAAGCCGGCGTCGAGGTCGAGGTTTTCGCGGCGCGCGCGATAGGTCTTGATCGCCGGCCGCGGCCGGTCCGTGGGCAGCTCCAGCACCGGCGCGGCGTCCGTGAACTGCTCGAGCCAGTACGCCAGCGCGGCGGCGCGCTCCTCGCTGTCGCGATGATCGGCCTCCGCTTGCACCCACTCGGACAGCTGCATCGGCGGCGGCAGCAGCGCCGGCTCGCCGGCGCAGGCCGCGCGGTACAGCTTGCCGAGGTCGCGGAGCATGACCCCGCACGACCAGCCGTCGGCGACGATGTGGTGCGCGGTGAGGATGAACAGGTGACGGTCGGCGGCCAGCCGCAGCAGCTGGGCGCGCAGCAGCGGACCGTGGTCGAGGTCGAACCGGGTCTCGACCTCGGCGCGTCCCAGGCGCGCGACCTCGGCATCGCGAAGCGCATCGGTGTGCCCGGACAGATCGACCTGGGTGATGCGCACGGCGGCGCGCTGCGGCGGCAACACCCGCTGGGTCAGGCCGTCGCCGCCAGGCACGGCGCGCAGCGCTTCGTGGCGAGCGATCAGCCCGTCCATGGCGGTCTGCAAGGCCGCCGGGTTCAGCGCGCCGCGCATGGTCAGCGTGCTGGCCAGGTTGAACGCCATCGAGGCGTCGTCCCCGAACCGGGTCGCCAGCCAGATCTCCTGCTGGCCGTCGGACAGCGGGATCTCGAGCACCTCGTCCTCGCCCTGCAGCGGCCGCCCGGGCAGGAAGCCGACCCGTTGCAGGTCGGCGACCGCGCCCTTGAAGGCGTCGGAGATCTGCGCCATGTCGGCGTCGGAGTGCTCGGTGGTGATGAAGGCCGGCCGCCCTTCGTAGGTGTAGATGCCGCGCCCGTGCAGGTGATGGAAGAGGAGGTTGGCGTACTCCTGGTAGCTCTCGAACTTCACGACGAAGAACGAGCTGAAGTACTCGAGGAACATCGGCGTGCCGGTGGCCCGGAAGTGGGCGTTGAGCCCGTCGGCGAAGCGCTTGACGCGCTCGGCGAGCCCGGCCTGCAGCGCCGGGCCCTCGTCCTTGAGGCGGCGCAGCACCGCGCGGGCCGCGGCCAGCGCCGGCGGGTGGCGCACGAAGGTGCCGGCGAACCAGGTCATGTCGGCCTCGGGCTGCGAGTCGTCGCCGTACTGCCAGTGACCGCCGTCGAGGGCGTCCATGTACTTCTTGCTGCCGGCGATCACGCCGATCGGGAAGCCGCCGCCGACCACCTTGCCGTAGGTGGCGAGGTCGGCTCGCACCCCCCACAGCGCCTGCACGCCGCCGGGATGGGCGCGGAAGCCGGTGACCATCTCGTCCATGAGCAACGGAATGCCGAGCTCGTCGGTGACCCGGCGCAGCTCGCGCAGGAACTCCACCGGTTGGTTGTTGGGGTTGCGGCTGCGCACCGGCTCGACCATCACCAGCGCGATCTCGTGGGCGTGCTCGCGGATGCGATCGAACGACGCCCGGTCGCCGTAGTCCATGACGATCACGTCGTCGACGACGTCGGCCCGAATGCCAGGCGAGATCGGTATCGACTTCTTCTTGCCGCGGACGGTGACGCCCTTGACCAGGACTTCGTCGAAGATGCCGTGGTAGTGGCCAGAGAAGGTGGCGAGCCGACGCTTGCCGGTGACGGTGCGGGCCATGCGGATGCCGGCCAGCACCGCCTCCGAGCCGGTGTTGCACAGCGCGGCGCGGTCCATGCCGACCAGCTCGCAGACCAGCGCGCACACTTCGCCGGCGAGCGGCGTCTGCGGGCCGATGGCCACCGTCTTGCGCAGCTGCGCCTCGACCTCGCGGATGATGAAGTCGGGGGTGTGGCCGAAGAAGGTGACGCCGTAGCCGTTGACCAGATCGATGTACTCGTTGCCATCGACGTCCCAGATGCGCGAACCGGCGGCGCGGTCGGAGACGATCGGGTAGACGATGTCCTTCCACAGCAGCTTGAAGCCCTGCACGGTGCGCGGATCGCTCATGTGCGCCCGGTTGGCCTGGGCCTGGCGCTTCGACTCGGGTGTGCGCGCCTGCAGCGTGCGCATCAGCGTGGTGAGGTGGTCGCGCTGCCGCTCGGTGAGGCCGGCGCCGGCGCCGGCGCCGGTGGTGGCCTTCTGCACCGGCTGCCAGGGGCTGGTGCGATCGGGGGTCGCCGGCGCGCTGGTCGGCGCGTCGGTGATCGACGCCGCGGCGGTGGCCGCGGGCGCGAGGCGGGGCGCCGGCGTCACGACGGCTCCGCCGCCGGCGAGCTGCTGGACCTGCTGGGTGAGTGCGGCCAGCGCGGCGACGACCGACTCGAGCGTGCCAGGCGCGGCGGTGGCGGCGGCGAGCGTGGGCGCGGCCGCCGGCGCCTCGGCCGCCGGCTCGTCGCGGAACGCGGCCGCCGGCAACTTGGCGTCGAGTCGGCCGGCCAGCGCGTCGAGGCACGGGGTCTTCTCGAGCAGCTGCCGCACGGTCATGCGGACCCCGAAAACACCGCGAAACTGGCCATTGGCCTGGGTGAGGAACAGCGAGTCGAAGCCGAGCTCGAGGAACGTCGCGCTGGGGTTGATCGCGTCGGCCGGGAGGCCGCTGAGCTCGGAGACGATCCGCTGCAGCTCGCGGACGATGCGTGCGTGCCGGTTGGCCGGCGGCGCGGCGGTCGCTGCGGCCGGCAACGGTGACGGAGGCGGGCTCGGGCTCGGGCTCGGGCTCGGGCTCGGGCTCGGGCTCGGGCTCGGGCTCGGGCTCGGGCTCGGGCTCGGAATCGCCGCTGTTGCCGTCGCGGGCGGCGCGTCGATCCAGTAGCGATGGCGCTCGAACGGGTAGGTCGGTAGCCCGACCCGGCGGCGCTGCTCGCCGGCGCGGTAGGCCGGCCAGTCGACCTCGACGCCGGCGGTCCACAGCTTGCCGAGCGCGCTCAGCAGGAACCGGGTGTCGGCGATCTGCTCTCGCGGGTGGCGCAACGACGCGATGCTGGCGGTCCGGGCCGGGCGCGCCGGGTGCTGCCGCGCGAACGTGCTGAGGGTCTGTCCGGGGCCGACCTCGAGCAGCGCGCGGTCGCCGCCGGTGAGCACGGTCTCCAGCCCGCGCGAGAACTGCACCGTGCTGCGCAGGTGCCGTACCCAGTAGTCGCGATCCGTGGCCTCGGCGGCGGTGATCCAGGTCCCGCTCACGTTCGACACCAGCGGCACGGTCGGCGCGGCCAGCGCGATGGTGTCGAGGAAGGCGCGGAACTCGTTCAGGATCGGCTCGACCAGGCGCGAGTGTGCGGCCACGTTGATGTGGACGCGCACCGAGTCGACACCGGTGGCGAGCAGGCGCTGCTGCGCCGCCTCGATCGCCGCGACCGGCCCCGACACGACGCACTGGTCGGGGCGGTTGACCGCCGCGATGTCGAGCGTGTCGCCGACCTGCGCCCGCGCGTCGTGTTCGCCGAGCGGGACGCCGAGCATGCCACCGTGGGGCAACTGCTCGAACAGTCGCCCGCGGCAGCTGACCAGCGCCAGCGCATCCTCGATCGACATGACGCCGGCCAGGCACGCCGCGGTGTACTCGCCCATGCTGTGGCCGATCAACGCGGCTGGCCGCACGCCCCACGCCATCCACAGGCGGGCCAGCGCATACTCGATCGTGAACAGCGTGGGTAGCGCCAGCGACGGCGTCTCCATGCGCGTGCTCGCCGCCTCGACGTCGCCGGCCGGCCACATCAGGGTCCGGATATCCAGGCCGACGATCGCCGCCAGCAGCGCCGCGCACCGATCGACCTCGGCGCGGAACACCGGCTCGGCGTCGTACAGATCGCGCGCCATGCCGGCGTACTGAGCACCGCCGCCGGGGAACATGAACACGACCTGCGGGGTCGCGGTGAGCTCGGCGCCGGTCATGATCCGGCGTGGGTCACGCTGGCTCAGGCACGCGGCGGCGTCGGCGACGCTGTCGGCGGCGAGCGCGCAGCGTAGGCCGTGGGCCCGCCGTCCCTGCTGCAGCGTGTGGGCGACGTCGGCGAGGTCGAGGTCGGGGTGGGCGGCGAGGAAAGCGCCGAGCTGCCGGGTGGCGGCCTCGAGCGCCGGCGGGGTCTTTGCCGACCAGATCAGGAGCTGTGATCCACGCGCCGGGGTGGTCGCCGGCAGCGCGGGCGCCTCCTCGAGGATGATGTGGGCGTTGGTGCCGCCCAGCCCGAAGGAGCTGACGCCGGCGCGCCGCGGCGTCGCCGCGCGCGGCCAGTCACGGAGCTGGGTGTTGACGAAGAACGGGCTGCGCGCGAAGTCGATCTCGGGGTTCGGCGCCCGGAAGTTGAGGCTGGGCGGCAGCTGCTGGTGCTGCATCGCCAGCAGCGTCTTGATCACGCCAGCGGCGGTCGCGCCGGCGTCGAGGTGACCGATGTTGGTCTTGACCGACCCGATCGCGCAGTAGCCGGTGCGCGCGGTGCCGGTGCGAAACGCGCGCGTCAGCCCGGCGATCTCGATCGGATCGCCGAGCTTGGTGCCGGTGCCGTGGGTCTCGACGTAGCTGATGTCGTCCGGGCTCAGCCCGGCGTCGGCGAGCGCGGCGCGGATGACGTCGGCCTGGCCGCGGACACTCGGCGCGGTGAAGCCGATCTTCTGCGAACCGTCGTTGTTGATCGCCGAGCCCTTGATCAGACCGTAGACGGTGTCACCGTCGGCCATCGCGTCGTCGAGCCGCTTGAGCACCAGCATCGCGGCGCCGCTGCCGCGCACCATGCCCTGGGCGTCGTCGCTGAACGCGCGCACGTGGCCTTCGGGCGCCAGCGGGCCGCCCTCGACGTACCAGTATCCCTACGCGGTTGGGGCAGATGACCTTGCAGCCGCCGACGATCGCCATGTCGCTGTCGCCGCTGCGCAGGCTCTGGCACGCGAGGTGGATCGCGACGCCCGAGGTCGAGCAGGCAGTCTGGACGTCGACCGACGGCCCGGTGAGGTCGAGGCGGTACGAGACGTGCGTGGTCGGGAAGTCGCGTTCGTTGCCGACCAGGATGTGATAGTCGCCCAGCGAATCGCGCAGGCGCGGGTTGGGCGCCATCTGGTTGATCAGGTACGAGTTGCGCCCGACGCCGCCGAAGACGCCGATGCGGCCAGGATAGCGGGCCGGATCGTGGCCGGCGTGCTCGAGCGCGGACCATGCGGTCTCCAGGACCAGCCGGATCTGAGGATCGGTCAGCTCGGCCTCCCGCGGGCTGAAGCCGAAGAACGGCGCGTCGAAGCAATCGGCGTCCTCGAGCGCGAAGGTCGAGGCGACGTAGTCGGAGTTCGACAGCACGCTCGGGTCCTTGCCGAGCCGGATGAGATCGTCGGCGACGATCGTCACCGAGCCCTCGACCCCGCGCGCCAGGTTGTCCCAGAAGTCGTGGATGTCGGCGGCCCTCGGAAAGCGGCCCGCCATGCCGACCACCGCGATCTCCGCGCTCCGCTCGCTGGTGCCGTCGTGGCGGCCGGGCCCCGCCGCCCGCGCCCGCGCCCCGGTGGTGCGCTGCGCCTCGAGGTCGAAGCGGGAGCGCACCGCCGCCGGGTAGTCGGCGACCAGCACCTGAGCGATCTCGGCGATGGTCGGCGCATCGAACAGGGCGACCAGCGCGATGTCGTGACCGAGCACGGCGCTCAGACGCTTGATGAACTGCACCGCGAGCAGCGACGTGCCGCCGAGCTCGAAGAACCGATCCTGGACACCGACCCGATCGAGCTCGAGCAGGGTCACCCACAGCGAGGCCAGCAGCGCCTCGAGCTCGGTGCGCGGCCCGACGCATGGGTGGCCCAGCTCGGGCCGTCCGCTGCCCGGTCGCGGCAGCGCGGCGCGGTCGGCCTTGCCGTTGGCGGTCAACGGGATCCGGTCGAGGGCCACGAACGTCGACGGGATCATGTACTCGGGGAGTCGGGCCTCGAGGTACTCGCGCAGCGCCCCCGGTGTCGGCGCCGGCGAGCCGGTGACGTAGGCGACCAGCCGCTGGTCGCCGGGGCTGTCCTCGCGGACGATCGCCACGGCGTCGCCGACCAGCGGGTGCGCGGCGAGCACGCTGGCGACCTCACCGAGCTCGATCCGATGGCCGCGGAGCTTGACCTGATCGTCGCCGCGGCCGAGGAACTCGAGGACCCCACCGTCGAGCCAGCGGACCCGGTCACCGGTCCGGTACAGGCGGGCGGCGGGGTCGGCGCCGATCGGATCGGCCACGAAGCGCTCGGCGGTCAGTTCCGGGCGCTGCCAGTAGCCGCGGGCCAGGCCGTCGCCGCCGATGTACAGCTCGCCGGCCTGGCCGCGGGTCACCGGACGTTGCTGTTCGTCGAGCACCTGGACGGTGGTGTGTGCGATCGGAACGCCGATCGGGATCGATGCCAGCTCGGGCGCGAGCAGCCGCGGGATCCGGTAGCAGCACGCGAAGGTGGTGCTCTCGGTGGGGCCGTAGCCATTGACGAGCTGGGTGTCGGGCAACAGCGCGAGCGCCCGACCCACGTGCGGGACGCTGAGCGCCTCGCCGCCGGTCAGCAGCTCGCGCACCGGCGCCAGCACCGTGGGGCGTTCGTCGATGATCAGGTTGAACAGCGAGGCGGTCAGCCACAGGTGAGTGACGCCGCGGCCGCGGATCACGCGGCCCAGCTCGCCGAGATCGGGCATCCCGCATCCCGGGTACAACACACAGGTGCCGCCGTTGAGCAGCGGCCCCCAGATCTCCAGCGTCGAGGCGTCGAACGAGATCGGCGCCAGCTGCAAGAACACGGTCTGGGGATCGAGCGGCGTGAAGTGGTTGCCGCGAACCAGGCGGGTGATGCCGCGCTGCGGGATCGCGACGCCCTTCGGCGTCCCGGTCGAGCCCGAGGTGTACATGAGGTACGCGAGGTCATCGGCGTCGCCGGGCGGCAACCCGCCGCGCGAGCCGGCGGCGGTGGCGCCGTGGTCGGGCGCGATGGTCAGGGTCTGACCGCCGTGGCTGGGCAGGCGCGGCAGGCTGTCCGGATCGGTCAGCACCAGCCGCGGCCCGACGTCGTCGAGCATGAAGCGCAGCCGCTGGGGCGGGTACGCTGGATCGAGGGGCACATAGGCGGCGCGCGCCTTGAGGACGGCGAGCATCGCGACCACGGTCTCCAGGGTCCGGCCCAGGAACAGGACCACGCGGTCGCCGGGCGCGACCCCGAGCCCGATCAGCTCGTGGGCGAGCACGGTCGACCGCCGGTCGAGCTGGGCGTACGTGAGGGTCGCGACGTCCGCCGCGGTGGGCATGGTCAATGCGACGCGCTCCGGTGAGCCGGTCGCGACTTGCTGGAACAGCGTCGCGACGGTGGCATCGCGGCGGTACCTGGTGTCATGCGCCGGCGTCATGGAGCTGTGGTCTCCGTTCTGTCGAGCTCGCCGCGCTCCCCGGAGGCGCGACGAACGGGTCGGAACGATAACCGGGGCGACTCTCGCTCGCACCGTGCGTCCGAGAATATTCACTGGCGGATGGTTGACTCCCACCTCGCTCCGAGTCGACCATTTCACATCGTGCCGGCTGCATGACGGGGCTCTTCTTCGGCGATTCCGCGAGCGCGTTGTTCGGCGCCTGGTCGCAGCCCCCGGACGGGAGCGGCCGCGACCACGGTGTGGTCATCTGTCCGCCGATCGGACAGGAGCACGTCCGCACCCACTGGGCGTTGCGCCAGGTCGCGGCCGCGCTGGGCCGGGCCGGGTTCCACTGCATGCGGTTCGACTGGTTCGGCGTCGGCGACTCCGCCGGCGACCTTCGCGATGCCACGATCGCCCGCTGGCGTGACGACGTGGCGAGCGCCGCCCAGGAGCTTCGCGATCTGGCCGGGGTCCACACCATCTCACTGCTCGGGCTGCGGGTCGGCGCCACCGTCGCGGCGCTGGCTGCAGCGGAGGTGCGGCCATCGAGCCTCGTGCTCTGGGATCCGGTGGTCGACGGCCGCGGCTACGTCGCCGCGTTCGAGCAGCTGACGCGGGCGCTGCTGTCCGACCGTCACCGCTACTGGGAGCTCGCCGCGCCGCGCGCGGCGCGCGCCGGCGAGCTGGTCGGGTTCGACGTCGGCGCCCGGCTGCGGGCCGAGCTCGCGCAGCTCGACCTGGGTGGCTGGACCCGGCTGCCCCACGTCCCGCTGTGCCTGTTGCGCTCGTCCGACGACGGCTCGCTACGAGCGTTCGGCGAGCGGCTCGGCGCGCCGGGGCGCGACCTCGAGCTCCACGACACCGAGCTGCGCGCGGGGTGGACCAGTCCGGACCAGGTCGAGCGGCTGCTGCTGCCCGGTGACGCGCTCCGTGCCCTGACCGGGTTCCTGGCGGCGCACGCGTGACTGCGACCGAGCGGATCCATGCCTTCGGCGCCGACGAGGGGCTGCTCGGTATCGTCACCATGCCCGCGGAGCGGCTGCTGGCGTCCAGCGCCACCCGCCCGTTCGTGGTGCTGCTCAACGCCGGACTGGTGCACCGGGTCGGGCCGTTCGGGATGGGCGTCCAGCTCGCCCGTAACCTGGCCGCGCGTGGCTACCGGGTGCTGCGGTTCGATCAGACCGGGCTTGGCGACAGCGCCGCGCGGCCGAGCGGCGCGCCGATCGAGGACCAGGTTGTCGCCGACGGACGCGCCGCGATGGACTCGCTCGCCGCCCGCTACGGCGCCCGCACGTTCGTGGTTGGCGGCCTGTGCTCGGGCGCGCTCAACGCGCACCGGATCTGCGCCGCCGATCCGCGGGTCGTCGGCATGTGGATGCTCGACGGCTACGCCTATCCGACCCGGCGCTACTACCGTCACCTGTTCCTGCGCCGCATCCGCAACCCGGCATCGTGGCGGTTGCTGAGTCGCCGGATCTACGCCCACGCCCGGGCCCGGGTCGGCGCGCTGCGCGGCGCCACCCCGCCAGCCGACCATGCGCCGGCGGCCGTCCATGAGGACGGTCGCCACGCGATCTTCTACCAGGACTGGCCGCCGATCGTGGACGCACGACGCGAGCTCGAGCAGATGCTGGGTCGCGGGGTCCGGATCCTGTTCGTGTACACCGGCGGCTGGTCGAGCTTCGTCGATCCGCGTCAGTTCGACGAGATCTTCCCGCGCCTCGCGCGCCGATCGCAGATCCGGGTCACGTACTATCCCCGCGCCGATCACTCCTACCTGGCGCTGGACGATCGCGCCACCATGGTGGGCGAGGTGGGCGCCTTCCTCGACGCGCTGCCGACGTCGACCTGACCCACCATGCGATCCGCGCTCGACCCTCGCCGCCTCGTCGCCGCCTACCCGGTCTCGACCTTCGTGGTCCTGGCGATCGGCGTTCACGCCGCCCTGGTCGCGTCGCAGCACTACGAGGTCCGCAACTACGGACTGGGCGTGCTGCGCATCTTCACGCCGGCCCTGATCGCACTCGCGGTGTCGGTCGTCGCCCATGGCCGCAGCGCCGCCGTGGTCAACCTCGCGTCGCTGCTCGAGGTCAAGGTCGCGCCGAAGTTCTACCTGTTCGCGCTGCTGTACCCGTCCTTTGTCGGCGGCCTGGCACTCGGCGCCTTGTACCTGATCGGTGCGGTCGACGACTTCCACTTCGACTTCGAGCAGGCCGCCGGCTGGAGGTTCTTTTCCCTGACCTCGCGGGTCGCCGCGGTCGAGGAGATCGCGTGGATCGGATTCCTGCTGGTGGTGTTGGCGCGCCGCTACGCGCTGTTGCAGGCCAGCCTCATCACCGGGCTGTGCTGGGGCCTGTGGTACGTCCCGCTGGTCCTCGCCGAGATCCAGGTCGCGCCCGGCCTGCCGATCGCGCCGCTGCTGATCAACTTCATGACCATCGCGGCGATCTGCGCCTGGCTGTACCAGCGAACCCAGAGCGCGGCGGTCGTGTTCGTCATGCAGCTGACCACCAACTACACCAGCCAGGTCGTCCCGGTGCTGCCGCTGCGCGGCGGCATGGCGCCGTACGTCGCGTTCGTGATCATGAAGGCGCTGTTCGCCCTGGTGCTGTACCTGTGGTGGGGGCCGAGACCGATGTTCGGCACGGTCGCGCCCGGCCGCAGCTCGCTCGAGGGCCCGTCATGACGATGGCCTTGCTGGCCCGCCTGCGTGATCGGGGCATCGAGCTGCGCGCCGACGGCGACAAGCTGGTGGTCAACGCGCCCCGGGGTGCGCTCACCGAAGAGCTTGGCGCCGAGTTGCGCGGCCGCAAGGCCGAGCTGCTGGCGTTCCTCCGCGCCGGCGCCGCGGCAGCGAGCGGCCACTCCGCCACCCGCATCCCACGAGCCCCGCTGATCGAGCGCGACGGCGTGCGGCTGGCGCCGCTGTCGTTCGGGCAGAGCCGGTTGTTCTACCTCGACCAGCTCGAACCCGGCCTCGCGGTCTACAACGTCCCGGTCGCGTGCTGGGTCGCGGGTCCGCTCGAGGTCGCTGCGCTGCAGGGCGCGCTCGATGATCTCGCGGCGCGACACGCGGTGCTGCGGACCACCTTGCGGCTCGGTGTCGACGGGCCGGTCCAGTACATCGCGCCGTCGATGGTGGTCGACCTGGCCATCGTCGATCACGCCGCGGTGGACGATCCCGCCGAGCGCGAGCGGCGCTGCCGGCAGACGTTGGCCGAGCAGGCGTGTCGCCCCTTCGACCTCGCCGCCGGGCCGCTGTTCCGCGCCGTGCTGGTCCGTCTCGGCCCCGCCGAGCACGTGTTGCTGATCGCCACCCATCACGTCGTCACCGACGGATGGTCGCAGGATGTCCTGGAGCGCGATCTGCTCGCCGGCTACGCGGCGCGGGTCGCCGGTCGAGCGCCGGTGGTCGCGCCGCTCGAGATCCAGTACGCCGACTACGCCGCCTGGCAGCTCGCGAGCATCGACGACCCCGACCGCGCGCGCCGCGTCGCGTACTGGCAGGCCGCGCTGCACCAGCCGCTACCGGTATTGGCGCTGCCGGCGGTGCGCGCGCGAACCCAGCTGGCCGCGACCGCAGGCGACACCGCATCGCTCGACCTGCCCGGCGATCTGGTCGAGAAGCTGGCCGCGATCGGTCGCCGCGACGGGGCCACGCCGTTCATGGTCCTGCTTGCCTGCTACGCGACGCTCTTGCACCGCATCACCGGCCAGCACGACCTCGTGATCGGGACGCCGATCGCGAACCGCAACCACGCCCAGACCCTCGACCTGGTCGGCTACTTCGCGAACACCCTGGCGCTACGCATCGACCTCGACGGGATGCCCACGTTCCGCGAGCTCCTGATCCGGGTCCGCGAGGTCTGTGTCGGCGGGTACGCGAACCAGGACATCCCGTTCGAGGAGCTGGTCGAGAAGCTCGGCATCGCGCGCGACCTCAGCCGGTCGCCGGTGTTCCAGACCATCTTCGCGTTCGAGGACGGGCTGGCGGCGACGGCGACCGGCGACCTGCCTGCCGGTTCGATCCGCGTCGAGCGTCGCGAGACGATCCACGCCAAGGTGGCGCGCAATGACCTGAGCACGTGGGTCAGCGCGACCGCCGACGGCCTGCGCGTGACCTTCGAGTACCCGACCGCGTTGTTCGACGCGGCGGGGATCCGCGACCTCCTGGCCCAGTTCGGGGTCCTGCTGCGCGCGGTGGCAAGCGGCGCCGAGGACCGGATCGCGGCGCTCCCGCTGCTGTCGGTCGCGCAGCGTGAACAGATCGTCGTGGCCTGGAACCGGACCGCCAGGCCGCTGCCCGACGTCGTCGGCGCCCACCAGCTGGTCGAGCGCCAGGTCGAGCTCACGCCGGACCGGCCGGCGGTCGTGTTCGGCGATGTGTCGCTGACCTATCGCGAGCTCGATCAGCGCGCCAACCAGCTCGCCCACCACCTGGTCGCGCTCGGCGCGGCCCCGGGGGCGCTGGTCGGCGTGTACCTCGAGCGGACGCCAACCATGGTGGTCGCGCTGCTGGCGACGCTCAAGCTCGGCGGCGCCTACGTCCCGCTCGATCCCGAGTATCCGGCCGACCGCGTCGCGCTGATGATCGAGGACTCCGGCCTCGGGTTCATCGTCACCACCGCGGCGCTGATCTCGCGACTGCCGCCCGCTTCGGCGGCAGCGCGGATCGTCGCGATCGATCGCGACGCGGCGGCGATCGCCGCGTGCCCGACCGAGCGCATGCCGTACCAGCTGACCGGCGAACAACCCTGTTACGCGATCTACACCTCGGGCTCGACCGGCCGGCCCAACGGGGTGCTGGTCCCCCATCGCGCCCTGGTGAACTTCCTGGCCGCGATGGCGACCCGCCCGGGCCTGAGCGCCGACGACATCCTGGTCGCCGTCACCACGCTGTCGTTCGACATCGCCGGGCTCGAGCTGTTCCTGCCTCTCACCGTCGGCGCGCGCGTGGTGCTGGCCGCGACCGAGCAGGCCCGCGACGGCCGCCTGCTGCGCGACCTGCTCGAGGACAGCGGCGCCACCGTCATGCAGGCGACGCCGGCGACCTGGCGCCTGCTGATCGCGGCCGGCTGGCGCGGCGGCGAGCGCTTCACCGCGCTGTGCGGCGGTGAGGCGTTGCCGGCTGATCTGGTCGCGCTGCTGCTCGAGCGGGTCGCCCGGCTGTGGAACATGTACGGGCCGACCGAGACGACGATCTGGTCGACCTGCGGCGAGCTCGACCGCGCCGATCCGCGGGTCACGATCGGCGCCCCGATCGACAACACCGAGGTCTACGTGCTCGACGACCTCGGCCAGCCGGTGCCGATCGGCACACCGGGTGAGCTGGTCATCGGCGGGCTCGGCGTCAGTCTCGGGTATCTGAAGCGCCCCGAGCTGACCGCGGCGCGCTTCGTGCCCGATCGGTTTCGTGGCGGCGAGGCGCGGATGTACCGCACCGGCGACATCGTGGCGTGGCGCGCCGACGGCCAGCTGCTCTACCACCGGCGCGTCGACCATCAGGTCAAGCTGCGCGGCTACCGGATCGAGCTCGGCGAGATCGAGACCGTGCTGGCCGAGCACGCCGCGATCGAGCGCTGCGTCGTGATCGTTCGCGAGGACCGCCCCGGCGACGCTCGCGTGGTCGCGTACGTGGTGCTGCGGCCCGGCAAGACCTTGACGGCCAGCGACGTGCGCAAGCACCTCCGCAAGAAGCTGCCCGACCACATGATCCCGCAGCACGTCGTCGAGCTCGCGGCGCTGCCGCTGACCCCGGCGGGCAAGATCGCGCGGACCGCCTTGCCGGCGCCGGTCGGCGCGGCGCCCACCGCCGTGGCCCGCGCGCCCCAGACCGCCGACGAGCTGATGCTGGCGCGCATCTGGAAGGACCTGCTGCGCCTCGACCGCGTCTCCGCCACCGACAACTTCTTCGAGATCGGCGGCCACTCGCTGCTGTCCATGGCGGTGGTCGCGCGCATCCACACCGAGACCGGACTTCGGTTGAGCCTGCGCGACCTCCTGCTGCAATCGCTCGAGCAGCTCGCGCACCAGCTGGGCACCGGACGCGCCGGTGGCTGACCGCCTGCCGTCGGTTCGAGTCTCGCCGGAGCTGCCCTAGTGTCGGTCGGCGATCGCGCGGCGCGCGGCGCGGTGTGGAGCGTCGGTGCCAGCGTCGGGGCCCGGGTCATCGGCCTGATCGGCACGCTGTACATGACCCGGCTGCTGGCGCCCGAGGTGGTCGGCGAGGTCGCGGCCGCGGCGGTGATCGCCCAGACCGCCAACTGGCTGTCGCACTGGGGCTTCAACCAGTACATGATCGTCCACGGCGTCAACGGGGCCGAGCAGACCTACCACGTCGCGGTGATCAACCTCGTGCTCGGCGTCGTCGGCCTGTGTCTGATCGCCGGCACCGGCCCGTGGTTCGCGCCGATCTTCAAGGCGCCGCATCTGGCCAGCTACCTGCCTGGCATCGCGCTGGCGGTGTTGATCCGCCGCGTCGGCGCGGTCGCCGACAAGATCCTCGCGCGCGAGATGCGGTTTCGCGAGCTGGCGATCGCCAACGGCCTCGGCGAACTGACGTTCACCGTGAGCGCGGTGGCGATGGCGGCGACCACCGACCTCGGTGGCCACGCGATCGTGATCGGCAACGTCCTGCAGTCGCTGGTGGCGACGTTCGTGATCGTGCGGGCGACCCGGTTCGGCTGGCTGCAGCGCTCTCCCTGGCGGTGGGCGCGGGTGCGCGAGATCGTCCGCTTCGGGATCCCGCTCGGGTTGGCGCAGGTGTTCAGCTTCGCGACCCGCTACTGGGACAACCTCGCCTTCGGCGCCTACTTCGGGCCCAAGGTGGTCGGCTTCTACAACATGGCCTACAACCTCGCCGACATCCCCGCGGTCCAGGTCGGCGAGCAGATGAGCGGCGTGCTGTTGCCGGCGATGACCAGCCTGGGCGCCGCCGAGCGCAAGGCCGCCGTGGTGCGCTCGACCGCGCTGATGGCGCTGGCGGTGTTCCCGCTGGCGACCGGACTCGGGGCGATCGCGCCCACGTTGATCGACCTGCTCCTCAACGACGAGTGGCAAGGTGTCGCGCCGCTCTTGACCGTGCTGTCGGTGCTGTCGGTGGTGCGGCCGATGGCGTGGGGCATCACCACGTACCTGGCCAGCGAGTCGCGGACCCGGGCCATCATGATGCTCGAGCTGCTCAAGCTGGTGCTGCTGTTCGGCTGCATCGTCGCGTTCTCGTCGCTGGGACCGCAGTGGGCCGCGGCGTCGGTCGGGATCGCGTTCGGCATCCACTCGCTGGCGACCACCGCGCTGGTGATCACCACCGACCGGATCCCGGCGCGGCCGCTCATCAGCGCGTTCATTCGCCCGCTCATGGCCTGCGGCGTGATGGTGACCGCCGTGCTCGGCGTGCGTCACGGCGCCGACGCGCTGGGCGTGGCCTCGTCGGCGCTGCGGCTGGCGGTCGAGATCGCGACCGGCGCGGCGACCTATGTCGCGGCGGCGCTGGTGCTGGCGCGCGCCACCAGTCGCGACTTCCTGGGCTTGCTTCGCCGCGCACTCCGACGTTGAGCGGGCGCGAACTCCGGTTCGGGTGGCGGCCCAGGTCGGCGTCGCGAACCGCACCCGAGTTCGCCGCGAGCAGGTCGGGCTCGGTTCGTGATCGGTTCGCGCGTGGGGCCGTGTGAGTGTGTCGACCATGCGCATTCACAACCTCGGTTCCTTCCTCCTGGCGACCTCCCTCTTCGCGGCCTGCGGTGACAACCTCGAGCCCTTTCCCGATGACACGTCGTCGATCCTGGTCCAGGCGAGCTGCCCCGGTGAACCGGCTCAGGTCGCCGCGGCACGACTTCAGGGCACGGCGCTGCTGGTGACCGCGCAGTACGGCGGCTGCGCGCGCAGCCGCGTGTGGGCGTGCTGGGACGGCCAGTACGGCGTCGGTGATCCGGCGTCGACGAACGTGGTCGTTCACTTCGAGCCCGCCGGTGACTGCGACGCCGCCTTCGAGGACACCACGACGATCGCGCTCGATCCGATGCTCGAGGACCGGCCGGTGCGGATCTTCGCCGGCGCGTTCGATCTCGTGTGGCGGCCGTGACGGCGAGCCCCGAGCGGGCCCGGCCACGGCCGCCGCGGTCATCCGGGATCCCAGCGCCGCTCGATCGTGAGCGGCGGCGCGGCGCCGCGGCGCACGCACAGCGCCGCGGCGTGTGATGGCAGCGGCGACCACAGCTCGAGCTGCCAGGTCGCCGCGTCGTCGTCGAGCGACGGATCGAGCGCCAGCCGGGGCGGGCCGTCGTCGAGCGTGAAGTCGATCAGCTCGAGTGGCAGCTCGAGGCCGAGCCCGCGGGCCTTGATGTAGGCCTCCTTGAGCGTCCACAGCTCCACGAACCGGCGCGGACGTGAGCCGGCCGGCAGGGCGGTCAGGGCGGCGCGTTCCGCGGGTGCGAAGCAGCGCTCGATCAGCTCGGCGGGAGCGTCGCCGCGCCACGGCTCGACATCGACGCCGACGTCGCGATCGATGGTGACCGCGCACGCGACCAGACCGTGGCTGTTGGCGACGTTGAAGCGCAGCGGCGGCGTGATCGGTGGCGCGCCGATCTCGGGGCGGCCGTGGGCGCCGGCGACGAAGCGCCACGCCGCGGGCGCGACGTCGGTACACGCCGACAGCGCCCGCCGCTGCAGGGCGCGCGACGCCAGCGCCTGCTCGCGATCGCGTTCGAAGCGGAAGCGGGCGACGTGGTCCCGGTCGTCGGTCGCCAGCACCGCCAGCGCCGCGTCGCGCCGGCCGGGCGCGGCGAGCGCCTCCGGTCGGCCGCAGAAGACGATCACGTCGTGGCCGCCGCGCACCCGCGCAACCTACCCCGATCGTACCCGTGGTCGCGATGCCGATCGTGAGCTCCGTTGCCATGGTTGCGCGGTTTCGAACCCGTCAACCATGATCAGGTCTGTCGTCGAAACACCGATTGCGGTATCCACGCTCGTGCGCGATCGGGCCAAACAACACCTGCGCGTCATCCTGCAGCGGATGACGCGCGGCCGGATGCTGTGGCGCGGCCCCGCCCACCTGCGGCGCGTGGCGCTGACCTTCGACGACGGGCCGCACCTCCTCACCCCTCGGTACCTCGACGTGCTCGGGCGCGCCGGCGTGCCGGCGACGTTCTTCCTCACCGGACTGTTCGCCGAGAACCAGCCCGCCATGGTCGCCGAGTACCTGCGTGGCGGTCACCAGCTCGCCAGTCACGGCTTCCACCATACGCGCTTCACCAGACTTCGCCCCGACCAGCTGCGCGACGAGTTGAGCCGCACTGCGCGCGCGCTGGGGCCGCTGCCGCAAGGTCGCTGGGTGCGCCCACCGCACGGCTCGTTCGGGCCAGTCGATGTGACGACCCTGCTGGTCAGCGGCTACACGGTCGGGATGTGGTCACTCGACAGTCGGGACTACGATGGTTCGACACCGGCGGTGATCGCGGCCCGCTGCGCTCCGGCGCACGTGCAGCCGGGCGAGGTCATCCTGTTCCACGAGGGCCAGGAGGACACCCTGGCCGCGCTGCCGGTCGTGATCGACGAGCTGCGCGGCGCCGGTTACGAGCTGGTCACGATGGCCGACCTCTTCGCGCGCTGAGCGGCGCCGGTTCGACGTCGGTTTCGGACCCGGCCGGGGTACGATCCAGCCGTGAACCAGCGCCGGATCGCCATCGCCGCCGCCCTCGGCTTCGCCAGCGCCGGCAGCGCGGCGGCGCAACCGGCCTTCCCATCCGCGCGCGGTTTCGGCGCCGTCGTCACCGGCGGGCGGGGTGGTCAGGTGCTGCACGTGACCACGCTGGCGGCGAGCGGGACGGGCAGCCTGGCGTGGGCGGCGGCCCAGCTCGGTGCCCGCTACGTCGTGTTCGACGTCTCCGGCGTCATCACCGGCGACGTCGAGATCTCGCGCAGCGACATCACGATCGCCGGCCAGACCGCGCCCGGCGCCGGCGTCACCATCAACGGTCACCTGTCGACGCCGTACGGCAACCCGGTGAACAACATCATCGTGCGTCACGTCCGGGTGCGGCCCAACCCGGCCGACGCGACCTGGGGCCCCGAGCAGCACGACGGCATCCAGTTCTCGTCGGCGCACCACATCGTGCTCGACCACGTCGACGTCTCCCATGGCATCGACGAGAACGTCGATCTCTGGGACGGCGCGCATCACGTCACCGTGCAGTGGTCGGCGATCACGTTCGCCAACCCGGCCGGCGGCCACCCCGACGGCGCCCACAACTTCTGCCTCATCAACTCCGACGGCTCGACCGGCGGCGGCAACGCCGGCGGCCGGATCTCGATCGTCCACAACCTGTTCGCGCACTGCCGGACCCGCACCCCCGCACTCTCGATCGGACCCGCCGAGGTGATCGGCAACGTCTCCTACAACGTGCGCGAAGGCTTCGTGCACCACAACGCGGCGTACGGCGACTTCGTCCTCGCCGGCAACACCTACCGGGACGGCGCCTCGGCCAGCCTGATCCCGTTCTGGTTCGATCCCGAACAGGGAGCGCCGGTGCCGACCCGCTACTTCCTGGGCGGCAACGCCGTCGACGACCCCGGCGTGTTCACCGGCATCGTCGACGATCCCTACGCCAGCGCCGCGTACACCGCCGCGTACACGTTCGCGCTCGGCACCCTGCAGCGGTCGCAGTTCGCCGGCCTGGCCGGCGCGCCCGACTGGAGCGCCGAGGTCGGCTACGTCGCGGCGTCGCGCCCGGCCGCCGCCGACGCCTACCGCGACGTCCTCGACTGCGCCGGCGCCTGGCCGCGCGACGCGATCACCCAGCGCGCGGTGACCGAGACCCGCGATCGCACCGGCCAGTACGCCACCCTGCCGGTCAACGACCTGCTCGCCGGCCTGGTGCCGGGAACCCCGCCCGCCGACCGCGATCGCGACGGCATGCCCGACGCCTGGGAGACCGGCCACGGCCTCGATCCCGACCTCGACGATCACGCCGCGGTCCGGCCCAGCGGATATCCGGCGATCGAGGACTACCTCGACGAGCTGGCCGACGGCCTCACCCCGTGTGCCGAGGGCCCGCCGGGCGGCGCCGTCGACGCGGGGGTCAGCATCGACGGCGGCGGGCCGGGCGCGGGCGGCTCGGTGGGCGGCTGCTGCGGTGCCGCGCGGAGCGCCGATCTGGGCGACGGGTTGCTGCCGCTCGGGCTGGTCGGTCTCGCGCTGGCGTTTCGCCGGCGTCGCCGGGCTGGAACAGTCGCCACCTGATCCGCGTCAGGGTCTGGACCATGCGACGGGTCGCCTGGCGTTGCCTTCGACGTGCCCCGGCGAACCGGTCGAGGTCGTGGTGCCAGCCGAGTGAAATCAGTCAGCTGAAATCACTGGCCGGACCAGCTGGGCGAGAAAGCAGGTCACTCGATGTCCGGGGTGGCGCGGTGTTTCGTCTTGTACGTGAACCTCGGTTAGGTAGGATGGCCGCGCTGGACGGGAGCCCAGCGAGGAGAAGCTCATGGCTTGTTCGTGCATGCACGCGTTCTTGCTGGTCTTGCTTCCTGTCGTCGCACTCGGTTGCGCTCAGGGATCCGAGAGTAGCGGCGATGACGACGACGATGATCAGCCGCGCGTCGACGCTCGCCTCACCAGCGATGGATCGCAGTCGACCGACGCCCGCGTGATCGACGCCCGCGTGATCGACGCGCCGGTCAGCGTGCCCGACGCCGCCAGCGGCGGCGACGGCGGCATCGGCGGTTGCAGCACGCACGCCGAGTGCGGCAGCGGCAATTGTTGCTTCGGGATGCTGATGTGCATTCCCGGCGACCCGCTCCCGCTGCCCCCGCCGTTCGATTGCCTGCCGTCGTAGCGGAAGTCAGGTCAACGTCAACGCGCAGCGCGCTCAGTCCAGCCCCAGCTTCGCGAGCGCTTCGTCGTCGAGGCCGAAGTAGTGCGCGGTCTCGTGTAGCACCGTGATGCGAATCTCCTCGGCCAGCGCGTCCTTGTCGTCGCCGACGTAGCGCTCGAGGTTTCGCTTGTAGAGGTGGATGGTGGTGACGCTCGGCCCGCCGCCGACCGTGCTCTGCTCGGGTAGCGGGGTGCCCTCGAACAGGCCCAGCAGGCGCGGGTCCCAGCCGTCCTGCACCAGGTGCTCGGCGGGCATGTCGTCGACCAGGATCGGGACGTTGGCGAGGTGGCGGTGGACCTCCTCGGGGAGCTCCTCGAGGGCGGCGGTGACCACCGCCTCGAGCTCGTCGTCGCTGATCACCAGCGCCGGCGGCGGCAGGGCGGCGTCGCGGCGGCGGGTCTCGAGCCAGGCGGCGATCATGCCGTCCTTGTCGCCCTTGGCCTCGCGGCACTGACCGATCCCGTGCCAGGCATCGGCGGCGGCGTCGTCGTCGGCCGAGGCCAGGCGCCGCAGCCACAGCTCGGCGGTGGTCGGATCCTCGGCGGCCAGGTGGGCATGGGCGACGTCGAGGATCGTCGCCGCCTCGTCGATCACCGAGCTCGACAGCTCGGTCAGCGCCTCGCGGGCGGCCGCCGGTTGCTCGAGCGCGATGTGAGCCTCGGCCAGGATCAGCACCGCGGCGATCAGTTGGTCCTCCTCGTCGACCGCCGCGGCGGCGCGGCGGGCATAGCCGATCGCGATCTCCGGATCGGCCAGCAGCGCCAGATCGGCGGCGTTGATCAGCACGCCGACGTCCTCGGGGGCGCGCTCGACCGCCTTGGCGACCAGCTCGAGCGCGCGCTCGAGGTCGCCGTTGATGGCCGCGATCGACGCCGACAGCGAGAGGACGTCGGGGTGCTGGGGGTCGATGCGCGCGGCCTGGGCCAGCTTCTGCTCGGCGCCTTCGATGTCGCCGTCATCGAGACGGGAGATGGCGGCCTCGACCAGCGTGAGCAGGCGTTCGGAGCGGGACATGGCGCGGACGTTACACTCCTCGCTACGGAACAGCGAGCACGCCTCGCGCGTTGTGCAAGCGTGACCTGCGCCGTGCTGCCGCGTGAGTTTGCCCGCGCCCGGTGGAGCGGCTACCGTCCGGGCATGTGGCTCCGTCTCGTCGCGCTCGTCTGTCTCCTCGCGCTGGCGGCGGGCTGCCCGAAGAAGCGCCATACGCTGGTGCCTTCGCTGCCCACCACCGGCGACGCCCAGGCCCGCGACCGCTTCGTCGAGGCCCGGGCCCGCTTCCTCCGCGACGGTGGCCAGGCCGACGAGTTTCGCGCCATCGCCACCGAGTACGCCGGCGATCCGATCGCGCCGTTCGCGCTCCTGTTTGCGGGCGTCGCGTCGCAGCAGAGCGGCGATCCGGTCGCCGCGGCGGCCAGCCTCGACCGGCTGCTCGCCACCGCCGACCTCGAGCCCGGTCTGCGCACCCGCGGCGAGCTGTACCTCGGCCTGGCCCGCGGCATGCTCGGCGAACACGACCGCGCCTTGCCGTTGCTGGCCCGCGCCGAGGGCGCGATCGAGAACGACGGCGAGCGCGGGGCGTGGATCGCGGCGTCGGCGCACGCCCACGGCGCCAGCGCCACTCCGCTGGCAGCGCTGTCGTGGATCGATCGCTGGTGGCCGATCGCCAGTCCCGCCGAGCGCGCGTTCCTGCGCGGCCGGCTCGATCAGCTGGTCGCCGGCGCCACCGCCGAGGAGGCCGCCGCGAGCTGGCGCACGCTCGAGGGCGACGGACCCTCGGTGGCGGTGCTGGGCTGGCGGGTGGCCGCCGACCGCGACGCCAGCGGCGACGCCGACGGTGCCCGCGCCGCACGCGACCGGGCCCGGCCGGTCCGCAAGGCGATCGGGCTCGCCGGCGGCGACCGCGACCCGGCGCCCTCGACGGCGCGGCCCGGCGTCATCGGCGCCGTCGTCCCGCAGTCGGCCAAGCAGGCCCGGGTCGGCGATCAGCTCGCGCGTGGCATGCAGGTCGGCGCCCGCTCGCTGGGCGATGCGGCGCCGATCATCCACATCGAGGACGGGGAGGGCGCGGCCGCGGCCGACGCCGTCGCGGCGCTGGCCGGCCACGACGTGGTCGCCATCCTCGGTCCCACCGACGGCGCCGCGGTCGATGCCGCCGCTCGCCGGGCCGCCGAGCTGAGCGTGCCGTTGCTGTCGTTCAACCCGCGGGCCGAGGAGCGCGCCGCCGGTGGCACCTACGTCTTCCACATGATGCACTCGGCCGAGGCGCGGGCCCGGGCGCTGGCCCGGCGGGCCGCCACGCTCGGCGTCAAGCGCTTTGCCGTGCTGCGCCCCGAGACCGGCTACGGCACCGCGGTCGGCAAGGCGTTCGCCGTCGAGGTCGCCGCCGCTGGCGGCGCGATCGTGATCGAGATCGGCTACCCCGCCGACGCCCGTTCGTTCGCCGCCATCGTCAAGAAGCTCGACGGCAACTGGCAGGCGGTGTTCATCCCCGATCAGGCCGATCGGCTCGAGCTGATCGCGCCGGCGCTGGCCGCGGCCGGCATGATCGCGCGCCCGGCCGGCACCAGGAAGGCCACGGGCGGCCGGCCGATCGTCCTGCTGTCGACCGCCGAGGGAGCCAGCGACGGCCTGGTGCGCGAAGCCGCGCGCTACCTCGAAGGCGGACTGCTGGCGCCGGGATGGTTCCCCGGCGCGCTCGACGAGGCTGGCCTCGAGTTCGAGCGCCTGTACTTCGAGGCCACCGGCAAGTCGCCGACCGCGGTCGACGCCTACGCCTACGACGCCGTACGCCTGGTCGCCGGTCTGGGCGGCGGCAACCGCGGCGAGCTGGCCCGCCGGCTGGCCGCCGCCGACGTGGCGGGGGTCACCGGCGTGCTGCGCTTCGACGCCGCCCACCGGCGTGCCGACGACGGCGTGATCTACACCGTCGAGATCGACGATGGCACCGTCGCGGTGAAGCCGCTGCCCTGAGATCGGCCCTTCGACTCGAACCCTCCGCGGCTCGCTCGCGGCGAACGGGCGAGCTACAACCGCGCGGGTGAGCTTCGATCCCGGCAATCGCGTCATCGCCGCCCTCGACGTCCCCGACACCGCCGCGGCGGTCGCGCTCGCCGCTCGCATCGGCGACGGCGCCGGCTGGGTCAAGGTCGGCCTCGAGCTGTTCGTCGCCGACGGCCCGGCGGTGGTCGCGGCGATGCGCGCCGCCGGTCGCCGCGTGATGCTCGACCTCAAGCTCCACGACATCCCGGAGACCGTGGCCCGGGCCATGGGCCGCGCCGCCGCGCTCGGCGCCGAGCTGGTGACGGTGCATGCCGGCGGTGGGCCGGCGATGCTCGCGGCGGCGGTGCGGGCCTGCGCCGGTACGCCGGCGCGCGTCCTCGCCGTCACCGTGCTGACGTCGATGGACGAAGCCGATCTGATCGCGATCGGTGCGATCGGGCCGTTGCCGGCGCTGGTGGCGCGCCGGGCCGCGCTGGCGGCCGCCGCCGGATGCCACGGCGTGGTGGCGTCACCGCACGAGGCCGCCGTGATCCGCGCTGCTGCGCCGGCCGGCTTTCTGATCGTCACCCCGGGCGTGCGCCCGGCCGGCACCGCCGCCGGCGATCAGAAGCGCATCGCCACGCCGGGTGACGCGCGTCGCGCGGGCGCCGACCTGGTCGTGGTCGGCCGGCCGATCCGCGATGCCGCCGATCCCGCCGCTGCGGCGCGCGCCATCGCCGCCGAGATCACGGCGGCCTTGCCGTGACGACCCGCAACATCCACGGCGTCGGGCCGGTCCGCGAGCTGGTGCGGGCGCGCCCGAAGGCGATCCGCGTGCTCTACGTCGCCGTCGAGCGCGCCGAGGCGCGCGGCAAGGACCCGGTGGCGGCGCTGGCCGCCGACGCGGCGGCCGCCGGGGTGACCGTCGAGCGCCGCGCCCAGCGCGAGCTCGACGCGCTGTGCGAGCCCGGCGCGCGCCATCAGGGCGTGGTCGCCGTCACCGGCGAGTTTCGCTACGCCGACCTCGGCCAGCTGCTCGCCGCCGCCGCCGCCGCCGGCGTGCCGCCGCTGGTGGTGGTGCTCGACGGGGTCCAGGATCCGCACAACCTGGGTGCCATCGTGCGCTCGGCCTACGTGCTCGGCGCCCACGGTGTGGTGATCCCCGAGCATCGCGCCGCCGCCATCACGCCGGCCACCACCAAGGCCTCGGCGGGCGCCACCGAGCTCCTGCCGATCGCGCTGGCCAAGAACCTGGTCCGGGCGCTCGAAGAGCTCAAGGCCGCCGGGCTGTGGACCTGCGCCGTCGCCGCGGCGCCGTCGGCGCGCCCGATCGCGACCCTCGATCTCGCCGGTCCGCTGGCGCTGGTGCTGGGCGGAGAAGGCGAGGGCGTGCGGACGCTGGTGGCGCGAACCTGCGATATGCACGCCCTCATCCCGATGGCCGCCGCCGGCGTCGGTTCGCTCAACGTCTCGGTCGCCGCCGGGATCGCGCTCTACGAGGTGGCGCGGCAGCGAGCCGCGCGCGCCGGCTCGTAGGGCCCGGGAATGAAACTCGGTCGTCCTCGCGGCCTGGCGCGTCAGCGGATCGCGACCACGCGGCCGGCGTGGGTGGCGATCACCACCAGCCCGTCGCCGGTCACGGCCGGCGACGCGAACATCGGTGCCCCGGCGTCGATCGGTGGCCGCGCGACGCCGTCGGTGAGGCGCCAGGCGTGCAGCTTGCCGTCGTGGGCGCCATGCACCACGTGGTCGCCGATCACGACTGCCGATGACGCCACGTCGTTGCCGACCTTGCCGCGCCACCGCTCGCGGCCGTCGGCGAGCGCCACCGCGCGCTCGACGCCGCCGTCGTCGCCGAACACCGCCAGGCCATCGGCCACCGCCGGCGAGGACACCACCCAGTCGCCGTCGCCGGCCCGCCAGCGCTGGTCGCCGCCGGGGCCGAAGCCGTACAGGTGGCCGTCGTTGGAGCCGATCAGGACCAGGTCGTCGGTGACCACCGGCGCGACCTCGTTGAAGGCGCCGGCCGTGGTGATCGCCTGCCAGCGTCGGGCTCCGGTCCTGACGTCGAAGGAGCGCAGCGCGCCGTCGCGGCTCGCCACGTACAGCGCGCCGCCGTCGATCGCGGGTGCGCCGTAGCAGCGCTGGTCGAGGGTCAGGTGGGCGAGCTCGGCGCCGTCGTCGGGATCGATCGCGACCACCGCGGCGCCGTTGCACAGCCACACCCGCCGGCCGGCCGCCGTCGCGGCGCCGAACCCGCCCGAGACCACCGGCCGCCGCCACCGGACCGCGAGGTCGCCGGCGTCGAGCCCGACCAGCTCGCCGCCACTGTCGCGGCGGACGCCGATGACGATGGTGCCTGCGGACGCCGCCGGCGTGGCCCACACGTCGCCGCCGAGCTCGGCGCGCGCGCGCTCGGCGCCGCCCTCCGGATCGAGCACCACCACCACGCCGGTGCGGGTCGCCACCACCACGCCGGCGGCGACCACGATCGGCGAGGCGTCGACGCGCGCGCCGAGCTCGTGCGACCAGGCGAGCTCCCAGGCCAGGGGCCCGCGGTCGCGGGCGTCGCCACCGTGGCGCGCCTCGCGGCGGAACATCGGCCACGGATCGTCGCGTGGCTCGTCGGTGGCCGGCGCGCGCGCCCCGCCACACCCGAGTCCGACCACCAGCCCGACGCTGACGGCAGGAACCAGACCCCGCCTCGCGACCCTGGCCCCGCCCACCCGCATCAGCCGGAACCTGTGGCGGAGCCTCTGCCTGCGGCTGGTCAGGCGCGGACGATCTTCTCGAGGAAGCTGGCCTTGAGCAGCTTCTCGCCGTAGCTGGGGAAGAACGCGAGCGCGGAGTCACCGACGATCCGCACCACTTCCCCGTTGCCCCAGGTGGCGTGGCGGACCAGGTCGCCCTTGCCGAGGACGCCGATCCGGCCCCGGCCCCGTTCGATCTTGAGGGCGCGGCCGCGCTGGGCCCGCCGCCGTGCCAGCAGCTCGTCGGCCGGGGTCGGCGCCTCGGCCACCTCGTCACCGCGGGCGGCGGCGCGGCGTGCGGCCAGCACCGCGGCCACGGCCGCGATGCGCGACGGCGGCGGCTCGGCCGGCGCATCGGCGCGGGCGCGCTGGCAGTTGTCGCACGCGCCACAGGCGTCGCCGTCGGTGTACCCGAAATACGTGACCAGCAGGCGCGACCGGCACAGGTGCGACTGCGAGTAGCGCAGCATCGCCTGCAGCCGGGCCCGGTCCTGGGCCCGCTTCTGCTCGTAGCGTAGCGTCGCCCGCGCCAGCTCCTCGAGGCTCGGCGGCCGGGCGGTCAGCGGCACGAAGCGCTGGCCGGGCGCCTCGGCAGCGAAGCCGACCTCCTTGAGGAACGACAGCACGACGCGCGCCTTCTTGGCCGGCGCCATCGCCTGCTCGGCGATGTCCTTGAGCGCCACCGCATGGCTCGGATCCTCGATGTCGTGACTCTCGTCCGCATCGTCCGCCGCGTCGTGCGGCGCCAGCGGATTGGCGCTGCGCAGGATCGCCGCGCGCGCCAGCGCCGCCTCGGTCACCGCGTCGAAGGTGCCGCCGCCGGCGACGTAGATCGACATCAGCGCATCGGCGACCGCGCGGGTCTGCTCCGGCGTCGGGTACCGCCCGCCGAGGAAGAAGCTCTGGATCCGCTTGTCCTCGGGCTGGAAGAGCAGGATGCAGTTGGCCGGTCGGCCGTCGCGACCGCCGCGCCCGGCTTCCTGGTAGTAGCTCTCGAGCGAGCCGGGAAAGTTGTAGTGAACGACGAAGCGGATGTCCTGCTTGTCGACGCCCAGCCCGAACGCGTTGGTCGCCACCATGATGCGCGGTTCGCTGCGCTCCATGAACGCGGTCTGCACACGGTCGCGGTCCTTGGCTCGCATGCGGCCGTGGTAGCGCCCGCACTCGATGCCGTTGCTGTTCAGGAAGTCCGCGAGTGCGTCGACGGTACGGACGGTGGCCGCGTAGATGATGCCCGACCCCGGTTGCCGCGCCAGCAGGCGGAGCAAGATCGCCTGCTTCTTGCGTTCGCTCTGCGCCTTGATGACGTGGTAGCAGAGGTTGGGACGGTCGAGGCCGATGTCGATCACCGCGGCCGCCGGAATGCCGAGCTGGGCCAGGATGTCGTCCTTGACCTTGGGCGGCGCGGTCGCGGTCAGCGCCAGCACCGGTGGGCGGCCGAGCGCGCGCAGGGCGTCACCCAGGCCCAGGTACGCGGGCCGGAAGTCGTGCCCCCACTGCGAGATACAGTGCGCCTCGTCGACGACGAACAGGGCGACGTGCACCGCGCGCAGCCGCTCCCGGAAGCGCGGCTCGGAGAGTCGCTCGGGGGTGACGTAGGCGATGCACGACCTGCCGGTCGCCAGCCGGGCCAGCGCGCTGGCCTCGTCGCGCGGCGACAGCGTCGAATCGAGCCGCAGCACCTCGATGCCGAGCTGTTCGAGCTTGTCGTGCTGATCCTTCATCAGCGCGATCAGCGGCGACACCACCAGCGTGACGCCGGTCAGCTCGAGCGCCGGCAGCTGGTAGCACAGCGACTTGCCGGCGCCGGTCGGCATGATCGCCAGGGTATCGATGCCCGCCATCACGTTGCGGATCGCCAGCGCCTGACCGGGCCGGAAGGCCTTGATGCCGAACCACCGGGTGCCGACCGAGAGCATGTGGGCGTCGACCGCGTCGCCGGGGTCGATCGCGGACGCCGCCGCGACCACGAAGGCGGGCAGGGCAGCGAGCAAGTCCGGATCGGCATCGGCCGGGTCGCTCTCGGCGAACATGTCGTCGCCCAGCGCGTGGCCGAGCGCCGGGTCGAGCGCCGGAGGGACGGTGCCGGTGGCCAGTCGGACCCGCGCGGCCCGGCGCCCACCTGGGGATGGCGCCTCGACCGTATCGTCCTCTTCCCTTACGGCCATCCCCGCGACGTTCACCCGCACGGCGCGCTGGCGCAAGGGGCATTCGCGATTTCCCTTCAGCCTGCAACGGCAACGGTGTGCGTGCTCACTGCTGGCGATGCCGGAATAGCGAGGCACGGCCACCTCATCTGCTAGATTGCGCTTGTCATGGCAAAGCAGCTCAAGGTCGGCGTCCTCGGCGCCACCGGCATGGTCGGGCAACGCTTCGTGTCGTTGCTCGCGACTCACCCCTGGTTCGAGATCGCCGTCGTCGCGGCGAGCCCGGCGTCGGCGGGCAAGCGCTACAGCGATGCGGTCGCCGGCCGCTGGACGCTGGCGCAGCCGGTGCCGCCGTCGGTGGCGACGATGACGGTGGCCGACGCCTCCGACGTCGCCGCGGTCGCCGGCGCGGTCGACTTCGTGTTCTGCGCCGTCGACCTGTCCAAGGACGCCACCGCCAAGCTCGAGGAGGACTACGCGCGCGCCGAGACCCCGGTGATCTCGAACAACTCGGCGCACCGCTGGACCGCCGATGTGCCGATGATGATCCCGGAGATCAACGCCGATCACGCCGCCGTCATCGAGGCTCAGCGCCGCCGGCTCGGCACCCGCCGTGGCTTCGTGGCGGTCAAGCCGAACTGCTCGATCCAGAGCTACGTGCCGGCGATCCACCCGCTGTGGTCGTTCGGGCCCCAGCGTCTGGCGGTGTGCACGTACCAGGCGATCTCGGGAGCTGGCAAGACGTTCGAGACCTGGCCCGAGATGGTCGACAACGTGATCCCGTACATCAAGGGCGAGGAAGAGAAGAGCGAGCAGGAGCCGCTCAAGATCTGGGGCACGCTCGCCGACGGCAAGATCGTCAACGCCTCGGCGCCGGCCATCACCGCCCAGTGCCTCCGGGTCCCGGTCTCCGACGGCCACATGGCGGCGGTGTTCGTCGCCTTCGACAAGAAGCCGGGGCGCGACGAGATCCTCGCCGCCTGGGCGAGCTACCGCGGCCGGCCCCAGGATCTCGAGTTACCGAGCGCCCCGCAGCCGTTCTTGTCGTACAGCGACGACGACGCGCGACCACAGACCCGGCTGGATCGCGATGCGGGGTACGGCCAGGCGATCACCATCGGTCGCTTGCGCCCCGACGCCGTGTTCGACTGGCGCTTCGTGGCGCTGTCGCACAATACCGTTCGCGGCGCGGCGGGCGGCGCCGTGCTCACCGCCGAGCTGCTCAAGGCGGACGGCTACCTCACCGCGAAGTAGGTCGGGCCGGGGTCGGCTCAGATCCGGACCGCGAGCGCGCCGCCCAGGCTGAACGTGTCGGTGTCGTCGAGCGCGCCCATGCCGAGGTGGCCGATCAGGTCGAGCTGCTTGCGGGGCGTGAACTGCACGTTCAGGCGCAGCCCGGTGGCGGCATCGGCGTCGTCGAAGTTGTTGAACGTGATGCCGAACCGTCCGCCGACCGCGAGGTTGTCCTCGACCTGATAGATCACCCCGCCGTCGAGGCGGATGTAGCCGTCGCTGGTGATCCCGTTGGTCTCCAGGGTGTCGGCGGCCAGCTCGTTGGCGCGCTCGTTCTCGAGGTCGGGCACGAACTTGTCGGTCAGCTTGAAGCCGACCACGTCCTCGAAGCCAACCAGGGCCAGCTTGTCGCCGATCCGGAACTTCATCTGCGCGCCCAGCGTGGCCGCGATCGCGAACGGATCGACGTACATCGGGATCGTGAGCCGCGGCGCGAGCCATGGCGTGACCAGGAGCTGGAACTCGAGCGCCACCGCCTTGCCGGTGTTGAACGTGGCCTTGTCGGAACCGGCCGGCTTGCCGTCGTCGTAGAAGCCGCCGATCGCATAGCGCACGCCGACCTGGGCCTGACGGGTGATGCCGTAGCGGGCCCGGAGGCCAAACTCGGCGTCGAGTGGACTCGGAAACAGCCGCAGGTCGAGCCGCACTTCCGACGTGAAGTCGGGCAGCGTCATCGGCCGCGCCACCTCGTTGATGGGGTAGCCGGTCTTCTTGGCCGCCGGCGCCTTGGGCCCGTCGTCGACCGGCTGGTCGCCGAGTCGCGGCGCGTCGGGGTTCTCCTCGCCGCCGTTGTCGAGGTCACCCGACACCGGATCCTCATCGAGCTCGACCTCGCTGCCCGACCCGCCGCCGCTGCCGTCGGCCGGTTGGGCGAGCGCGGGGGCCGGGGCCGACAGGGCCCACAGCGTGACGATGGTGGTGGGGAGGGCAGCCGCGAGCAGGCCGGAACGAACCATGGGCGCGACGATACACCGGTGGCGGGGCCATTTCCGGTTTCGGGCCAGACCTGTCGCGGTGGACGTAGCGGCCCGGTCGATTGCGGCGACCGGGCCGGTCCGTTACCGTATCCCCGATGCGCATGATCGCCGTCGCCGGTGCGGTCGGGCTCGCGGTCGGGCTCACCCTCACCAGCGGTCCGGGACCGGCCCGTGCCGACAAGGTCCTGATCGATCGGGTCGAGGCGCGCGCGTCGGTGCTGCCGGGTCAGACCCGCGTGCGGGCGCTGGTCTCGGTCACCCAGACCGGCGGCGACGTCGTCGAGGCGGCGCGCGACGACAAGACCAAGGCCACCTCGCTCAAGGTCAAGGTCGGTGGCAGCTCGCCACCGTTCCTGCTCGGCGCCTTCGAGCACGCCGAGGTCGAGTTGGCCCTGATCATCGCCATCCCGACCACGCTCGACTTCCACGACGACTTCGAGGCGATGAAGGACGCCATCGACGTCGAGGTCTTCGCAGCCCTGGTCGCGATGGGGCCGCGGGTGCGAGTGCAGGTGATCGGGTACGGCAGCGAGATCACCGGTTCGAAGGGCCTGCTGCGCGCCGCCGACGCGCGCAAGGCGCTGGCCGACCTCAGCATCGAAGGTGGCGACGAACAGGTCGATCTCGCCGAGGTCGTGGGCCGCGGCGTGAAGCTGGCTGGCGCTCAGCTCAAGAAGCCCAAGAACAAGGACGCGATCACCCGCGCCGCGGTGCTGCTGGTCTCCAAAGGCGTGCCGGTGCTCAGCGACGAGATCAAGGCCGCGATCACCAAGGTCGGTCAGCAAGCCGCCAAGGCCCAGGTCCGCATCCACACCGTCGGCTACAGCCCCAGCCCCGACGGCAAGTACCATGCGGTGCGACCGCTGCTGGCGCTGGGCGAGCTGTCGCGACAGTCGAATGGCACCTTCCGATGGGTCAAGACCGAGGGCGGCTGGCGGGCGGCGGTCGGTCAGGTGGCGCAGGAGATCGGCCGCCAGCACGTGGTGACGTTCTTCGCGACCGCCGAAGAGCTCGACGGCAAGAAGCTGACGGTCAGCCTGCCGCTTGGCACCACCACGCTGAGCTCCGATCCGGTGACGATCGGCGCGCCCAAGTGCGGCGCCGACGCGTGCGAGGCCAGCGCCTACTGCGTGAAGGCGCAATGCGTCACCCGCTCGATCGAATCCAAGAGCGTGGTCGGCAAGGTGCTGCTGTTCGGCGGCCTCGGCATCGGCGCGCTGGTCGTGCTGTTCGGCGGCATCGCGCTGGTCGGGCGACGGCGGCGGGGCGTGGCGGGCGCGCGGTCGAATCCCGGTCCGGCGTATCCCGGTCCAGCGGCCCCGCTGCCGGGCGCGGTCGCACCGCACGTACCGCCGGTCGCCGCGGCGGTGCAGCCGCCCGCCGGCGGACCGGTGCTCATGATCCTCACCGGCCCGGCGGCCGGCACGCGGCTGCCGGTTCGTCACGGCCTCAGCGTCGGCAAGGCGGCGGGCAACGACCTCGATCTCGCCCACGATGGCTACGCGTCGAGCAATCACGCCCAGATCGTGTTCGAGGGCGGCGGCTGGATGGTCTACGATCGCAACTCGACCAACGGCACGTTCAGCAACGGCGTGCGCATCACCCACACCCGGCTCGACCACGGCATGACCATTCGCTTCGGCTCGACCGAGGTCCGTTTCTCCGCCAGCTAGGAACCCGCCAGGAATCTCGAATGGGGCAGCTCATCATCGCCGGCAGGGAGGTCCAGGAAATGGGACCGTCCTACAAGAACTGGACGGAAGCCCCGTACCCCGGAGCCGTGCCCAACACGGCCGGAACCTACTGGGACCACACGTACGAGGGCTGCTACGGCACGTCGGAGTGCGGCCCGGGGCAGGGGGCTTATTCCAAGGACGCCAAGAACCACGGCGTGCGCCGCTACGCCTCGCGGCCGGCGCTGCGCCGCGCCAAGGACCCCAAGCATCCTCCGCTCGCCGACGTCCAGAAGCTGATCAAGAAGTTCGTGCTCCATCACGATGGCCTCGACTCGTCGAGGTCGTGCTGGAACGTGCTGCACAACGAGCGCGGCCTGTCCTGTCACTACCTGATCGACAACGACGGCACGATCTACCAGACGCTCGACCTGGCCTTCATGGGCTTCCACGCCGCCAAGTACAACGTCGACTCGATCGGCGTCGAGTTCTGCAACCGCGGCGACTACAAGCTCGACCCGCTCTTCTACAGCAAGCGCGGCATGCCCCGGGTCGACACGCTCTGCAAGATCAACGGCCACACGATCAAGGCCTGGGACTACACGCAGGCGCAGAAGGATGCGATGCAGTTCCTGGCCGGGGTGCTGGTGCACCACCTGCCCGAGTTGCCGCTCGAGTACCCGACCGAGCCCGGCTCGTCGAAGCCGTACTGGGGCACGCTGGGTCCGGTCGACGCCGTCGGTGACAGCTTCCCGGCCTCCGAGTTCCGCGGCTACGTCGGGCACTACCACCTGACCACCCGCAAGTGGGACCCCGGTCCGTTCAACTTCCAGGGCTTCATCGACAAGCTGCGCGGTCAACGTTCGTTCCCGCTGTGGCTGCCGGGCACCGCCAAGGCCGGCGAGCGCCCGCTGGTGCCCAGCGATCCCAGCCCCGACGTCGCCGCCAAGAAGGTCATCGACGAGACGGTCAAGTACACCCAGCTCAACGAGACCCAGGCCGGCGGCGGCTACTTCCCGGTCGGGCCGTGGGGGGCGACCCGGCTGTGGCACGGCGGCGTCCACCTGCCCGGCGATCAGGGCGGCTCCGTGCACGCGCCGTTTGCCGGTCGCGTGGTGGCGGCGCGGACCGGCGCGTCCTCGGTGATCGGCTCGACCAACTTCGTGCTGCTGCGGCACGATCTCAACGTCGGCAAGGCGATGCGCTTCTTCTCGCTGTTCATGCACCTGGCCGACGAGCCGGGCGGCGACAGCGCACCCAAGTGGCTGGCCTCGGCGACCAAGCGTGAGCTCGACGGCAACCGCGGCGTGTTCGGGTACGACCAGGCGGTCGAGGCCGGCGAGGCGATCGGGCACGTCGGCGTGGTCGGTCCCGACGAGCTCAGCGCGTCGCAGATCCACTTCGAGATCTTCTCGCGCGACTTCCTGTTCCGCGATGATCCCGACTGGACCATGGTCGACGGCGCCGCCGGCTTCCGCTTCTGCGAGGTGCCGGAGATCAACGACCTGATCGACAACGACAAGGACGGTCGGCTGTCGCGCGCCGAGCTGCTCGAGTTCTACGCCGGCGGTGAGGTCACCGACGACCTGCGCAAGCTGGTCACGTTTCACGTCTCGGAGTGGACCGACGAGCCGGCGTGGGCCGAGGAGCTGGCCAAGTCGCTGCCCGACTTCCGCAAGCGCAGCGGCGCCAAGACCAAGACCAACGACGCCGACGATGACGATCTCGACATCGGGGCGCTGGTCGCCGATCAGCTCGACCCGTTCATCTGGTGGACCGAACCGGTCGCGGTCGCGCTCGGCCTGCCCAAGGACGGCACCGTCTACCACTACCATCCGATGCGCTTCATCGAGAAGATCAACCTGCGCCTGCTCGACAAGGGCGGCCAGCAGATCTCCGATGCCGACGCCCAGCTCGTCGACACCACCAAGATCACCGACGACTCGAGCGCCGACGGCATGTTCGAGGAGGCGATCGAGCACAACCCCGATGACCTGCACCTGACGATCGAGGACCTCGAGAAGGGCTGGGAGGGCGATCGACCCGCGCCGGCCGGCGGCGCGCCGTCACCACCGCCGCCGCCGCCAGGAGGCACGCCACCATGAGCAGCTCGGATGACCGCTCGGTCGGGTCGCGCGCTGGTCGCGTACCCAGCCGCCGCCGCTTTCTCGGTGGCGCGCTGGCGGCGACCCTGGCCGCGGCGCTCTTGCCCGCCGACCGCCTGGTGACGCCGAAGCCGCGCTGGGAGATCGGCAAGACGCGCTGGATCGGCCACTGGTAGCGGCTGCGATCAGCGGCCTGGCTACTTCATGCGGAAGCGGTGCGTGACCGGCACCCAGCCGAGCAGATCCATTTCGGCGGTGACGGTGCCGTTGGTCCAGTTGTTGATGACCACCGGGCGGCCATCGTCGCCGATGCGGTCGGAGACGATGCCGATGTGATCGGGGCCGGGGCGGCTCGGGAACGTGTCCATGAAGACGACGTCGCCGGGCCGCAGCGGATCATCGGCGTCGTCGAGCGCCGCCGCGCGCTGGTCCATGTGGCGCTTGAACCAGGGCAGGATGGTCTTCACCCGCCGGTGATCGATGCTGGCGCCGCCCTTGCCCTTGACCATCGGATACGCCCGCGGTGCGCGCAGGATGTCGCGATGAACCTCGGCCTGCAGATCGAGACCGGCGTTGCGCAGCGCGCGCACGATGACGTCGGTGCACACGCCCATGGTGCGCGGCACGTCACCGCCCGGGTACGACATCGTGACGTAGCCTTCGGTGTAGGCGTCGGCGTTGAGGCGGGTCTTGTGGGCGCCCATCAGCACGTCGAGCGAATCGGGGATGCCGTCGCCGTCGCGATCACGGGCGGCCGGCGTGGCGCCGTCGCGTATGTTGGCGGCGGTGAGCAGCGGCGCCAGCTCGTCGCGATCGCCAGCGCGCAAGGCCAGCGTGCGGTCGCCGATGACCAGCGTGGCGGCGCCGGCGAGCGGATACGGCTTGGCCGGCCAGCCGTCGATCGCGAGCACCAGCAGCGCACGCTTCCGATCGATCGTCGCCGCGACCCGGGCCGGGGTAAGTCCTGGCGGCAACCCGAGCTGCAGCTCGTCGTCGAGATCCGACCACAGGCCGTGATCCTGGACACCGAGGCAGCTCTCGGCGCCGTGGCTGGCGGCGGCACCGGCGCCGCGGTCGGGCGCCGGAGGACCCGGATCGGATCGGGCCGGCGTATCGCAACCCAGTGAGATCGCAGCGCTTACGATCAAGATGGAACCGATCGCGTGGCGCGGTGTCCAACCCGCAGCCCCGCAGTGGGTCGCTCGCGTCGTCCGCATCGTCATCACCATTCGACGTCCAGCCACGATCCCTGGTCTCCCACAGCCTCGCGTTGACGCAACCCTTACAACCGCACTACCGTAGCCCTCTCACAGGGAGCGACCCCATGAACGAGTACGTCAATTTCTCCTCGTTGCCGCCCGATCAAGAGGCCACGTTCGTGGTCTACGAACGGCACACGCAGGAAAACCTCAAGAAGGCGTTCACGATCGGCGCCATCTGCTCGCTCATCTTCGGGGTCCTCGCCGTCGGGCTGTACTTCGGCGTCGAGCCCGAGGAGGACAAGACGGCGAAGGACATGGACCTCAACCAGCTCAAGAAGAAGAGCAAGACCGGGACGCCCGAGGCACCGACGCCCAACAAGTGACGGCTGGCGGTGGGTGGCCGGCGTGGCTGGCGATCCTGGGCGTGGTGGGGGCATGCCGTGGCGCCGGTAGCGCGGTGCCGCATCGGGATCTCGATGGTCCCGCGCGGCTGGTCGTGACCGAGCGCTGGCGCGGCGGCGGTCGCCTCATCATCGTCGACGAGACCGGCGATCGCCTGGCGCCGCTGCTGCGGCCCGGTTCGACGGCGAGCGGCGACCACGCCACCGACGAGCACCCGGGTTTCTCGCCCGACGGCCGCTGGATCGTGTTCGCCTCGACGCGCGATCGCGGCGACGGACGGACCAGCCTGTGGCTGGCGGCGGCGCGCGCCGACGCGACCCCGGTCCGGCTCACGACCGGCACCGCGGCCGATGTCGATCCGACCTGGGCGCCGGATGGCGACGCGATCGTGTTCGCGAGCGATCGCGCCGGCGACGGAGCGATCGATCTCCACCGCTTGTCGCTCACCCCGGGGCCGGATCAGCCGCGCGCCGCGGCGCCTCCTGAGCGGGTCACCCATGGCGCGGGCCACGAGCTGGCGCCATCGCTGGCGGGCCGACGTCTGGTGCTGCAGGTCGTCGAGCCGGACGGTGGTCGCAGCTGGATCGCCGAGCTGCAAGCTGATGGTGAGTTGATCGCGCTCACCGATGGACCGAGCGACGGCGGTCCGGCGCTGGCACCCGATGGCGCCACCCTGGCCTATTCGACCGCGCGCCTGCGCGCCGACGGTGGCCGGGACCTCGACGTGGTGGTGATCGACGGCGACGGTCGCGAGCTCCCCGGCCTGGCGCTGGTCGGAAGCGACGAGGGCGCGCCGGCGTGGTCGGCGGACGGACGGTGGCTGTTCGCCACGTCGATCGTTCGCGACGCCGACGGCGCGCCGCGCTTGCCGTCGGTCGTGCACGTCGATACCTGGGCCCGCCCGGCGCGGATCCGCATGCTGCGCGACGTCGCCGGCGCGGCACCCCGGCTCGGCCCCGCGCTGGCTCCGGGCGACCTCGATCAGACCGCGCTCGGCCGCAACCCGGATCACGCCATCGCGCTGGCCCAGGCACTCGCCGAGCTCGATGAAGCCGCGGCCGCCGCTGCCGCGCGCGATCGCCGCGGGCGCCTGCACCCGGCACCATGAACGCCCGGCATCCACGACGCCCAGCGAGTACACTGCCGACCGTGAGCGCGCCGACGTGGTTGATGGTCCTCGGCGTCGCCGTCGCCGGATGCAACGGTCGTGGGATCCGGCTCGCCACGCCCGAGCCGCCGCCGCCGATCGTCGACAGACCTGACCGTGACGTGACCTGGCATGGCAGCGCCGCATCGCTGTCGCGGGCCGCCGACGCGCAGATGGTGGTGGTTCCCGCCAGCCGCTCGATCGCCGGCTCGACTCCCGAGGAACGCGTGGCCGCGTATGACGCGCACGCCCTGACCTCGGGCGGGAGCGCGGCGCGCGACGCCGGCTGGTTCGATCGCGAGGAGAGTCGCCACGTGGTGGCCCTCCCGGCGTACCGCATCGATCTCATGCCGGTGACCAACGCCGCCTACGCCGAGTTCGTCGTCGATGGTGGCGCGCCGGCGCCGGCGATGGACGAGGCGACCTGGGCCGCCCAGGGCTTCTCGCAACACTGGCCCGACGAGGTGGTGCGCCATGCCTGGATCGACGGCCGTCCACCGCCGACCCGCGAGGATCATCCGGTGGTGCTGGTGGCGTGGGACGACGCCGCCGCCTACTGCGCGTGGCGCGGCCAGGTGGTCGGCCAGGACCGGCGCCTGCCGTCGGCGCACGAGTTCGAGAAGGCGGCCCGCGGCGTCGAGGGGCTGCCCTATCCGTGGGGGGTCACGTTCGACGCCGCCCGCCTCAACTCGGCGATCGGCGGTCCGCGCGACACCGTGCCGGTCGGCGGTCTGCCGGCGGCGGCGAGCCCGTTTGGCGTGCTCGACACCGCCGGCAACGTGTTCCAGTGGACCGCCACACCGTGGCCACCCGGCGGATCGTCGCGCGCCAAGATGACGGTGCGCGGCTCGGCGTGGGACGACTTCGCCGGCCTCGGCCGCGGCGCCGCGTGGCACGGCCGGACGCGCACCATCCGCCACGTCATCGTCGGCTTCCGCTGCGCCGCCGCCGGGGCCTCGTGAAGCGCGCCGGCAACGAGGACGCGGCGCGGTGATCGCCGTGGTCGTCCATGGTGGCGCCGGAGACATCGCCGCCGAGCGCCACCGCCGCGCCGCCGACGGATGCGCCGTCGCGGCCGCCGCCGGGTTCGCCGTGCTGGCCGCCGGCGGCCGCGCCCTCGACGCGGTGCAGGCTGCGGTCCGGGTGCTCGAGGACGATCCCGAGTTCAATGCTGGCACCGGCGCGGCGTTGACCCGCGATGGCACCGTCGAGCTCGACGCCGCCATCATGGACGGCGCCGGTCGCGCGGTCGGCGCGATCGCCGCCGTCCCCGATCTGCGCGCACCCATCGAGCTCGCCCGCGCGGTGCTCGACGACGGCGAGCACGTGCTGCTGGCCGGACCGGCCGCGTGGCGCTTCGCTGCCGAGCACGGCATCGTGCCGGTGCCGACCGCCACGCTCATCACCGAGCGCGCCCGCGCCCGCTGGCAGGCCGAGTCCGAACGCCGCGCCGGCGCGCCCGGTCGCAGCGCGACCGTCGAGGGCGGGACGGTCGGCGCGGTGGCGATCGACGTCCACGGTCACGTCGCCGCCGCCACCTCGACCGGCGGCACCAGCTACAAGCGCGCGGGCCGCGTCGGTGACACCCCGCTGCCCGGTTGCGGGACCTGGGCCGACGATGCCGGCGGCGCCGCGTCGGCCACCGGCGACGGCGAGGCGATCATCCGCGCGACCCTGTGCCGCGCCATGGTCGATCGCCTGGCCAGCGGCGAGGATCCCGACCTGGCGGCGACCGCGGTGCTTGCCGAGCTGGCCCGCTGCGGCGGTCGCGGCGGCGTCATCGCGGTCGATCGACGCGGAGGTGTCGTGGTGGCGCACTCGTCCGTGACGATGGCGTTCGCCGCCGTGGTCGACGACGGCGCTGGCCCGTGTCGCGCCGCCGGGGTCTCGACCACCGGCACCTGCCTCACGGCGCTGCTCGCTACATGAAGAACGTGAAGCGCGCGCTCTCGCCGGCCTTGGGCGCCAGCTTGCGTTCGAGGTCGTTGGCGAGTTCGATCACGTCGGCGAGCTTGTTCATGATGTTGTCGACCCGCTTCTGATACAGGCTCAGCGTCGCGCTGCCGCCCACGTTCTTCACGCAGCCCTCACCACCGGCACCGTTGGCACACTCGACGACGAAGTTCTGGAACACGTCGGTGGGCAGCATGGTGAGGACCTTCTTGGTGGCCACCGGATCGCCCGGGTTCTGCGACGTCGGGGTCGCGAAGTCGGCGCGCTGCCAGCCGGCCCCCGGCCCGGTGCGGAACGCCAGGGTCGCGGCCGGGTTGTCGTCGGGACAGGTGCCGGTCTTGGAGTAGGCTTCGTCGCTGCCGCAGTAAGGTGGGCCGAGCTCGACCAGCTTGGCGCCGAAGCTGGGATCGTTCTTGGCGTCCTCGGCGGACGGATTCCAGATCAGGATGCCGTAGCGAAACCCGATGAACTTGGCCAGCGGGTTGGTGCTCGGCAGGAGCATCTTCTCGCTGTTGGCTCGCGAGGCGTTGATGCCGATGTCGTCGGACTTCGACTTGGCCAGGTGGTCCTTGGTCATGGTCTGGAGCGTGGCCACCTCGGTGTAGAACTCCATCACCGAGAGGGCGAGCATGTCGCCGATGTTCTGCTTGCGGCTCAGCGCCAGGGCCGGCTTGATCTCGAGCTTGTCGGGCGCCAGTGGCCCCAGGGCGACCGTGACGTCCTTGCCGGCGAGGCCCTGCTTGCGGATCGCGTCGCTCTCCAGCTTGGTCTTGATCTCGTTGAGGGTCTTCTTGACCGACTTGACGTCGGCGATGAGCGCCTTGGCGCCCCGGATGCCTTCGTTGTAGGCGGCGGCGTCCTTGGAGATGCCACGGATGGCGATCCCGAGGATGAACGGGACCAGCGCGATCGCGAGGTACTTGCCGATCGTCGCCGCCTGGGTTCCAGCGCTGACGCTCTCGACCGGCCGGCCGTCGTTGACGATGATGATCTCGGGCGCGCGCTGGGAAGCACCGTGCGCCGCCATGGCGTTCATCGCCCCGAACGGATCGTCGGCGGCGTTGGGAACCGGCGGCTGCTGCGGACCCGCTCCCGGTGGCGGCGGCACGCTCAGGCCCGGTGGCGGCGGCACGCTCAGGCCCGGTGGCGGGACCATGCCGCCCGACGGCGAACCGTTGGGCTTGGCGCCGGCGGCGGGCGCGCCTTTCTTCAGACCCAGCCGAGCCTTGAGCTCGTTGATGTCTCGGCTACCCGACTTCTTGGGGGGCTGCTGACTCAAAGGTGCCTCCAGATCGACCGCGACTCTATGGAGCCGTCGTCACGGCGTCAAGCATAGCAGAGGGATTCGGGACACTTCCGACTCGATCGTGGCCACGTCACAGCGCCGGACACCTGGTTTCCAGGCGTGTTGCAGCCCCGACACGGCGACCGTGAAGCGCCATTCACAGCCGGGACTGGCGCGGCGTCGACGGCGGTGTAACCTCAGGCGAAGCGTCCGGGTCAAGGGGATCGTCGGCGCGGTGTAAGGCTGCGACCGATGGCGCGATGGATGCAATAGCGACGCTGCAAACAACGGTAAACCGATTCAAGCGGTCGATCGTCTGTCTGGTAGATGCCCCAAGGAGCCACGCCGTGAACCGTACCTCTCTTCTGAAGCTCGCCCTCGCCGCCGTCCTGCCGTCCATGGCGCTGTTCGCCGTCGGGTCGGTCGCCACGGCGCAGGATGCGTCGGCCGACGTCCGGGTCCGGATCGGCGGCAACGCCCACGTTCGCATCGGGGGTGGCGGCCATCGGGTTCGCGTCGTCCGGCCGTGGTGGCGTCATCATCAGGTCCATCGTCCGGTGGTCCATGTCAGCGGCCACATCTGGCTGGGCGGTGGCTACTACGACGAGCGTCCGTTCGCGCAGCCGCCGCCGCCACCGTCGGTGGAGTCGTGTAACTGCGATCCGCAGTACTACGGGCCGATCGCGCCGGCGCCGGGGCCGTACGTGGCCGCGGTCGCGGTCGCCGAGCCGGTGCTCCCGCGCTGGGGTTTTGGTGCCTTCATGGGTGGGGTGTCGGTCGAAGGCGCGCACGAGGGTGAGGACGTCGGGCTGGTGGGACAGTTCCGGCTGACGCGTGGCCTGCTGGTCGAGGGCGAGATCGCCAAGAACACGCTCGAGAACGGCGGCCGCATCGATCGCCGGCTCATGGCCGGCCTCACCTACGAGATCAACGCCGAGCGCCGCTGGGCGCCGTACGTCACCGCCGGCCTCGGCACGTCGCAGGTCGAGGTCGAAGGTGGCTGGCAGGACAACCAGGCGGTCGCCGAGATCGGCGCCGGCCTGCGCTGGCGTCTGTCCCCCAGCATCGCCCTGTTCGGCGACATGCGGATGGGGTCGCGCGAGTCGCTCGACAGCGACGGCGGCGACACGACGCTGCCCACCGACGCCAGCGCGCGCGCGCTGGTGCCCGAGAACGAGGAGTCGTACTCGCGGGTTCGCATCGGCGGCATGTTCACCTTCTGAGCCCGCCCGGTTCACCCTGAGCGAGCCGAAGGCGAGTCGAAGGGTCGGCGCCCACAGCAGAGGCCTCCGCGGGGAGGCCTCTGGTAGTTTCGGACCAATGGTCCCTGGCCTGGTTCATCGGCACCTGGTGGTTCGCGACGGGACGCGCCTCGGATACCAGGAGCGCCCCGGCATCGGGTTCGGTGCGCCGGTGGTGGTGCTCGCCAACGGCCTCGGCGGTACCTTCGAGGCGTTCCGCCACGTGTATGGTGCGCTGCCCGGCTACCGGGTGCTGTGCTGGGACTATCGCGGCCTGTACGCCTCGGCGCCGCCCGCCGACCCGCAGGCCAACACCGTCACCCACCACGTCGAGGATCTGATCGAGATCCTGGCTCACGAAGGCGTCGAGCGGGCGGTCTTCGTCGGCTGGTCGATGGGCGTGCAGGTGGTGTTCGAGCTGTGCCGGCACCACGCCGCGCGGGTCGCCGGCATCGTCGCCATCAACGGCATCGCAGGGCGGCCGTTCCGGACCGTGCTGTCGTCGCAGTTCGTCGAGCGCGTCATCCCCACGCTGCTGCGCATGGTCAAGGCGCAGGCCGAGCTGGTCGGACGCGCCGCCGGCGTGCTCGCGGGCTCCGATGCGCTGATCGCGGCGCTGAAGCGCTTCGGGATGGTCTCCCAGACCATCGATCAGGACGCCTTCCGTGACCTCGCCGCCGGGTTCCGCACCATCGACTGGGTGGTGTACTCCGACCTGCTCGACCGCCTCAACCAGCACGATGCCGAGGACGTGTTGCCGACCATCACCGCGCCGACCGCGATCATCACCGGCGACAAGGACATCCTCACGCCGCCGGCCACCGCCGAGCGCCTCCACCGCGCCATCACCGGGTCGCGCCTGCAGGTGATCCGCGGCGGCACGCACTACACGCCGGTCGAGTACCCAGCCATCGTGTGCGACGAGGTCCACCGGCTGCTGGCCCGGGTGCCAGGTTGGCAGCTCGCACCCGCGACGACACCGCGGGCGGCAAGCTAGAATAGATCCCGCCGCCGATGCCGACCTGCCCGAGTTGCGCCGCCGAGGTGCTCGACATCGACGTCAAGTGCAAGGCGTGTGGCGCCAACCTGGTCTCGACCGGTGCCCACCGCATGGTCGGCACCACCGTGCTCGCCCAGTACGAGATCATCGACGTGCTGGGACAGGGTGGCATGAGCGTGGTGTTTCGGGCCCGCCACACGCTGACCGAGCAGGAGGTGGCGCTCAAGGTGCTGCCGCCCGACCTCGCCGCCTACAGCCAGGTCAAGTCGCGGTTCCTCGAGGAGGCCAAGGCGCTGGCCCAGCTCGACCACCCCAACATCGTCCACCTCTACAACTTCGGGCAGGAGAACGGCAGCTTCGTCCTGGCCATGCAGTACGTGCACGGCCAGACCTGGGAGCGCTTGATCATCGAGCATGGTCGCCAGGAGTGGCCGGCGGCGGTGCGGGTCGCCATCGACGTGCTGCGCGCGCTCGAATACGCCCATGGTCGCGGCATCGTGCACCGCGACATGAAGCCGTCGAACGTGCTGGTCCGCGACGACGACGGCACCGCGACGGTGATGGACTTCGGCATCGCCAAGATGACGACCTCGACACGGCTCACCGCCACCGGCCAGACCATGGGCACGGTGCGCTACATGTCTCCCGAGCAGGTGCGCGGCCAGGAGGTCGACCTGCGCAGCGACATCTACTCGCTCGGCGCCACCCTGTACGAGGCGGTGACCGGGGAGACGCCGTTCGACGGCAACACCCACTTCGAGATCATGACCAAGCACCTGTCGGAGCCGGCGGCGCCGCCGACCTCGCACGGCGTCGAACTGCCGGCGGCGCTCGAGGCCGCCATCATGCGTTCGCTGGCCAAGAAGGCCGACGACCGCTTCGCCGACGCGCGCGAGTTTCGCAAGGAGCTCGACGCCGTGCTGCGCGAGGCCGACGTCGGTCACGCCGAGACGTTGCGCATGTCGCGCGACTCGATGGCCGAGGCCCGCACGCGGGTGAAGCCGGGACCGGCGGCCGCCCGACCGTCGTCGCCGACCCCGGCACCGGCGGCGGTCACCCGCAACCTGCGCGATCACCTCACCGGCCTCGCTGATTCCCTCGAGCCGGCGGCGCCGGATCCCGGCGCTGGCGCCGACCTGCCGCGGCGGCGCACCGGCCTGTGGCTCGGCCTGGGCGTCGTCGTGCTGGTGGCGGCGGCCGGCGTGGCGCTGATCGCGATGCGTGGTCGCGGCGATGGCGAGACGGCCCCCGATGCGCAACCGGCTGCGGAGGCCAGGGAATTCCAACCCGCCGGCGTGATCTGGGCGGCGTCGAGCGATTTCGCCGCCGACGGCGTCATGGTGCGGGTGGCGGCACCGATCGACTGGGCGCCGACCGAGGTCGCGGCTGCCTATCGCAAGGTGCGGCGCGCGCTACCGGCGGTGCTGGCTCGCAAGGCGCCGGCGGCCGCCACCTACCCGCAGCGGTTCACGATCCAGGTCGTGCCCAGGGCCGTCCTGTGCGATCCGCGGATCTTCGACGGCGGCCAGACCGTCGACTGCAAGACGCTGTTCCAGTACTTCCGCATCACCGACCGCACGTTGCTGATCGCCGATGACCGCGCCCAGCTCGAGCCCAACCTGGCCGAAGGGGTCGCGCTGATCGTCTGCATCTATAACGACCTCGTGAACTGCTTCCAATCCGAGCTGGTCGACGCGGTCAAGCTGGCCGGACCGGACAATTGAGCGCCCGAGCCAGCGTCCAGGGGGCCGGGGGCCGTGAACGTCCGCCCCCTCGATTGACACCATGATCAGGCGGTATCGATAATCCCCGCAGGCTGGAGGCCACATGTCTCGCACGATCATCGGGGCGATCGTCGCCATCGCGATCGCGGTGCTCACCGCCGTCACGTACGTCGTCATCACGGGCGGTCTCGCGGATCGCGTGCGCAAGGACGCGCGGGTGCAGATGGACGCGTCCCGCCTGCCCACGCAGGCGCTCAACAACGCGCGGCTCGACCTGCTCAACACCTTCGGGCGGGTCGAAGCGCTGGCCACCGACGAAGGCGTGATCGCGGCACTCAAGGCCGACCAGCCCGCCGATCGCAACCGCGAGGCCGATCTGGCCTTCCAGCGTTTCCACAACAACACCAAGGATCGCACCCCGCCGGACGTGCTCGCGCTGGTCGATCCGGCCGGCAACATCGTCGCGATGGACGGGGTCAACAACCCGGTGGCCAGCGAGCTCAGGAACAAGGATGGCAAGCTGGGCTGGCGCGGCCTCGAGCTGGCCCTCGATCAGACCCGGCCACAGCGCCGGGTCCTGTCGGAGATCTGGAACTACCCGGGGCGCGGTCTGATGCGGGTCGGGATCGCCTCGGTGGTCGACACCCAGACCGCCGATGGCGTCGCCAAGGTCACCGGCGCCATCGTGCTGGCGTACTCGCAGTCCTCGAAGCTGGCGCGAGAGGAGCAAGGTGTGCTCGGCGTCGAGGTCGCGTACTTCGAGGGCGACAAGGTCTACGCCACCAGCTTTCGCAAGGGCGACGGCAGCGAAGACGCCCGCATGCAGCAGGTGCTCGCGCCGCTCCTGGCCCAGGGTGACCTGATCAAGCAGGCGTTCGCCTCCGACGGCGGGATCGCGTCGCCGATCGAGGCTTCGGTGGGTGGCAAGCGCTACCTGGTCGGGGCCGTCCGCATGCCCCGCTACCCGGCGACCAAGAACCTGCCGGCCGACTACCCGGCGGTCACCGCGGGGGCGCTGGTGCTGGCGCCGGCGAGCCGCGACGTGCCCGAGCACTCCACCGCGGGTCGCCTCATCCTGGTGCTCGGCGGCGTGGCGCTGCTGCTGGCGATGGGCGCGATGTGGTTGTCGAGCCGCCGCATCCTCGATCAGGTCGACGAGATCGAGGTCGGCGTCACCGAGATCATCAACGGTAACCTCGAGCGAACCTTCCGCCCGGTCGGCGACGATCTCGACGGCCTGGCCAACGGCCTCAACGTCATGCTCGCCCGGCTGCTCGGCCGCCCCGAGCCTGGCGAGGAAGAGCTCGATGACGACGGCAACCCGATCGTGCCCGGCCGCGTCGAGTTCGACGACGACGCCCAGGCGGCGCCGGCCGCCGACCCGGACCTGGCGGCGCTCGCCCGCGAGCCCGAGCCCGACTACTACAAGCGGGTCTACACCGAGTACCTCGATGCTCGGCGGGCCAGCGGCACCCCCGACGAGGTCAGCTTCGAAGGGTTCATCGCCAAGCTGCGCGTCAACGAGGGCAAGCTCAAGGCGATGCACCAGTGCAAGGCGGTGCGCTTCCGCGTCGTCACCAAGGACGGCAAGGTCACCTTGAAGCCGGTGCCGATCTTTTAAGAGGGGACGTTCCCGTCCCCTCTGCCGGGGTACAGGCCCCCGGCATTCACCCCACCGCGCGCTTCCCGCGCGAGGCCGGCATTCACCCCACCGCGCGCTTCCCGCGCGACCATGAGAAAGTGCCGAGCGTGCGTGTTGCTTCCGGCCTCGAACGCTTGCTCGCCGACCACCGCGTGCTGCGCGGACGTCGGGTCGGGCTGATCGCCAACCCGACCGCGGTCGACGCCGAGTTGCGCCATGCCGCGGATCTGCTGGCGACCCTGCCGGGCGTGCGGCTCACCGTGCTGTTCGGGCCCGAGCACGGCGTGCGCGGCGAGGCCCAGGACATGATCAGCGTCGGCACCACGGTCGACGCTCGCACCGGCCTGCCGACCCACAGCCTGTACGGTCACGACGCCGCGTCGCTGGCGCCGACCGCCGCCATGCTCGACGACGTCGATGTCCTGGTGTTCGACGTGCAGGACGTCGGCAGCCGCTACTACACGTTCGTGTGGACGATGGTGCTGGCGATGCGGGCCGCGGCGCGGGCCGGCAAGGCGTTCGTCGTGCTCGACCGTCCCAACCCGATCGGCGGCGCGCTGGTCGAGGGTGGCGCCATCGCACCCGGATACGATTCGTTCGTCGGCCTGGTGTCGTGCCCCAACCGTCACGGCCTGACCGCGGGCGAGATCGCGCGCTGGCGGGCCGCCGAGGAAGGGCTGGATCTCGACCTCGAGGTGGTGGCGATGGCGGGCTGGCGGCGCGAGATGGCGTTCGCCGACACCGGCCTGCCGTGGGTGATGCCGTCGCCCAACATGCCGACCCCCGACACCGCCCTGGTCTATCCCGGCATGTGCCTCGTCGAGGGCACCGAGCTCTCCGAGGGCCGCGGCACCACCCGGCCGTTCGAGCTGGCGGGCGCGCCGGGCCTCGATGGCCTCGCGCTCGCCGCCGCGCTCGCCGACCTGCCCGGGGTGCGCTTTCGGCCGCTGGTGTTCTTGCCGACGTTCCAGAAGCACGCCGCGCAGCCGTGCGGCGGCGTGCAGATCCACGTCACCGACGCTCATGCGTTTCGCCCCTACCTGACCGGCGTGGCGTGGCTGGTGGCGGCTCGCCGCTTGCTCGGCGACCGCTTCGCGTGGCGGACCCGGGCCTACGAATTCGTCGACACCATCCCGGCGATCGATCTCCTGACCGGGTCGCCACAGGTGCGCGAGCTGATCGACCATGGCGCTGCCGTGGCCGACATCGCCGCGACCTGGGCTGCCGACCAGGCCGCGTTCGTCGACGCCCGCCACGCCTGGCTCCAGTACTAGGGGCCCGCGCGCGGACAAGTCGATCGGTGATCGCGGCTGAGCCGCCCGGATGGCGAGGCGCGAGGAGTGAGTTTACCCTCGGTAAGTGACCGACGAGCAACGAAGCCAGTCGGGATGGATCGGCCGCGAGAACGACCGAATTGTTCGCGCGCGGGCCCCAAGATACCATCGCGGGCGATGGCCACGACCGTCGCGCTGTTTGGCGGCAGCTTCAACCCGCCTCACGTGGCCCACGCCCTGGTGGCGCTGTACGTGCTCGAGACCACGCCGATCGACGCGGTGTGGCTGGTGCCGACCTGGCGCCATGCGTTTGGCAAGGATCTGGCGCCCTACGACGATCGGGTCGCGATGTGCGAGCTGGCCGCCGGGGTGCTCGGCGAGCGGGTCGCGGTGTCGCGCGTCGAGGAGGACGTGGCGCGGGTGCGCGGCGGCGACAGCCGCACGCTGTTCACGCTCGAGCACCTCGCCGTGACTCATCCGGCGCACCACTTCCGGCTCCTCGTCGGCGCCGACATTCTTGGCGAGGCCGCCAAGTGGCACCGCTGGGACGAGGTGTGCCGGCGCGCGCCGCCGATCGTCGTCGGGCGGGGCGGGGTCGCGGCGCCGGTCGGCGCCGTGGTCACCGAGCTGGCGATGCCGGCGGTGTCGTCGACCGAGGTGCGGCGCCGGCTCGCGGCTGGCGAGGACGCGGCGGGGCTGGTGAGCCGACCGGTTCTCGGTTATATCGACCGTCGAGGTCTGTACCGGTGACGTCTCGATCTCCCAACACGTTCGTGGTCGGCGCCGGGCCGGTCGCCACCGCGCTCGCGGGCGGCCTTCGCCTCGCCGGTGTGCCGGTGCTGGGCCTGTGGAGTCGCCGTCCGGCCGCGGCCCGCGCCGCCGCCGGCAGCGCCGGCGTGGCCGCGTTCTCGCCGGCGCCGCCCGACATCCTGCTCGAGGCCGAGGTGCTGGTGCTGGCGGTTCGCGACGACGCGGTCGCCGAGGTCGCGACGCGGCTGGTCGCCACCGGCCTGGTTGGCGAGCGCCACGTGCTGCTGCACTGCTCGGGGGCCCACGCTGCCGGCGAGGTCTTCGCCGGCGTGGCGGGCAAGATCGGCGGCACCGGCACGCTGCACCCGCTGCGCGCCATCGCCGATCCCAGGGCGGCGATGCGGTCGTGGAAGGGAACCGTGTTCGGCGTCGAAGGCGACCTCCGCGGTCGCGCCGCGGCGACGCAACTCGCGCAGGTGCTGGGCGGCACCGCCCTGGCGCTCGAGGGCACCGCGATGGTGCGCTACCACGCCGCCGCCGCGATGGCGTCGAACTACGTCGTCGCCTTGCTCGACGCCGCGGTGGGGCTGTTGCGGGCCGCCGGCGTCGACGAGGCCGCGGCGCTGTCGGCGCTGGTGCTGCTGGCCCAGAGCGCCATCACCAACGTCGGCGAAAAGGGCCTCGCCAACGGACTCACCGGTCCGATCCGGCGCGGCGATGCCGGTACGGTCGGGCGCCATCTCGCGGCGCTGGCCACCGATCCGGCGCTCCACGAGCTGTACCGGGTGCTGGGCCGCCGCGCGCTCGGCCTCGCCGAGGTCGCCGGTGCCGCCGCCCCCGAAGATCTGGCCGCGATCAGGGCCCTGCTCGCCGATTCGCGCGATCCGACGCGCGGCGGGGTGAGTGCCGATTCTGCTGGCCCTGCCTGAATACGGACAGCTATCTTCACGTCGCTCGCCCGGGAGGAACCATGTCGTTGCGTTCGATGACGCTGTTCGTGATCCCCGCCGTTCTCGGCCTCACCCTCTTTGCCCGCGGCGCCGAGGCGCAGAAGGGCCCGGAGAAGGTCTTCGCCGGCAAGATCATGCTGAGCGACAAGAAGTACCCGAGCTACGCCAAGAGCGTTCCGGCCTACATCGCGGCGATCCGGAAGCAGTCGAAGACCAAGTTCTGGGAGGACAAGGCCAAGCAGACCTGGAAGGTGCATTTCGCGGCCTTCTTCCGGAAGCCGCTCGGCGACATCGAGGTGGTGGTCAAGCTGTACGACGTCGGTGGTGGTAGCCGGACGCTGATCGCCAGCTTCGAGCAGTTCCTCGACCAGCGCGGCCAGCGCGCGCTGCTGTCGCAGTTCAGCCTCGAGCGCAAGCACGTGGGGGTCAACAAGCACGTGCTCATGGTGATCGAGGTCCAGGGCCAGACCGTCGCGACCGGCAAGTTCGATATCCTCGGCCAGGAGGAGCGGTACACGGGCAAGGTCAACTTCTCGGACGACGACACCAAGAAGAACGACGACGACGAGTGATCCGGCGATCTCCAGGATCCTGGCAGTGCGGATCCAAGTGATCTCCTTGGCTTGGGGCGTTGATCCGGGGTAGGGACCTCTGCTACGCCGTCGCCATAGCGATGGAGCAGGGGGTTCCCATGCGATCAAGACGGTCTGCGCAGCTCGCGCTCGCGCTCGTGCTCGGGATTTCGACCGCCGCCGTGGCGCAGCCACGGCCAGCGCGTCCAAAGAAGGTCAAGGTCGACGTCGCCATGCAGCGGTCGGCGCTGCTCGGCGCCGATGTCGGGAAAGGGACGGCGGCGGCGGTCGAGCTCGGAAAGTCCGACGACGCCGCGGCCCACGCCGCGCTCCTCGACGGGCTGAGCACCGGGTTGCACCCTGACACCGCGATCGCCGCGCTGGCCTCGCTCGGCGTCGCGCCGCGGCCTGGCGATCTGACCACGCTGGTCCGCTACGTGCGGTCGCGGACCACGGCGGTACGAGCTGCCGCCGTGCGCGCGCTCGGCAGTCAGACCGAGGCCGGGCCGCTCATGCTGGTGGCGCTGCGCGATCTGGAGGAGTCGGTGCGCGCCGCTGCCGCCGAGGCGGTGGTGGCCCGCAAGCCCAAGGGCGCGGTCGAGCCCCTGCTCGCGCTCCTCGACAAGGGCGAGGCGCCGGCCGCCAAGGCGCTGGCCGCGCTCGCCGACGCCGAGCTCGCCCGCGTGGTCGCCGAGCACCTCGGGGTCGCGCCGGACGGCGTGCTCGCGCAATGCCTGGGCGGAATCCTGGTCCGCCCCGACTTCGGTCCCGAGGCGGCCCGCGTGCAGGTCGTGCGCGCCCTGGCCAAGCTGGCTGGACCCGAGGCCATCACCGCGCTTGGTGACTACGTCGACGCCACGCCCGCGACGCCGGTGAAGCAGTCGCGGCGCGAAGCCGAGGCGGCGCTCAAAGAGAAACTGGGGGGTGAGTGATGACGTCGATTCCAACCGCGGCCGGGCTCGCTCGCTCGCGCTCGCCGCTGCAGGGACGCTGGCTGGCGCTGTCGCTTGCGCTGGTGCTGGTGCTACTGGTGCTGGCCGGCTGCGGTCCCAAGTCGGTCTTCGGCCTGACCTCCGACGACAACAACGCCGACGCGCTCGGCAAGGCGCTGGCAGGGCGCAAGCTGCCGGCGGCGCCGAAACCCGCCAACGCGCTGGGCAAGCCGCTGGTGCTTGCGGTCGCCAGCGGCACGCCCAAGAAGCTGATCGCCTGGGACGCCGAAGCCGGTGCCGCGCTGTGGACCGTCGATGCCGACGTGCAGTCGCGGGTGGCGGTGGCGGGCGAGCTGGTGGTGGCGCGCGAGGGCAAGCAGGTGGTGGTGCGCAACGTGCGCGACGGCAAGCAGCGCGGATCGATCTCGGTCGGCGGCGACCTGGTCGGCGCGACCACCGATGGCGACCAGGTGTACGTGACCTGGCAGAGCCAGGGCTCGACCAAGCCGGTGTGGACGCTGGCGGCATACGGTCCCGATGGCAGCGAGCGGTGGCGCAACGACGCGCCTGGCGCGCTGGGCGCGCCCTCGGCGCAGGGCGGCCTGGTGTTCTCGCCGTTCCTCAAGCAGTGGCTCAGCGTGCTCGACGCCCGGACCGGTGCGCAGCTCACCCGGGTGCGCGGCATCGACGAGGAGATCGCGTTCGTTCGCATCACGAGCGATGCCGCCTGGTTCGGTTCGAAGGCCGGCATCTTCCGGCTCGACGTCAAGGCGGCGTCGGGGACCCGCGGTGGCTCGACCTACGGCACGACCACGCTGCCCAAGCAGCTCGCGTCGGCGACCTACGACCGCGATGCCTTCGATCCGGTCCAGTCCGGCTACACGGCCTTCGATCGCAAGCGCATCCTGTGGCGGGCCACCGCCACCGGCGATGGGTTCGACTTCAACGGCGACGCGGTGGCGGTGCACTTCTTCCGCTTCGTGTTCGGCATGTCCCGCGCCGGTGAGCTGTTGTGGGCGTACAGCCATCCCCGCGTCGAGCTGGTGGCCTCGGAGCACGCCGGGGCGGTGGTGGTCGCCATCGGTGCCGACGGCTCGCTGGTCGCGCTCGATCCTGCGACCGGCGCAACCCGCGCCAGCAGCAAGGTCGCGGCCGGCGGTCAGATCCTCGGCGCCACGTTCGACTGTGACGGCTGGTCCCCCAGCGGCAGCGGCGAGCCGCCGGCGACCGTGCAGGCGCTGGTCGCGATCGCTCGTGACCGCGACGCCCGCTTCGACGAGGTCAAGCAGCTCGCGGTGGCGACGCTGGCCAAGCTCGAGGGGCCCGACGTCGCCAAGGACCTGCTGGGGATCGTGCAGGACGGTCGGACCCCGGCCAAGCTCCGCGAGTCGGTGATCGAGCTGCTGGTCGCGCGCAAGGATCCGGCCGGGCTGCCGGCCCTGCTCGCGGCCCTCGAGCCGCGCTACGACTTCATCACCGGCTCCGAGCCCGTCGCGGTCGCGGTGGTGGCACGGGCGATCGGCAGCCTCGCCGATCGCGGCCTGTCCGAAGCCGATCGGGCGCAGGCGGTGAAGGTCCTGGCGGCGCAGGCCGACGATCCGGCCACGCCGTCGGGCGATCGGCTCGAGCTGGTGCGGGCGATGATCGCGGTCGGCCAGGGTGCCGAGCGGGCGCAGCTGCGTACCCAGCTGGTCCTCGAGCGCGCCGATCCTGGGTTCGCGCGCGACGGCAAGCTCATCGAGGCCATCGCCGGCGCGCTGGCCGCCGGCGATCCCGAGGATCGCGAGACCCTGCGCTACGTGGCCACCGACGCGCGTTCGCTGCCGGCGGTTGCCGACGCCGCCCGCGCCGCCCTCGCGACGCCGTAGGGCCGGTGCTCTCGATAGCGGATCTGGGGCCGATCTGGGGCGGATCTGGGGCCGTCATTGGGAGGCGCCGTCGGATACGCTCGGGCGTGGTCGAGCGCCGCTTCCGGATCATCGTCTGCCGCGGCCCCGAGTGCGGCGACAAGCGCGACTCGCGCGCGATCCACGCTGCGTTCGCCGATCAGGTCGCGGCGCGTGGGCTCGGCCGCCGCTGCGAGCTGGACTGGCAGAGCTGCTTCGGCCGCTGCTCGCAGGGCCCCAACGTGCTGGTCCGGGAGGTCCCGGCGACGGCCCAGCCGCCGCCGCGTTTTGCGCTGGCCGATCTACCTCCGTCGCGCGGAGGGGGGCCGCGGCTGGCGACCGCGCTATATAATAGGCTCGATCCCGTGAAGGTCGTCGAAATCGTCGCCAGCCATCTCGCCCACGGGACCATCGTCAGCCGCTTCATCGAGCGAATCGACTCGCCGGCGGCGATCCCAGCCGTCACCGCGACCCCACTCGTCACATCCAGCACGCCCGCCAAGCCGCCCGGAGAACCTGATGTCTAGACGCCACCCGTTGGCCCATTCCTGCGTTGCCGCGTTCGGCGCGCTGGTCACGATCGCTGCACTCGGCGCCTGCAAGAGCCCCGCGCCGAAGGACAAGCCCGAGACCCTCGCTCGCTTGACCGACTGCGAGAGCAAGGCCGCCAAGCTCGCCGACAAGGATCGGCTGATCCAGAGCTACGAGGCCGAGATCGCCCGCCTCAAGCTCGAAGGCGGGGCCCAGGAGTACGGCTTCACCATCGAGGGTGACGCGCTGGTGATCAAGTCGCGGCCGCAAGGCGCCGGCGGGCCGCCGATCGACGACAAGGCGGCCGCCGCGCTGTCGCAGAACTTCATCGACGTCGTCAACAAGTCGCGCGGCTCGATCCAGAAGTGTTACGAGCAGGCGCTGAAGAAGAACACCGGACTGCAGGCGCGGACCATCTCGCTCCGGGTTTCGGCCAGCTTCCAACCCTCGGGCGCCCACACCCGCAGCTCCTTCGAGCCGCCGCTCGGTGACGCGTTCGACGGTTGCATGAAGAACGTCGCCACCCGCTGGAAGTTGCCCGCCGCCTCGCAGGGGATGAGCTTCCAGGCCACGGTCTCCCTGTCGCCGAGCTGACGCCGCCGCCGCCGGCCGAGTTGCATGAGCGCCAAACGCCCCATCCGCGATCTCGAACGCGATCTCAAGCGCGAGCCAGGCAACCTGGCGGTGCGCCTGACGCTCGCCGCGGCGTATCGCGAGTCGGGACGGGCGGCCGATGCCGTCGAGCTGTACCGCTCGGTGGCGCGTGCCTATCTGGAGCAAGGGCGGCCCGGGCAGGCGAGCGCCGTGTGCCGCAGCGCGCTCGAGATCGCGCCGCTCGACAGCGAGCTGTTTGGCATGCTGAACCACATCGAACGCACCGGCGCGCAGACCCAGCCGCCGCCGTTCGGGACGCCGATCGGCGGGGCGCCGTCGATGCCGGTCTGGGGTTCGACGGCGGCGCCGATGCCTCATGCGCCGCCCCATGCGACCACGATGCTGGGGGGCGCCGCCGCGCCGCACCCCGCGCCGCCGGCGGCCCCGGCGCCCCATGATCCCGGGCCGCCGTCGCGGCCGGCGCGCGTGATCGAAGCCGACGTCGCCGCGATGCGTGAGGTCGGTTCGGTGGCGCCGACCGTCAAGCACGTTCCGCCGCCGCCGCCACGAATGGCGACCCCGACCGGCCGGCACAGTGGCCTCGACATCGACACGCCGCTGCCTGATCCCCTGCCGCTGCACGAGACCACGGGGCGCGACAGCCTGGTCGAGATGGCCGAGCTGCTGACCGGGCCGTCGCGACCATCGCCGCCGTCGTCGCCGTCGCTGCCGATGCCGGCCACGCTGCTGCCGCCCTTGTCGCCATCGTCACCGGCGCCGAACCTGCGCGTCGCGCCGGGCCGGGGCCCCGCGGCGCCAGCGTCCGGCGGTCAGTCCGACGACGACAGCGAGACCATCGTGCCGCTGACCCAGGTCCGCGGCCAGGCCTCGCGGCCGCCGAGCAAGTCGCCGGTGGCCGCCGACGTGGTCCGGGCCGCGATCTCGCCGCGATCGCGGCCCACGCCGTCACCGGTGCCAACCGAGGTGCGCCGTCCGGCGCCGACGCGTCCACCGCCCGTGCCTCGCCCACCGGCGGCGCCGCCACCGCCGCCGGCGACGATGTTGCCGCGGTTGACCGCGATCACGTCGCCGCCGCCGCCGGTCCGCGTGGCGCCAAAGCCGGCGCCCATCGACGACGCGCCGACCCAGCGCGGCGCGCGTCCGGCGAACGCCGACGTCGCCGCCGAGATGGTGACCCGCAAGCGGCCCAAGCTCTCGGCGCATGATCTGTCGATCCTCGATCTCGGGCCGCTCTCGATCGAGTCGGCCATGGAAGCGGCTGACGATGCGGTGACCAACCCCGGCCCGCGCGCCAGCGCCGGTCATCACCACGGTCCGGATTCCGGGACCGCCACCGCCCGCCATCCGGCGCCGCACGTCGACGACGACGACACCGGCGATACGGGCGAGACCGACACCGGGCGGACCGGCCAGGCCCCGTTCGACGATGAACCGACCCATCCTCCGGACGTCGGTGGCGACGATGGAACCTTGCGCGGTGACGTACCGCGGCCCGGGCCCGGGCAGCGCGCCGCCACCGAGGACGCGGCCACCGAGCTCGGCCGTACGTTCGAGCCCTCGTTCGACGCCACGTTGTCGTCGCTGGGTCCCGACGGCTCGGTGCTCGAAGGACCGCTCGGCGTGTTCTCGATCCTGCCCCACGAGGCCGCCCACGAGCTGGCGCGGCGAGCGGTCGTCAAGCAGTTCGATCCCGGCGAGGTCATCATCCGCGAGGGCGATCCTGGCGACGCCTGCTACGTCATCGCCCATGGGGTCGTGGTGGTCCAGCGCCGCGTCGAAGACGAGGGCGAGCCGGTCGAGCTGGCCCGGCTGACCGACGGCTCGATGTTCGGCGAGTTCGCGCTGCTCGCTGATCGACGACGCCACGCCACCGTGCTGGCGCTCACCGACGTCGAGGTGTTCGAGATCCCGCGTCTGCTCCTGCGAGAGCTGGCCGCGGTGTTCCCCGAGGTTGGCCCGGCCCTCGAGCGGTTCTACCGCGAGCGCCTGCTCGCCAACCTGCTGCGCACCACGCCGCTGTTCACCCTGGTCCCCGACGAACACCGGCCGGCGTTGCTGGCCCGGTTTCACCCGCTTCACGCCGACAGTGGCCAGGCCGTGGTTCGTCAGGGTGAACGCGCCGGTGGCCTCTACCTCATCGTGCTGGGCGCGGTCGAGGTGGTCCGCAAGGTCGGCGAACGCCGCGCCGTCGTGCTGGCGACGCTCGGCGAAGGCTCCTACTTCGGCGAGATGGCGTTGCTGTCGGGCGAGATGGCGTCGGCGAGCGTGATCGCCGCCGGGCCCTGCGAGCTGGCGGTCTTGCCGCCGCGCGACTTCTACGATCTGGTCGCGCAGAACCCGGGCCTGTGGACGACGATGCGCTCGGTCGCCGAGGCCCGCCGCCTCGCCAACGCCAACATCATGACGGGCCACACCGGCGTGGTCTGAGATCGACATCGGCCTCGGCCGTCGGTCTCGGCCGTCGGTCTCGGCCGTCGGTCTCGGTATCGGTTTCGGTATCGGTTTCGGCATCGGTGTCGGTATCGGTATCGGTATCGGTATCGGTATCGGCATCGGTATCGGTATCGGTATCGGTATCGGACGTCGGACGTCGGGTACCGGTACCCGTACCGGTACCCGTACCGGTACCCGTACCGGTACCGGTACGGATCAGTCTCCGGTAGACTGGCTCCCGATGACGCCTCGGGGGCAGCTCCGGTGATTCGCTGGCTCCGCATCGCGGCCAAGGCGACGGTCACACTCACGTTCATCGCGCTCGGCGTGATCGTGGGCCTGTTCCTGGTCGCCAACGCGAGCTGGGTCGCCGTCGACGTGCCGCCGTGGCTGGAGGGCCTGACCGCCGAGCCCAAGCTGCAGGTGTGGCTGCCGGCGTTGATCGCCGGCTGGCTGGTCGCGACGCTCGCCATCGCCGTGCTCCTGCTGTGGAGCATGTATTACCTGTGGCGGCGACGGCAGTACGAGGCCTTGATCGGCCGCGTCGAGCGCGAGCTGGCGCGGCTGCGCAACCTGCCGTTCGTCGAGCCGGCCCCGCTCGAGGATCTGGCCGAGGAACCCGATGCCGGCGCGGCCCGCGTCCTGGCCGCCATCGATCGGGCGATCGAGCGCGACGACGATGACGACGAAGCGGAGCGTCGCTAGTGGGGGCGGCGCTCCTGATCCTCCTGGTCGGCATGGGCGCGCTCGCCGCCGGGGTCCTCATCGGCCGTTACTACGTCCCCGACGACCGCATGCTCAAGCGTTCGGCTCGCCACAGTCGCGCTTACATGCGCGCGCTCATCCATCACATCGCCCGCGATCACGACACGGTGATCGCCGAGCTGCGCAAGGTCGTCGAGGAGAACGTCGAGGACAGCGAGCCGTACTTCGCGCTGGCGGCGCTGTTCCGGGCGCGCGGCGAACACGAGCGCGCCATCCGCGTGCACCAGGCGCTGGCGGTGCGCGAAGGCGCGACCCACAAGCTCAAGCAGCGGGCGCTCTACGAGCTCGGTCTCGACTTTCGCGCCGCCGGCATGCCGCGGCGTGCCGCGCGCGCCCTCGAGGAGGTCCTGGCCGCCGAGCCGCGCCACGAGGGCGCCCTGCGTGGTCTGTGCGGCATGTACGAGGAACAGGGCCGCTTCGCCGAGGCGGCCGGCGCCTGGACGCGCCTGTGCAAGCTGCGCGGCGAGGTCCCACCCCGGCGCCACCACCACCTGCAGTGCGCGGCGGCGCAGCGCGCCATCGCCGACGGCGATCTCGATAGCGCCAAGCGCCTGCTCAAGGACGCGCGCGATAGCGCGCCCGACGGCAAGGAGACGGCGCATTTCTTCGCGGCCGCAGCCGAGCTGGCCGCCGCGCGCAAGAACCCCAAGGCGGCGCGCGAACGGCTGCGCCAGGCGCTCGGCGTGGCCCCCGAGCTGGCCCGCTTCCTGGTCCCCGGACTGGCCGAGGCCGAGCGGCAGCTCGCGGCGCGCGACGCCGATCCGGCGCCGCCGCTGGCGCCAACGGTCACCGACGATCTCGACGACGACGACAGGCACACCAACGACTCCACGGCCGTGGTCGCGATCGGCGCCGGTGCGCTCGATCCGATCACCGAGCGCGCCGCCGCGCAGGCGGCCGCCGCCACCCTGGCCGAGCTCGCCGACTCGACGCGTAGTCCTCACCTCGCCGTCGCCGCCGCCGAAGCCCTGGACCCGCTCGACGCCGGCGCGGCGCTCGAGCGCTTTCGCAAGGTCGCGGTCGACTCACCGGAGCACCTGCCGGCCCGGATCGCGGCGGCGCGGCTGGCGCTTGCCAGCAAGGATGCCGACCAGATCACCAGTGAGCTCACGGCGCTCGCCGCCGCCGGTGGCGCCCTGGCCTGGGCTGACGGGGCGTCGTGGCGGTGCGCCTCGTGCAGCCACCGCTCGCCGGCCTTCGCGTGGCGCTGCGCGGGCTGCCGGCGCTGGGGCGTCGCGCGGCCCGAGGTCGGCCGCGATCGGGTCGTGGTCGCGCGCGCTCCTCGCGAACGCCGCGCCGAGCCGCGCCTCGCGGTCGCCGATCAGGTCGGCCGCACGCTGCTCGGTGATTCCGCGCTCACCGCCCTGCCGGCGCCCGAGATCGAGCACGGCCTGTCGGACGCCGAGCTCGTCGCCCGCTCGGCGCGGCCGTCGGTACTCGGGCGTGTCGGGGGCTGGATCTCGGGCGCGTGGTCGGGTATGCGACGAAAGAAGACCTGACGGGCCCGCCCGCAGGACCAGCCATGGCGAGCCCGACCGATCCACCACCGTTCGCACCACCCTCGGGGGCAGTGCCGCAGTCCGTCTCCACCGCGTCGTCAGGCGCGGTGTCAGGGCCGGTCGCGTTCTCCGGCGACGGCGGCCGGCGCGGCCTGCTCGATCCGGGCGGACCGGTGCGGACCTTCCTGCGCCGCTGGGGCTTCCCGCTGTTCGTCCTCCTGGTGGTGGTGCTTGGCCGCCGCGTGCTGTTGCCGTTCATCTTCGCCGGCCTGGTGTCCTACATCCTGGCGCCGGTGATCCGCTGGTTGGTCGAGCGCAAGGACGGCTCGCGGCGCATGCCGCGCGGGCTGGCGATCATCGGCTGCTACTTGATCTTCATCGCCGCGGTGGTCGGCTTCTTCTTCTTGCTCGTCCCGCGCCTGTACAAGGACGTGGCCCGCATCGGCAAGGAGATGCCGGTCCTCTACGAGAAGGTCAACGAGGAGTACACGCCCGAGCTGGCGCGCTGGCTGGAGCAACGCTTCCCGGCGCTGGCCACCAAGCGCGCCAGCGCGGCCGACGCGCCGCTGGTGCCCGACGTGCCGCTGCCGCCCGGCACCGCGTTCACGCTGACCCCGTTGCCCGACGGTCGCTTCGCCGCCCAGGTGGCGCCGTCCGGCATCCTGATCAAGCCCGAGCCGGGCGGTGGCATGCGCATCCTGCCCAGCGAGACGATGGCCGAGGCGGTCACGCTCGAGGAGAAGCTGCGCGCGTACATCGGCCAGGCGATGTCGGGGCTGCAGTCGCAGGTCGACGATCTGTTCCGCTTCGGCCAGGCGCTGGTCGCCGCCATGATCAAGGGCGTGTTCACCTTCTTCCTGGTGCTCATGATCGGCGCCTTCATCCTGATCGACATGGAGAAGGTGCACGGCTTCATGCGCAGCCTGTTCCCACCTCACGTGCGCGACGACTACGACGTCATCATCGCTGGCATCGATCGCGGCCTGTCGGGCGTGATCCGCGGCCAGCTCCTCATCTGCCTGATCAACGGCATCCTGACCTACATCGGCCTCGTCATCTTCGACGTGAAGTACCAGCTCATCCTGGCGTTCGTCGCGGCGCTGATGAGCCTCATCCCGATCTTCGGATCGATCCTGTCGTCGATCCCGATCGTGATGGCGGCCCTGGTGTCGGGCGAAGCCGGGCTCGATGTCGTGCGCGGCGTGGCCATGGTCGGCTGGATCGTCGGCATCCACTTCATCGAGGCCAACTTCCTCAACCCCAAGATCATCGGCACCGCCGCCAAGATCCATCCGGTGCTGGTCATCTTCTCGCTGGTGCTCGGCGAGCACAGCTACGGGTTGATCGGCGCGCTGTTCGCGGTCCCGATCCTGGCCATGATCCAGGTCGTGTTCATGTTCTTCTACAAGAAGAGCTGGAAGGAGGGTCGGCCGCCGCCGCAGTCGGTCCCGACCCTGCCGCACAACGCCTGACCGCACGGACCGGCGCCAGCCCGGCGGCGGTTGCCGTCCCCTGTGCGGCACGCCGCGCGGCGGTGCGGCCAGGCGCACGTGACGTTGAACCGCTGGCGTAGGGGTGGTACGCAGGAGAGGTGACGAGCGACCTCCGCCGACGCGCCACCGCCTTGCTCTCGCTGGCGAGCGCCCTGGTCGCGACCCAGCCGGCCGCGTGGGCCCAGCCGGTCGACCCGTATGCCGGCCAGGCGCCGACGCCAACCCCGACGCCAACCGCGACGCCAACCCCGACACCGCACGGTACTGATCCGGAGATCGATCTGGCGGTCGCCCAGGCGCTGCTCGCCCGCGCGCGGGTGCTCGACGCCGAGGCCTCCTACGCTGATGCCAAGCAGCTGGTGGTCGAGGCGCTCATGCGGGCGCCCGGCGACGCCGACGCCAAGCTCCTGCTCGCCGAGCTCAACCGCAAGCTCGGCATCGTCGACGCGCCGCCACCACCGCCGCTCGATCCGATCGCTCCCCCCTACGAGCCACCGCCCGACGATCGGATCGACACCCCCGAGCCGACCCCGCCCTCGCCGCAACGACCGACCCGATTCGCGCGCTACGCCGGCGGCGTGGTCGGCGGCGCCATCGCCGGCGGCCTGTTCGCCGACGTCGTCACCGGCCTGGACGGCACCACCGCGGACGATGTCACCGGCGGCGCGATCCTGGGGGCGCTGGGCGGCGGCCTCACCGCCCATGTCCTGAACAAGAGCGCCGATCTGACCGTGGGCGATCACGCGCTCATCGACTCGATGGCGACCTGGGGCCTGCTCGGCGGCATGATGTTCGCCTTCGCGCTCGATCCACCCGAAGGCGAGGCCTTCTCGCTCAACGGGGTGGTGGGCATCGGCGGCGGCTACCTCATCGGCCACGCCGCGGCCCGCAAGTCCGACCTCTCGACCGCGCGCCTGGCCCGGGTCAACGCGGCCGCGCTCATCGGCGCCGCCGCGCCGTGGCTGCTCTATGCGGTCGCCGAGGATCCCGACAGCACCGACGACGAGCAGGCGTTCGGGTTCCTGTCCACGGTGGGCTTGCTCAGCGGCGTCTACCTCGGCTTCCGATGGACCCGCAACATGAAGCCGGCCGGCGAGGTTCCGACCGAGCTCGAGACCGGGCCGACCGCCCTGTTCCGTCACGGCCGCGCCGGCTGGGACGTCGGCGGGCTCGGCATGACGCGGGTGCAGGGCGGCCGCGGCGCCGCGCTGTCGCTGGTCGGTGGCTCCTGGTAGCGGCCGCGGCGAGGTGTTACAACGCATCGCTGTTGGATCCTCACGTCCTGCCGATCCTCAAGTGTCCGCGCTGTGGCGCGTCGGGCGAGTTCGACGGTGCCTCGGCCGGCACCTCCGCCGTCGGCTGCGGTCGCTGCGATCTGGTCCTCGACGCCGGTCGCGGCTTCTACGATCTGCTCGACGTCTCCGCCCGCGGTGAGCCAGCGGCGACCACCGCCGAGCAGCGCTTCATGGAGAGCGCGCTGGTGGCGCGCGCCTACGAGCGGGTGTGGCGGCCGACCTTCGTGCGCATGTTCGCTGGCCGGGGTGCGGGCGCCGCGGTGGGCGGCTTCGCCGGCGAGATGTTCATCCACAAGAACGCCTTGTCGCTCGATGATCGCGACGGCCCATGGCTCGATCTGTCGTGCGGGCCGGGGCTGTTCACGCGCGCGATCGCCGCCACGGCGCCGGGCGCGCTGGTGGTTGGCCTCGACATCTCGCGCGCGATGCTCGAGGTCGCGGTCGGCCGGGTCCGCGGCTACACCAACGTCTTGCTGGTCCGCGCCGACGCCCATCAGTTGCCGTTCGTCGATGGGTGCTTCGACGGCATCAACAACAGCGGCGCGATCCACGCCTACGACGATGCCGAGCAGGTGTTCCGCGAGATCTGGCGCACGCTGCGGCCCGGTGGCATCTACGTCGGCTCGACCTTCGCCGAAGCGCCGACCTTGACCGGTCGCCTGGCGGCACGGATCGCCGGCATCCGTCGCTACGATCCGGGCGAGCTCAGAGCCCAGCTGTCGCGGCTGGGATTCTCCGAGTACGAGGAGCTCCGGCTCGGTGGTGCGTTCGTGTTCCGCGCCCGCAAGCCGTAGCCTGATCGTCACGCCGACGGCCGCGACCCGACCTCGACCCGGACCGTGAACGTGGTCTCGCCGCTGGGCGCGTACACGGTGACGATGTGCGCGCCGGCGTCGGCGACCGGCTGGCGCAGCCGGAACACGCCATCGGTGCCCGCCACGCCGAACCCGACGGTCCGGCCGCCCGGTGAGCGGATGGTGGCGGCGACCTGGGTCGCCGCGATCGGCAGGTCGGCGTCGTCCCAGATCGCGAGCTCGATGGCGAGCTCGCCGCCGGCCATCGGCATGCCGAGCATCGTCGCCCGCATGGCGTGGCCGCTATCGACGACGATCACCATCCGGTCGGCACGCTCGGCCGGGAGCGGCGACCGCGGTGCCGGCACCAGCGGCGGCACCGGCGGCGCCGGTGACCGCGGTGTTGGATCGGCGACCGCGCTGTCGACCTGGAGCGTGCGGACGGCGGTGAACGAGCCGACGCCGACCGCGATCGCGGCCATGCAGGTGATCGCCAGCGTCGCCGTCCGCCGGCCCGGTACCGATTGCCGACGGGTCGGCGGCAGCGGCGTCAGGTGCGGCAACGATCGGGGCGCCAGCGTCGTGACCGGCACGGTGGCATCGAAGGGATCGATGGGAGCCGCGTCGCGCGCCAGCGCGTCGAGCCGGTCGGCGACCGCCGCCGCGCTCGGCGGGCGTTCGCGGGGCCGCTTGGCCAGCAGGCGCCCGATCAGCGTCGCCACGGCCGGCGGCACGCCATCGAGAGCCGGCGGCGGCTGACCGAGGTGCGCGAGCAAGACCTCGACGGCGGAGCCGTCGAACGGCACCCGTCCGGTGGTCATGCGAACCAGCACGCAGCCCAGGGAGTAGAGATCGGCGCGGGCGTCGACGTCCTCGCCGAGCGCCTGCTCGGGCGCCATGTAGTGCGGCGTGCCGGCGCAGCGGCTGACGCTCGAGGCCGTGTCGCCGGCGCGGCGGGCGATGCCGAAGTCGACGATCACGACCTGGTCGCTGCCGCGGCGGACCATCACGTTGGACGGTTTGAGATCGCGATGCACGATGCCGGCGACATGGGCCGCGGCGAGCGCACGCGCCAGCTGGGCGGCGATGCCGAGGGTGCGCGCCAGCGGCCAGCGCTGTCCCGCGTCCTCGCCGAGCGCGTCCTCGAGCGTGATGCCGTCGATCCACTCCATCGCCACCCAGGTCCGGCCGTCCTCGAGCCGGCCGCAGCCGGCGACCCGCACGATGCCGGGCGCGTCGAGCGCCGCGGCGGCGCGCGCCTCACGCATCGCCCGCCCGGCGGCTCGATCGTCGGCGTCGTGGCTCACCTTCACCGCGATCGCACCGCTGCCATCGTGCCAGCCTCGATACACCGTCCCGCTCGCGCCCGCGGCGACCGCGCGCTCGAGGCGGATCCCGCCCGGCAGGCAGCAGCCAGTCAGCGAGCTCGATGGACGATCTGTTCCCACATCCAGATGGACGTGCGCGATCGGTCACGCATTCGAATCGACGGCTGGCGATCTCGGGCCGGCGTCGTAACTCACGCGCCCGGCGGCTTCGGTGAGGCTGCCAACCATCGTTTCAGGCCTGAGCCAGGTTCGTCCCGAACTCGGCGATTGACGACTGGCCAGACCACCGTTTAGCGTGGAACTCCGCTTCGTTACCGCTTCATATCGACCTTGGTTCAGGAGTGTAGCTTGCTGAAGAACGACCCGATCGCCCGCGTGACGCCACGGCAGAGTCCAACCGTCACGGATCGCCTCGCGGCGGTCATCAGCATGGCGGCGCTGATGTCGGCGGGCTGCCACGGCGGCTTCGACGAGGCGCGGCAGCCGGTCGACAACGGCAGCTTCGGCGAGACGGTGCACACGCTGGTGTGCAAGCGGATCGCGTACCTCGACGACCTCGCCGACGGCGGCGCCACCGACGTCCGCGGCGATGCGATGCGCGACATCTGTCGCCTCGGGCTGGCGCCGCCGGCGACCGCGTCGGGCAAGCTCAAGGCGCTGCTGGCCGAGCGCGAGCGGCTCACCGCCGCCGTCGACGCCATCTATCCCGAGGCGTATCTGCCCGATCTGCAGACGCTGCTGACGTCGAACGAGTTCCTCGCCCTCTACGATGACGACACCTCGCAGCGTGCGATCGACGCCCTGATCGCGTCGCTGCGCCACATCGCGATCGACGACGAAGCCATCGGCGCGCTCGAGCGCCTCGGTCACCGCCTCGGTTACCGGCCGCTGACGCCGGCGATGGGCGCCTTGCGGGCGCTGGTGAACTACCCCGAGCTTCACGACTTCCTGCTCACGCTGACCGAGTCGGTCACCACCGGCGGTGGCGCCCGTGGCGAGTGGCAGAACCTGATCGAGGCGCTCGGCATCGCCTTGCGTAACGCCGAGCCGGCACCCAGCCCCAACGCCGCCGATCGCACGCTGCGCATCGCGCTCGACTTCTTGCTCACCGAGCGGGCCCAGCTCGGTACCACCATGGTGGCGCCGCTGACCACGCGCGACGCCCGCGGCGTGGCCCGGCTGCGGGCCGTGGTGGCGCCCTACGTCGATGGCAACAGCGACGGCCAGGCCGACATCGATGACCTCGGTCGCTTCGTCGACGCCGCCGGCACGCCGATCGCGGCCCCGGCGCCGTTCGAGCTCCCCGAGGGCGCCGCGGCCTCGCCGTGGCAGTTCCGCGATCCCCAGGGTCGCGCCCTCACCGCCGCCGCCGGCCCGCTGCTCTACCAGTACGTCGATCTGGACAAGACGGTGCTGGCCGCGCTGGCCCGCGATGGCATCCAGCTCTTCGATCCGCAGAAAGGCACCGCCTTCGATCTCACCCGCGGCGCCTCGGCGCTGGTCGGTGCGCGCATGGAGCAGACGCGCAGCTACGGCAACGGCGAGTCGCTCACCTACCGTGGCTACGACGTCGCGACCTCGCCGCTGCTCGACATGACCTACGGCTACCTGAGCATGCTGCGCGACCCGGCGATCACCGACACCCTCGCGCTGGCCACCACGCTGCTGTCGACCCGCGAGGCCGACGTCGCGCGGCTGGCCGAGGTCTTCATCTCGGCGGCGCGCAAGGGCGACAACCACCCCGAGGCGGTCATCCCGGCCACCGCGCCGATGTGGGACGACCTGATCCCGGTCTTCCGTCAGATCCTGGCCCGGCCGGCGCTGGTCACCGCGCTGCTGGCCGCGATGGAGCGGCCCGAGGTGGCGCAGCTCGGCGAGCGCTTCCGCAAGTTCATGGCCTACAAGGATCGCTTCGACATCAACCCGAGCAACCAGACCGTCACCGGTAGCTTCGCGACCGCGGTCGATCGCAGCCGGCCCGACTCGGGGTTCGATCGCTCGATCTTCCAGCGCATCCTCCACGTCATCGCCGATTCCAACAACGCGGTGGCGTGCAACAAGGCCGGGGCGCGGGTCGTCGATCCGTTCGTCGGTATCACGCTCGGCACCTACAACCAGTGCGAGCTGTTCCGGGTCGACAACCTGGCCACCTTCTACCTGCAGTCGATCGCGTACGCCAAGAACGGATCGGGCCAGTACATCTGCGAGACCAACGCCGGCGCCTTCGACTCGACCACCACGGCGGCCACGCCGCAGGGCTGCGTCAGCCAGGGCCGGCGACCGCAGCCCAAGGCCAACTTCAACTACAACTGGGGTGGCGTGGTCTCGTTCTCGCTCGACACCTTCGGCGGCGACCAGTTCCTCGAGGACACCGTCGGCATCGTCGGCATGCGCACCCATCCGACCCCGAACGCGCTCAACCGGGTGCTGTTCCTCGACCCGACCCCGGCCTACCTGAACAACATCATCGATCCGATGCGCGATCGCGAAGGTGACCTGTACAAGGCCCAGCACGCCGGCACGTTGCCGGTGTGGGAGGTCGACGGCTTCTACGACCAGCTGCGCCCGGTGGTGCAGGCGTTCGCCGACAACAACAGCGAGCAGCTCTTCATCGACGTGATGGTGGCGCTGCACAAGCACTGGGCGACCCGCAACTCGGTGACCCATCAGTCGGTCGACCCGGTGGCGGCCGGCTACGTCTTCGGCTCGGGCGCGATGACCTACGAGGCGCTGATGGTCGACATCCTCCAGGATGGATCGCTCATGGGCGCGCTCACCGCCACCGCACCGATCCTCAACGCGGTCACCGCCAACGGCAAGAGCTACGAGGACATCGTCCGGGTCGCGGCCAGCTACCTGATGACGCCGCGCGCCGGCCTCGCCGATCGCCAGGGCCGCACCGCCACCACCACCTCCAACGGCGTCGCCGTGACCACGATGTCGCCGTGGCACCTGCTGGCCGACGCCTACAATCGCAAGCGCGATCGCCTGGGCCAGGCTGGCGCCGAGGGTGAGGCGTGGACCGAGTCGGTCAGCGAGGTCGTCGACGTGCTGACTCGCGGCGCCGACGTACCCGGGCAGGGCTGGCGATTCAAGAATCCGCGCACCCGCGGCGTCCTGCTGGCGGTCGTCGATCTGCTGCAGCGTCGGATCGCGGCCCACGACGGGACCGGCGATCGGGTGGCCTGGTTGACCCAGGAGCTGCCCGGCGATCTCGAGGCCAAGCTGACCAGCCCGGTGTTCGCCGGCGCCGCCGACTTCATCGTGTCGCTGCAGGCCACGCCCGAGACCCGGCTGCAGCTCGAGAGCTTGATGCAGTACCTGGTCGACGAAGCCACCTCGAGCGAGTCGTTCGTGACCTCGCTGACCGCGATTGCCGATCTGGCGCAGATCGCGCTCGACGATCGCGACCTGGTCCCGATCGCTCGCGTGATCGGCGAGGCCATCGCGCCCGAACGCGGCTGGCTCGACGCCCAGCTCGAGTTCGTCAAGGGCGCGCGGGCCAGCGACGCCAACCAGGCGCTGGCCCGGATGATGGTGAACCTGTACTCCGAGCACCGGCCGGGCCGCACCGCGGTCGGCGATCTGATCGACGGTCTGTCGGAGGTGCTGCGCGCCCGGCCGTACGACGACCTCGGCGCCCGCTACGCCGCCGACGACTACCGGGCGGTGCTGACCGGGGTCGCCGACTTCCTCGACGAGGAGAAACGTGGCCTGCGTAAATTCATCGCGATCATCAGGTCGCGCAACCTCGAGTGACGGCGGAGTGACGATGTCGAATTCTGGTCTGCGCGCCGCGCTGGCGCTGGCGCTGGTGTCTGGCTTGGTGTCTGGCTTGGAGTCTGGCTTCGCCGCCGAGGCTGCCGCCGGCGGCATGTACCTGCCGACCCGCGGCGTGCGCCCGACCGGCCGTGGCGGTGCGTTCGTCGCCGGCGCCGACGATCTGTCGGCGACCTGGTTCAACCCCGCCGGCCTCGGCCATCTCACCAGTCCGGCGGCGCTGATCGATGTCGCCTTCGTCGGCCAGTCGATCGGCTACCAGCGGATCGACTCGGGCGGCAACATCCTGCCGGCGGTCGACAACCAGGCGCCCGGGATCCCCGTCCCATCGCTCGGCTACGCCCGGCCGCTCGGCAAGCAGGCGGTGCTGGCGTTCGGGGTCTGGGCGCCGTATGCCGGCCTGGCCCGGTTCGCCGAGGACGGACCGCAGCGCTACTCGTCGGTCGACCTGTCGAAGTCGCTGATCGTCACCGCCGGTGTCGGCGTCGGCGTCCGCCTCGGTGAGCGGTTCCGGGTCGGGGTGACGGTGCAGGATCACGTGGTCGCGCTGGAGACCAAGATCGTGCTGTCGGGCTGCCCGTCGCAGACCACCTGCGCGCCCGAGGATCCCGACTTCGACTCGGTCAATCGGGTCGATCAGGACAGCTTCCTCAACCCGTCGGGCTCGGTGGGCATCCAGGTCGACCTCGGCAAGCAGGCGACCGTCGGGGCATCGCTCCAGCTTCCGGTCTGGGTCCGCGGCCACGGCACGCTGCACAGCCGACTACCGGCGTCGGGGTTCTTCAACGGCGCCTCGGTCGAGGGCGACCGCGCCGATATCTCGTTCGACCTGCCGGCCGCGATGCGCGCCGGCCTCGAGGTCCGTCCCGGCCGCTGGCGGGTCGAGGTCGCCGGCACCGTCGAGCTGTGGTCGCAGCACGACGAGATGCGCATCGAGCCGCGCGACGTGCGGATCGTCGACGTCGCCGGCGTCGGCACCTACGAGCTCGGCCCGATGGTGGTGCCGCGACGGTTCGCCAACACCTACGCCGCCCACCTCGGCGTCGAGGGCCGGCCATCGGCGAGCAAGCCGCTGACCGTGCGCGCCGGCTACGCCTTCGAGACCGGCGCGCCGCCCGACGAGTACCTCTCGGTCCTCACCGTCGACGGCCAGAAACACCTGCTCGCGCTCGGCGTCGGCTACGTGATCGGCTCGTGGACGGTCGACGTGCTGGTCGGCTTCGCCAAGATGTCCGATCGCACGGTGGCCGCCGGCACCGGCCAGGTGCCCCAGCTCAATCCGATCCGCGACACCTCGGCCGAACCGCTGGTGGTCCACATCAACGACGGCGACTACTCGTCGTCGTGGCTCATGATCGGCAGCGGCGGCAGTCGGCGGTTCTGACCGCCCCGGATCAGGCCGCGTGGCGGACGTACGCGGCTTCGGCGGCGCGCAGGCCGGCCTCGACGCACGCGAACAGCGTCGCGCGGTGGGCGGCGGGCAGGGCGAAGTTGCCGCTGACCCCGTCAGCCGCGAGGCTGCCGATGAACGCCGTCCACAGCATGTCGGCCACCTCGCTCGGGCTGACCGAGCGGAAGGCGCCGACGTGGATGCCGTCCGCGATGCAGGCGCCGAGGTGCTCCCGGAGCCGCGACACGGAGCCGGCGACGCCGACCGCGACGTCCTCGGTGAGCTGGGCTCGCAGGCCGGGCTGGCTGGTCATCGCCAGCGCTCGCGCCATCTCCGGCTCGGCCTCGACCCATCCGCTGAGGCGGGTCCACGCGGCACCCAGGCGGGCCTTCGCGTCGCCGCGGCGGACCTCGGCGAGTTGACCGTCCAGCTCTTCGAGCGAGGTCTCGAGGATCGAGATGTAGAGATCCTCCTTCGACTGGAAGTACAGATAGATAGCCCCGACGGACAGCTGGGCCTGCTTCGCGATCTGTTCGATCGAGGCGCGGGCGAAGCCGCGCTCGACGAAGACCGGACGAGCAGCATCCTGGATGCGCCGACGGCGGGCCTGACGTTCTTGACGCTTGCGATCCTGAGCAGTCATCATGACGCGTAGTGTTATGCCTGGTGACGCGACGTGTCAACTCCAGATTACGCGCCGCGTCGTAACGCGCTGATTTGGCTTCGTTCTGCCGTGTAGATCTGTGCGCAGGTGCCGTGCGTTTGCGGTCCTCATGAGCAGCGCCACCGCGTCCGTCGCCCGTAGCCATCGCCGCCGCACCGCGGTTGCCCTCGTCGCCGCCGCCGCCGGGCTGGCGGCGATCCTGTTTCTGACCCCCCGCCGTGTGCAACCTCGCCGCGTGGTGGGTCCGAGCTCGCCGTACATCTCGGCGCGGCTCGACTCCAGTCACATCATGCGCGGCACGACCGAGACCTACCTGGCGATCGCGCTGGCCGCGCCCGATCACCGCGTCACCGCCCGCGCGCCCACCAGCGTCGCGATCGTGCTCGATCGCTCGGGCTCGATGCTGGGCCAGCCGTGGGACGACGCCAAGGTGTCGGCGATGGTGCTGATCGACAAGCTCGGCCCCGCGGACGAGCTCGCCGTCGTCGCGTACTCGACCAGCGCCGAGATCGTGGTCCCGCTCGGGCCGGCGACCGGCGAGGCGCGCGCGCGGGCGAAGGCGGCGATCTCCGCGCTGGTCGCCGATGGCGGCACCAACATCTCGGGCGGCCTCAACCTGGGCGCTGACGAGCTGGCCCGCGCGCACACGCCGCTCCGCCGCATGGTGCTGATCAGCGACGGCCAGGCCAACGAAGGCATCTACGACCGCGCCGGCCTGGTGCGGCTGGCCAGCCAGCGCGCCGCCTCCGGCATCTCGATCACGTCGGTCGGCGTCGGCCTCGACTTCAACGAGGAGACCATGGCCGGCATCGCCGTCGCCGGCCGCGGCAACTACCACTTCGTCGAGAAGGCGGCCGATCTCGGCGCCATGTTCGTCGCCGAGCTGGGCAGCCTCGGCGAGACCGTGCTCACCCACGCCAGCCTGCGCGTCGAGCCCGCCGCCGGGGTCGAGATCCTCGACGTCATCGGCTACGAGCTGGTCCGCGATGGCAACGCGATCCAGATCCCGGTCGCCGACCTGCGTCGCGGCGAGCACACCAAGGTCGTGTTGCGCATCCGCGCCACCGTCGGCGGCGAGAGCGTGAAGGAGCTGGCCAGCGTGACCTGGACGTTCGAGGAGCTCGGTCAGGGTGCCCGCACCCACACCGCGATGGCGCGCGCCGAGGTGACCGGCGACGCCGCGGTGGTGGCGTCGAGCCGCGACAAGGACACCGTCCGGCTGGTCGAGGAGGCGCGGACCGCGCGCGCGCTCGAAGACGCGTCGGCGGCGTATCACGATGGCAAGCTCGATCAGGCCCAGCAGATCCTGCGCGTGCGCGCCGCCGAGGCCACCGCGCTGGCCGGCGAGATGGGTGACGCCACCCTGGGTACCGACATCGGCACCGTGACCTCGCGCGTCGAGCGCGGCTTCGCCGCCGCGCCCAGCGCTGGCGCTGCCGAGGGCAAGAAGGCGGTCAAGGGCGGTCGCGCCGACGCCTACCAGCTGGCGCGCTGACCGTCCAGCCCCACAGTTCAGGTCGCACAGCTCAGGCCGCTCAGCTCAGATCAGTGGCGAGATGTCGACGCGCAGATCGCGGCTCACCGCGACCACCGAGCCGGCCGGCACCTCCTCGGCACCTTCGCCGGGCGGGAACCCGCTGGTGATCAAGACGCCGCGGAACGAGTCGTCGCGATGGCCGCGATCGTCGAGGACGTGCAGCCGGCGCACGAAGATCGGCGCGCCGCTGACCTCGGGCCGCGCCACCCACAGCGCGCGGCTGTTCGATGCCGCGACCGTGCCGGGCCGCCACGACGCGCCGGTGCGCGTCAGCGTGCTCGCGAACAGCGCCAGCGTGTCGGCCAGCGCTCGCCGAGCCACCGTCGACGGCAGGTTGGCGTCGTCGAGCATGCCCTGATCGTGGAGCATCGCCATCAGCACGTGCAGGGTCAGCTCGGCCGCGGCGCGACCACGCAGGTTGCGGCGCAGGAAGTCGGGCACGCGATCGGCGAGCTGCTGCCACACGTCGGCCTCGACCAGGGCGGCACCGTCCTGCGCCAGCATCCAGCGTCGGAAGCGAAACGGCTGCGTGGCCTCGGTCGGGACGTTGACGTCGTCGCTGGTCGCCGGCGTCGGTGATCCCGATCCGGCCCCCGATCCGGCCACGTGACCGATCAGGCAGTCGCTCTTGATCGGCTCGATGGCCGGGAAGAAGTCGAGCGGGTCGGTGCCATCGGCGGCCGCGCTGCGCGGAGTCCGTGACAGCAGCACCTCGCCGCCGTGGACGTAGCCCATGCCCCAGCGCGCGATCGGGCCCGGCGCGACCAGCGACGGGCGCACGGGGAACAGCGCCTCGGCGAGGCGCTGCGGTTGGTTGCACATGCAGGCGAGGATCGACATCGTGCGGGCCTCGGGCGTCGAGATCTGCCGCGTCGGCGCCTCGAACCGAACCGGTCGATCACCGGACGATCAGCGGGAGGCGCAGGGCCGTGGCCAGCATCTCATCACTCATCACACTCAAGGAGCTGCGATCACCGCGTGGTGATCACGGAGAGAAGTATAGAGGGACCGACGGCGTCCGCAATGATCTCCGCAGCCCCGAGATCTCTCAGGCAGTTGCGACCTTGGCGACGAACGCGGCGGTGAGCTCGAAGGGGTGGGCTCGTTCGCGCTCGTTCCATACCTCGTGCTTGAAGCCACGCAGGAGGTGAACCTCGGCGCCGTGGAGGTGGCGCGCCAGCGGCTCCGAGACCGTTGGATCGGCGATCGGATCGTCGCCGCCGATGACCCACAACGTCGGGAGCGTGATGTTGGCCGCCTGACGGCGCACGTGCGCCTGGGCCGCCTGCGCCTCGGTGAACCAGCGCGCCGACGCCACGTCGTGACAGAGCGTGTCGGCGGTGCGTGCCGCCTGCTTCTCCGGGTCGGTGGTCAGATCCTGGACCCGCAGATCGTTCTTCTGCGAGAAGGCCGGAAAGACGCGGCTCATGCCGCGCGCCAGCCACACCTTGGCCGCTGGGACCTGCAGGCGCAGCCCGAGAAACGGCGACGAGATCACCGCGGCGGCCACGTCGGGCCGACGGGCTGCGTCGGTCAACGCGCGCAGGGTGATGAGGCCGCCGTTGGAGTGACACACCAGGATCACCGGTTTGCCAGGAGCGAGCGCGCGGGCCTGGCTGATCGCGGCGTCGAGATCGTCGTGGTAGTCGCTCCACGCATCGATGTGACCGCGGCGTCCGGAGGCGCGTCCGTGGCCGCGATAGTCGTATCCGAGCGTGGCCACGCCGGCCCCGACGAGGACGTTGGCGACCTCACGGTAGCGGCCGCAGTGCTCGGCATACCCGTGGACCATGACGGCGACCGCGTTGGCAGGCTTCCTGGGCAGGAACACCTCAGCGTAGAGCGTCACACCGCCGGTCGACGGGAAGCTGAGGGTCCGGGACGGCTCGAGCGGGCCGGGCAGGGGCATACGCGTCTGTATCATGTGGGTGGAGGATGGGGATCGTACCGCTGGTTGACCCGACGCACGACGCGCGCTAGCGTCACGCCGACTTGGTCGCCAAGGGCACAGAATTTCAAGGAATGTGCCTCATGCTCGTCGGCATGGGTGCGGCCATCGCCATGGCCGGCTGCGCCGCATGCACGCGGCCGCAAGGCGATCCCAAGAAGAGCGAGACCCGGCTGGCGCTGGCCCGTGACTTCCTCATCCGCGACCAGTTCGAGGCCGCCGAGGCCGAGGCCAACAAGGCGATCGCGTACCTGCCCACCAACGACGAGGCCTATCACGTCCGTGGCCTGGTCCATTTCTACCGGGGCATGAAGGCGTTTGTCCTGGTCGAGATCGAGGACTGTCTCACCGGCCTCGACGCTGACGCGCTGCGCACCGACATGGACGCCCACCTCGCCAAGGCGGAGGCGGATCTCAAGAAGACCGTCGAGCTGGCCCCTGACCATGGCGAGGCGTGGTCGAATCGCGGCGTGGTCTCCGACCTGCTGGGCGAGCCCGACCAGGCGGTCGAGCACTTCACGACCGCGCTGGCCAACCAGGTTCGGCTGGTGAATCCAGGCCTGACCCGCGCGCGGCTCGGCTGGAGCTACTTCCACAAAGGCGACCACATCGCGGCGGCGAAGGAGCTTCGGCAGGCGCTGCAGTTCCAGCCTCGGATGTGCGTGGCAACTTATTGGCTTGGACGGGTTTACTTTGCCCGCGAAGAATGGGAAAAAGCGGCCGAGCAGTTTCAGGATGTTAGCGATCAGGCGGCGTGCCGGTCGCAGGATGCCGCGCTTTACCTCATGAAGGCTCGACTCGAACAAGGCCTCCCCGATGACGCTCGCCGCGCCCGCGACGCCTGTCTTCGGCTTTCGCCCCGCAGCTGCGCCGCAGCGCAGTGCCGGGCGCTGCAACTCTAGCAAGACCTTTTCGCGGCTTCGCGGCCTCGTCCGCGGCTCCGCTACGTGACCCGCCGAGATGGATCGCCGCAACCAGATCACCAGCGTGCCGACGCCGGCCCGAGCCGGCGCGGTGCCATTTGACGGTCGCCGTGGCGGCAGCGACGGCGCGGGTACGCCGGACGTTGGCGGGGCGTCGCGCGCCGCCCTGGCCGCCTGGCTGACGGCGGGCCGCACGGTCTGTGGGTTGACCCGCGAGCACGTGGCGCGGGTGACCCGCATCCAGCAGCGGACGATCGAGCGGCTCGAGGAAGGCCGTTTCGACGAGTTGCCGGCCGACGTGTTCGTGCGCGGGTTCATCCGCAACTACGCCCGCTGCGTCGGTCTGTCGGTCGACGATGCCCTGGCCCGCTACGCGGCGTGCGGGTTCGCCGCCGCGCCGGTTGCATCGCCACAGGCGCACGCGTTGCTCGAGTCGATGGCACCGCTGGCGCCGCTGGCGGCGCGCACGTCGTCGGTGGTCGTGGTGCCGGCCGCGCCTCGCGTCCTGCAGCAGACCGCGCCCGAGACGGTCGTCGTCGCCGCGCCGGCCGCGCCAGTCGCCGTCGCCGTGGCCGTGACCGCCGTTGTTGACGCCCCGCGGTCGCGGCGGGTGCGCGACTCCAAGGGCCGTTTCCGTCGCCAGGCCGCGAATGCGGATCCGGATGCGAACGATCTGGATGCGAACGATGACGATCTCGAGGTCGAGATCACGATCGAGGACTACGTTGCCGCCGCTGACGCGCTGCTGGCCGACGAGCTGGTTGCGGAGGCACCGCTCGAGCGAGCGTTCGAGCGGCGCGTCGAGACCAGCCCGGCGACGGTCGTGGTCGTGAGGCCGCCAGCGTCGACGGCGACGTCGACGTCGATCTCGATCCCCACGCTGTCGATCGACGACGACGATCCCGACGCCGCCGAGCGCGAGCTCGACGAGCGAGCCCGGCGCGACAAGGACAGTGGCTGGCGCAGCTTCTTGCCGCCAGCGCTCCTCGATCAGGATCGCGGCCGCCAGGGTGGGCTCACGCTCGCCGTCATCATCTTGCTCATCGTCGCCACGCTGACCCTGTCGTACCTGATGCGTCGCCCCAGCTCGAGCGGCGAGGGTGTGACGCAGGGTGCGGCGATCCCGACCCACGTCGCTTAGTACACCCCACCGCAAGTTGGTGACCGCTCGTTCGGTACACGAGCCGGTCGGTTCGGCGACGTCCTGGTCCGTGGTTGCAGCGAGGTCTTCTCGTCGAGGCTGAGCACGCGCTCGTGCCGACCGAGCTGGCGGGTGTAGAGGTCGCACAGGTTGCGAACCGTCTGGCGGAACAGC
>CANKMW010000015.1 GCA_947483555.1 Myxococcales bacterium
CTGCTTAACCAGGGGCTCGACTGGTACAGCGCGATCCCAAACATGAAGCCGGAGCGCCTCGAGCTGCTGATGGCGACGTTCGATGCCGGCGTCCGCCGTCACGCGGTCTTCCGCGAAATCTTCGGCGTCATATGAGGGGATGCCTCAGCTGCAGGGCAAGCACGGCGTGACGCCGTGCGCGAAGTGCCACACCCAGGCCAACCGGCAGGGCCTGCGCACGTTCCTGGGCGCCGAGCGCACCTGCGGCGGCTGTCACGACGATCACCCGCACGGCCGGCTGCGGTCGGCGCTGACGCGCTGCGATCGCTGCCACACCGAGACCGTGTGGTCACCGCAGAAGCCCACCAAGGACTTCGATCACGACGCCAAGGGCGACGCCGCGATGGCGCTCGAAGGCAGTCATGCCGACGTCGCGTGCAGCAAGTGCCATCCCAAGGCGGCGTTCAAGCTGGCCGGCTTCGATGGTCAGTGCGGGACGTGCCACGACAGCCCGCACGACGGTCAGCTGTTCGGCACCAAGAAGTGCACGAGCTGCCACTCGCCGCGCCTCGGCTCGCTCGACGCGATCCAGTTCGACCACAAGAAGCAGGCCGGCTACCCGCTGCTCGGCGAGCACGCTCGGCTGCCATGCGCGACGTGCCACACCCCGGCGCTCGGCAAGCGCGAGCCCACCGGCCGCTGCGAGGCCTGTCACGCCGACGACAACAAGCACGGCCCGCGCTTCGCGGCGTTCGGTGACCCGCCGCTGTGCACCACGTGTCACTCGCAGCGGGGCTGGAAGAGCGGCTTCCAGTTCAACCACGAGACCGGCGCCGGGTTCGAGCTGACCGGCAAGCACGCCGCGGTCGGCTGCCGGGCCTGCCATCGCGGCGCACGAGCGTCGGAGTTCGAGCGCTTCGACGTGAAGAAGAACGGCTGCATGAGCTGCCACCAGCACCAGCGTGCGCACGGCGGCAAGTTCACCAACGACCGCTGTCTGACCTGCCACAACGAGGCGGGCAGCAAGCGCATGCGCAGCGAGTCCCTCGAGCTGTTCCACGGCCAGGGTTCGAAGTTCCCGCTCGCCAACGCCCACGCCAAGGTCGACTGCCAGCTGTGCCACGTCAACGACGTCTATGCCGAGACGCCTCGCGAGTGCGGGGTGTCGTGCCACGAGGACTCGCTGCACCGCGGCAGCCTGGGACCGGAGTGCTCGCGCTGCCACGAGCCGGGACAGTGGCCCGCGGTGCGCTTCGATCACGGCGCCGACACCGACTGGCGACTGGCTGGCAAGCACGCCGCGATCAAGACCTGCGACGGCTGTCACCCGAACCGGATCTACGACGGCACGCCGCGAACCTGCGGCGCGTCGGGTTGTCACCAGCGCGACGACGTCCACGCCGGCCAGCTCGGGACCCGGTGCGATACGTGTCACCGCGACGACGGCGGCCTGTTGTTCCGGCACAACCGCGACGCCCGCTTCAAGATCGACGGCGGTCACGTGGGCGTGGCGTGCGCGAGCTGTCACGCGACCCGGACCTTCAAGCCGACCCGTCGCGACTGCGTCGGCTGCCACGCCGAGCCCGCGGTGCACGCCGGCCGCTACGGCACCGCGTGCGAGCGCTGCCACTCGACCACCCGCTTCACCGACGTCTCGGCGTTGCACGACGTCGGTGACTTCTCGCTGACCGGCGCCCACGATCGGGTCGCGTGTCGCGAGTGCCACCAGCGCGGCGAGCAGCGGCGGGGCTCCGGCAACCTGTGCATCACCTGTCATCGCGACGACGACATCCACCAGAACTCGCTGTCGCCGCGCTGCGGCGAGTGCCATGGCCAGCGCGCGTTCGCGCCGGCGCGCTTCGATCATCTCGCGGTCGGCTGCAACCTGCTGGGGCAACACCGCACGTTGCCGTGCGCCGACTGCCACCGCAGCGGCAACTTCGGCGCCGTCTCGCCGCTGTGCGTGAGTTGCCATCGCGACGACGCGGCCGCGGTCGCCGTCCCCGACCACGGCCCCCTGCTCGACTGCGGGCGCTGTCACAACCCCGACGTCTGGGTACCGGCCACCGCGCTCGGGGGGCAGAGCATATGTCGTTGAGGGCCCGCCGGCCGTGGATGGCCGTGGTGGTGGTGACGACGATCGCGGCGTGGCCGTCGGCGGCACGGGCGCAGTTCGTCGATCGAACCGTGGTGGTCGACGACGACGGTGGTGACGGCGACGCCACGACCTCGGCCGCGGCCGACCCCACCGCGTCGCCGCCGGCCGGCGATCAGGCCCACGACCTCGAGGTTCGCCTGACCCTGTCGAGCTTCGTGCACCGCGAGCTCGGGTCCGACGGCCCGCCGCTGGTCGCGGGTGGTGACGCGCCCGATGACGCCAGTCCGGTGCGGCGGTTCTTCGGTGACGCGCGGCTCGAGCTCCGCGCCGACCGGGTCGGCGGCGGCAGCCTGCGCTTCGATGGTCGCATCCGCGAGACCACCAGCGAGCGCTACCAGGCCGGCGCCGGCGCCGGCGCCGAGTACGAGCTGCGCGCTGCGTTCTACCGGCGCGCGCTGGGCGGCAGCGAGCTGCGGGTCGGGCGGCTGGTGGTCGACGCGGTCGGAGCGACCCGGCTCGACGGCGTCGCCGTCGAGCGGCGGCTGGCGGCGGCGTGGTCCGCGACGCTGTTCGGCGGCGCGTATCCGCAGCGCGGCTCGCGCTCGATCACCACCGACTACGCGGCGATCCGGGAAGCGGGCGCGGCCACCGGCGCGCCGCTGGTGCCGATCGTCGGTGGCGGCGGGCTGTCGTACCGTCGGCCGTCGCTGTACGGCGACCTCGGCGTGGGCGGCATCCACGTGCTCCAGGACGTGCCCGGTGCCGCCGGCGTCGCCGCCAGCCGCGTGTTCACGAGCGCGAGCGGTTACTGGCGGCCGGCGCCGTGGATCGACGCCTACCACTACGGCGTGCTCGAGGTCGCCGGCGCCGGCGACGTGCGCTTGACCAATGGCAGCCTCGGCGTCGACGGCTTCCCGGTGCCGGCGCTGAAGCTGGCCCTGACCGCCCATCACGTCGACACCGAGTTGCTCGAGATCAGCGCCCGCAACGTGCTCGAAGATCCGGACCCGGCGGCGATGGGCGTGGTGCAGAACGACGCCGCCGTGGTGCGGGTGTCGCAGGACCTGGCCCGGGCCGGCGTCAGCCTCGCGCTCGCGCAAGCCCGGTTCGAGCTGTCGGCCAGCGGCGGCCTGCACCGCCGTCCGGCCATCGACGTGCCACTCGCCGACGGCGGCGTGGTGGCGTTCCCGGCCGCGTCGATGGCCGAGGCCACGCTGGCGGTGCTCGACCGCCGTTCGTTCGCCGGCCTGCGGGTGGCGCTGTCGGGGAGCGCGCTGGGGCCGATCGGCGACCAGGCGCCGAGCCGGTCACGCGGCGTGGCGGCGCGGCTGGTCGTGAGTCGTGCCGGTGAGCGCGGTGATGTCGAGCTCGACCTCGTGGCCCAGCGGTTCTCCGACCTCGGGCCGCGGACCGGCTGCACGACGCTCGATCCGCTGGCCTGTCACGGCACCGCCCGCAGCACCGCGGCGCAGGTCGGCGGGCTGCTCACCCTGCGCGCCGGGTCCGAGTGGTTGCTGCTGATCGACGGTCACCTCGGGGTCCGCGACGCCGAGTCGTCGACCGTCGGCGCGATGGTCGAGTGGCCGCGCGTGGTTTCGGTGAGCGGCTTCGCGAGACTTTCGTGGCGCTATCGGTGACGGTGTACGCGGGCTGCGCAGCCGTTCCGGGACCTGCACATCGGCGCGGCGCAGGTAGGCGGAACTCCGTGATCGCCGCGCGGCATCACGCTTGCTGGAATCTTCCAGGTGGCCTGGACGCGCTCTCTCCTGCTCGCGCTGGCCGCGCTCGGGCTGGCGGCGTGCGATCTGGGCTCGTTCGATCCGAGCGACGGCGGCATCCCGGTCCAGGATCAGACCACCTGCGCCGCCAGCTGTCACGGCTCCGACGGCGTCGCGGCGCCGCCGCGCGATACCTCGGGCGGCACCGATCCGGCGACGACCGGCGTCGGTGCGCACCGCGCGCACCTCGAAACCTCGTCGTGGCACAAGCGCCTGGAGTGCAGCACCTGCCATGTGGTGCCCGAGGAGATCGGTGCGGCCGGACACCTCGACACCGCGTTGCCCGCCGAGCTCACGTTCGGTGGCCTCGGCGAGAACAGCGCCTGGAGCGGCACCTCGTGCACCAGCTACTGCCACGGCGCCGCGCTCACCGGCGGCGCGACGACCGAGCCGGTGTGGATCCAGAACGCGAGCACGCCGAGCGACTGCGGCTCGTGCCACGGCGCGCCGCCGCCGGCGCCACACCCGCAGGATGGTGAGTGCGCCACCTGCCACCCGACGATGAACCCGGGCGGCGGCCTCGAGATCGCGTACCCGGAGTTGCACATCGATGGCCACCTCGACGTCGTCAACGCCGCCGCCTGCGATAGCTGCCACGGCGCGGCCGGCGATCCGGCGCCACCGCGCGACACCACCGGCGGCACGGCGACCGCGGCGCGCGGCGTCGGCGCCCACCAGGTCCACCTCGGTAGCTCGTCGTGGCACGCGCAGCTCGATTGCACGCAGTGTCACCGCGTGCCGGCGGGCATCTCGGATCTCGGCCACATCGACACGCCGCTGCCGGCCGAGATCTCGTTCGGCACGCTGGCCGGGAACGGAACCTGGAACGGCACCTCGTGCGCCGGCTCGTACTGCCACGGCGCGACCTTGACCGGCGGCAACCGGCGCACGCCGGAGTGGACGCGCGTCGACGGCAGCCAGAGCCAGTGCAGCTCGTGCCACGGCGCGCCGCCGCCGCCGCCGCACCCGACCAACAACAACTGCGGCACCTGTCACCAGACCATGGCGCCGGGCGGCGGCATGGTGATCGCGTACCCGGCGCTGCACATCGACGGCAACGTCGACGTGATCGGCGGCCAGGCCTGCGACGCCTGCCACGGCGCCGCCGGCAACCCGGCGCCGCCGCGCGACACCACCGGTGGCACCTCGACCACGCTGCGCACCGTCGGTGCCCACCGCCGCCACCTCGACGCCTCGACGTGGCGCAAGGACCTCGCCTGCGTCGAGTGCCACCGCGTGCCGGGCGCGACCGCCTCGATCGGCCACCTGGACACGCCGGCGCCCGCCGAGATCACGTTCGGCGCGCTGGCCGGCACCGCGAGCTGGAACGGCAACAGCTGCGCCAACACCTACTGCCATGGCGCCACCCTGGCCGGCGGCACGGCGGTGAATCCGGTGTGGACCCAGGTCGACGGCGCGCAGGGGCAGTGCGGCTCGTGTCACGGCACCCCGCCGCCGCCGCCCCACCCGGTCGACCCCGACTGCGGCGCCTGCCACGCGACGATGACCGCCGGTCTGGGCCTGGTGATCACCGATCCGGCCCGCCACATCGACGGCAACCTCGACGTCACCGGCGATCAGGCCTGCGATGCGTGCCACGGCTCGGGCGGCGTCGCCGCGCCGCCGCGCGACAACGCCGGCAACACCGCGACCACCGCGCGCGGCGTCGGCGCGCACCGCGCCCATCTCGGCGCCGGCGCCTGGTCGGCGACCATCGCCTGCACCGATTGCCATCGCGTCCCCGGGGCGGTCAGCGCGGTCGGCCACGTCGACACGCCGCTGCCAGCCGAGGTCCGGTTCAGCGCCCGCGCCGGGACCGCGACCCAGTGGAACGGATCGCGCTGCTCCAACAACTACTGCCACGGCGCCACGCTCGGCGGCGGCACCACCACGGCGCCGATCTGGAACCAGGTCGGCAGCGGCCAGGCGGCGTGCGGATCGTGCCACGGCCGGCCGCCGCCGCCGCCGCATCCGGCGCAGGGCGATTGCGGGACGTGTCACGACACCATGACGCCCGGCAACAACACGACGATCACCGCGCCAGCCCGCCACATCGACGGCAACCTCGACGTCACCACCAACCAGGCCTGCGACGCGTGTCATGGCTCCGGCGGCGTGTCGGCCCCACCCGACGACACCGCCGGCAACAACAGCACCGCCGCGCGCGGCGTCGGCGCGCACCGGGCGCATCTCGGCACCTCGACGTGGCACCAGCAGGTCACCTGTACGCAGTGTCATCGGGTGCCGACCGGCGTGACCTCGGTCGGCCACACCGACACGCCGCTGCCCGCCGAGCTCACGTTCAGCGCGCTGGCCGCGGGCACGACCTGGAACGGGACCACCTGCGGCACCAGCTACTGCCACGGCGCGACGCTGGCCGCCGGTGGCACCGCGACGGCGCCGCTGTGGACGCGGGTCGATGGCACCCAGGCCGCCTGCACCGCCTGCCACGGCGCGCCACCGCCGCCGCCGCACCCGAACGATAGCAACTGCCAGGGCTGCCACGCCCCGGTCGCCGGGCCGGGCCTGACCATCGCCACCCCGGCGCTGCACATCGACGGCACGCTGCAGGTGACCAGCATCCACTCGGCGGGTTGGGCGCAGCCGACCCAGCACGGCACCGCGTTCAACGCGCAGGGACCGTCGAGCTGCGCCACCGCCAGCTGTCACGGCGTCGCGCTCACCGGCGGGGCCTCGAACGTGTCGTGCAACGGTTGCCACACCGGCTGGCAGACCACCTGCGTCTTCTGCCACGGCGGGACGGACAACGCGACCGGGGCGCCGCCCGAGAGCGTGGCCGGCCTCACCGCCGTCGCCGATCGTCACGTCGGGGGCCACACCGCGCACGTCGCCGCCTCGACGACCCACGCCGCCTACGCCTGCAGCGCCTGTCACGTCACGCCGTCGAACGCGCTGAGCGCCGGCCACGTCGACGGCGTCGCCAACGCCGAGGTGCGCTACTCGACGATGAACGCCGCCGCTACCTACAACGTGACCACCGCCGGCTGCGCCACGCTCTACTGCCACGGCAACGGCCGCACCAGCGGTGGCCTCGCGACCTGGACCTCGACCACCAACCTCGGCTGCGCCTCGTGTCACAACGATGGCGGCAATCCGCAGCTCATGTCCGGCGATCACAAGAAGCACATCGCCGACGAGAACATGGCCTGCACCGAGTGCCACCAGACCGTGGTCAACGCCGCCGCGCAGATCATCGCCCCCGCCCTGCACGTCAACGGCCTCAAGGAAGTGAGGATGGCGGTCGGCGGCACCTGGAACCCGGCCAATCGCTCGTGCTCGGGCCTCCCCGGCGGCGCCTGCCACGGCACCAAGACCTGGTGATCGCGGCGGCGACCGCAACTCGGCGGGCTGCGCCGTGTCACGCTGGAGGTGATGACGGGCCATGATCGCCTCCGGACGCTCACCGCCGGCGCGGTGGTCGCCGCCGCGTGCTCCGGGCCCGGCGGCGGCGGTGGCGAGCGCCTGATGGCCGAGATCCCGCCCGGGCCGCGGCCCGCGCCCGCGGCGCTGGTGGAGCCGGCCGCCGCCGGCCCGTTCTCGCCGGCGGCCTACGCGCGACACGTGCTGGCGTTGCGCGAGCGGCTCGCTGCCGCCGGTCACGGCGAGCTCAACATCCGCATCGACGAGCCGTTCGTGGTGGTCGGTGACGATGAACCCGCCGTGCTGGCGCGGCGCGCGCAGACGGTGCGCTGGGCGGTCGAGCGGCTGGAGCGCGACTTCTTCGCGCAGCGACCGACCCGGATCCTGGACGTGTACCTGTTCTCCACCGCGGCCACCTACCAGCGCGGCGTGCGCGCGCTGACCGGCGCCGCGCCCGGCACGCCGTACGGGTTCTACTCGAGCGAGCACGACGGCCTGTTCATGAACATCGCCACCGGCGGCGGCACGCTGGTGCACGAGCTCGTGCACCCCTACGTCGAGGCCGACTTTCCCGGCGCGCCGGCGTGGCTCAACGAAGGGCTCGGCTCGCTGTTCGAGCAGAGCTCCGACGACGACGGCCACATCATCGGCCTCACCAACTGGCGCCTCGCCGGTCTCCAGCAGGCGATCCGCGCCGGCACGGTGCCCAGCTTCCGCGCGCTGACCAAGATGAGCGAGCACGCGTTCTACGTCCAGGACCGGGGCACCAACTACGCCCAGGCCCGCTACCTCCTCTACTACCTGCAGCAGGAGGGCAAGCTGGTCGACTTCTACCGCCGGTTCCGCGCCGCGCGCGCCGCCGATCCGACCGGCTACGGCACCCTGGTCACGGCGCTCGGCGAGGCCGACATGGCGGGATTCCAGCGCCGCTGGGCGGCCTGGGTGCTGGAGCTGCGGTTCGACGATTGACGACGCGCGCGCGGTCGGCGATCAATTGAGGACGACGACGCCCGCGCGTGGCGCGCCGGCGCTATCATGAACGCCATGGCGAGCCCGCTCGTGATCACGATCCGGACCGACGCCGGGACGTCGCACGTCACCGTGGTCGGCACGGTCGACGAACAGGCCGACCTGTCGGCGCTGGAGGCGCTGCGGGGAGCGGTCGAGCTCGACCTCGGCGGCGTCCGCCGCTTCAACTCGGTCGGCGTCCGCTACTGGATGGACGTGCTCCGTGACGTCGCCACCCGCTGCCAGCTCACCTACGTCTCCTGTTCGCGGGCGGTCGTCGAGCAGCTCAACATGATCACCGGCTTCCTGGCCAGCGGCACCGTCCGCACCTTCAGCGCGCCGATGCGCTGCGAGCCCTGCGATCGCGACCAGGACCACGTCTTCGATCGCGCCGAGGTCATCGCGCTCGACGGCCTGCCGGCGGTGCGCTGCTCGTCGTGTGGGCTGGCCCTGGAGCTCGACGATCTCGAGGACAGCTACCTGCTGTTCCTGCGCGAGCCCACCAAGGTCGGATCGATCTGACGCGCCCGACCCTGATCGTGCCGGCGTCGACGTCGACCACGTCGCGCCCGTGGTACCAACCGGCATGATCATCCCCCGGTCGCCGACTCGCCGTCTCCCGCTGCGGTTCAGCCTGATCATCGCCATCGCCGCCTGCGGTGGCGCCGCGTCGCCCGCGCCGGCGACGCCGTCCGCCAGCGGCGGCGACGGCACGGCCACCGATGACGCCGCGGCGCTGGCGTTCTTTCAGGCCCAGATCGAGCGCTGCAACCAGCTCGCGGTCGAGGTCGGCAACTCGGCGCCCGGCGAGAAGTTCTTCGACGGCGGCGACAACGATCCGACCGTCAAGGTCGACATCGTCGAGCGGCCCGGTGCGGGCAAGGTCGTGATCGCAGATCGCGACGGTGCCCGCCTGCTGATCGATGTCACGGCGAAGACGATCTCGGATCCGGCCGGGGCCGGCACCCCGGTCGCGGTCCGCTACCAGACCTGCCAGCCCGAGGTCTTCGTCGGGCCGGCGCAGGACTGACCGGGTCCGGGACCTGCCGGCGCCGCCGGCGCCCCATCAGCGCTCGGCGGCGAGCACGTCGGCGAAATAGACCTGGTAGTGGCGCGGCGTATGCGGGCGCACCCACGGCACGCGGCGGTGGTGGGCGACGACGCGCCAGCGATCGCGGGCCAGGAGCGCGAGCAGGCGGTCGTCGTCACCGGTGCCGAGCGACGGGTCCGGCGTGGCGAGAATCAGGCGGCCGCGCGGTCGCAGCGCGACGGCGGCCGCCTCGAGCAGGCGTTCGGGTGCGGCGAGCAGGTCGACCAGCTCGGCGGCGACGATGGCGTCGACGCTGCGGGGCCGCAGCGGCAGCGCCTCGGCGTCGAGCACGGCGGCGGCGACCCTCGGTCCGCGTCCGGCGGCGCGCAGCGCGGCGCGCAACGACAGGTCGCCGACCACGAGGCGCTCGACGCCGGGCACGCGGGCCAGGCGTCGCGCCAGCACGCCGGCGCCGGCGCCGACCTCGACGATGGTCCGCGGCCGCGCCGGCAGGGCGGCGATGATGGCGGCGTCGACGCTGGCGTCGCCGCCGGTCGCGTCGAGGAAGCGGCGGAAGGTGGCGGCGGCGGGGCCGGCGTCGGCCATCGCCGCGGCATCGCCGGCCGGCGGCGCAGCGTCGCCTACTTCGTGGGCCACCCAGTCGTCGCCGAACGCCAGCGGTTCGGTGCGCGCGCCGGCGCGGGCGAAGGCGTCGACGACGGCCACCGCGACGCGGGGCGCGCGCCCGCGCTCGGCGAGGGCGGCGAGCGCGGCGTCGCGGTAGCCGGCGAGGTAGTCGGCCGGCGACGGCACCACGATCGGCACCCCGCCGAGCACCGGAAAGCGGGCGCCACAGCGCCGGCACGCCACCAGCAGGGCGCGACCGGGCATCACCGCCAGGCGGCCGGCGCACGAAGCGCACGCGATCACGTCGAGGACCCAGGCGCGCATGGTCACGCCACTGTCGCCCATTTCGCGTCGAGCCACGCTCGCAGCGCGACCAGATCCTCCGCCAGCGGCGCCTCGACCACCAGCCTCCGCCCGTCCGGACGCGTCACCTCGAGGCCAGCGGCGTGCAGCGCCAGGCGCGCGCCCGGCGCGCCGTCGAGCATGCCGCGCAGCGTGCGCTTGCCGTACAGCGGATCGAACAGGATCGGGGCCTCGAGGCTGCGCAGGTGGACGCGGATCTGATGATGACGGCCGGTCAACGGGCGGGCCTCGAGCAGCGTGACGGTGTCGAGATCGACGATCCCTGGACTCGGCCCCGGCGCGGTCTCGCCCGGCACCGGGGCGCGCGACCACCGCGCCAGCGCGGTCATCTCGGTGACCGACGGCTTGCCGCGCTCGCCGGCCACCGCCGGTCGGGCCTTTCCGCGCCGCGCCTCGACCACCGCGACCTCGACGGTCCGCTCGCCGGGCAGGTCGCCGGCCGCGAAGGCCAGGTAGCGCTTGTGCACGCGGCGGGCCGCGAAGGCATCGTTCAGCCAGCGGTGGGCGGCGGCCGACCGGGCCATCACCACCACCCCGGAGGTGTCCTTGTCGATGCGGTGCACCACCCACAGCGGCTCGCCGCGCGCGGCCTCGAGCCGGTGGCGCAGGGAGGTCGCCGGGTCGCCGTCGCGCTCCGGAATGACGGCGAGGCCGGCGGGCTTGGCCACCGCGATCAGCTCGTCGTCTTCGAACAGCAGCGGCGCGTTCATGTCGCACTTATCCCACCCCGGCGCGGCGCGCGGAAGCACTCGCGTTTTGCCCCGTGCCGCGTCGCGACCGGTGCGTCGCGGGTGTTAGGATGCGATCGCATTCGGCCGGGGCATGTGCCCGCGCTCGTACCTCGAAGGGGAGGTGCCGCGGCGGGCGCGGCCCCACGAGGGATCATGGCCACCAGCGACTTCGAAACCGCCGCTGCCACCGTCAAGAGTGCGCCGCACTCGACCGCCGCCTGGGACGCGATCGAGGAGCTCGCGCGCGAGCACGAGAAACCCGACCACGTGGTCGCCCTCTACCGCGACGTGTTGCAGAAGGGCCTCGACCCGCAAGTCGTCGAGATGGTCGGCGAACGCGCCGGCGCATTCTGCGACGAATGGTTCGGCGACGACCCCAAGGTCGCCGAGGGCCTGCTGTCCAAGGTGCTCGAGCTGGCGCCGCAGTCGGAGTCGGCGCTCGGTCGCATGTCGGTGCTCCTGACCCAGAACGAGCGCTGGAACGATCTGCTCCGCCTCTACGACCGCGCGCTGACCGGCGTCAAGGACCCCGGCCGCCGCATCAAGCTGCTGCGCGAGGCGTCGCAGCTGGCCAAGGACGTCGCCAATCAACCCGAGCAGGCGATCGCCTACCTGCAACGCCTGCTGCCGCTGACTCCGGACGACGCTCAGCTCGGACAGTCGCTCGAGCGGCTCCTCGAGCGCTACGAGCGCTGGGTCGATCTGATCGCGCTGTGGGAGAGCCGCCTGGAGCGGCAGAGCAAGGCCGAGCGCGAGAAGAGCCGGGCCCGCATCGCGGCGTGCTGGCTCGACAACTTGCAGGACTCGGCCAAGGCGCTGGCCTCGGTGCGTCCGCTGCTGGCCGAGTCGGACGACGACAAGGAGGCGTGCACGCTGCTCGAGCGCATCATCGAGGCCGGCCACACGCCAGCCAAGGAGCGCGAGGCGGCGCTCGACATCCTGCGCGCCCACTACGACGCGACCGCCCGGCCGCGCGAGGTGATCCGGGTCCTCGAGCGCGTGATCGAGCGCGATCCGGCGGGCAGCCAGGCGCTGCGCGAGGAGGCCGGCGCCCGGCTGGCCGAGCTCGACGACGACAGCGCGGCGATGGACCACTATGCCGCCTTGCTCGCCCTGACCCCCGACTCGTCGGTGACCCAGGAGAAGTTGCGGCAGCTGGCGCAGCGCTCGAACGGGTATGCGCGCTACGCGGCCGGGGTGGCCACCGCCGCCGAGCACGCCATCATGCCGGCGCGCAAGGTCGAGCTGCTGTCCGAAGCCGCCCGCACCCGCCTCGATCTGCTCGACGATCCGGCGGGCGCCATCGAGCTGTACCAGCGCGCGCTCGAGCTGCCCGGTGCGGGCGAGAAGGAGCAACTGCACGTCTGCCGGCGGCTGTCGGAGCTGTACTCGCGGGTCGATCGACCCCGCGAACGCTTCTCGATCCTCGAGCGGCTGGCGGCCCTCGAGCCGTCGGCGTCCACGCGCCGCGGCGTGATCGGCGAGGCCGCCCGCCTGGCCGAGAGCCTCGGCGAGACCGACAAGGCGCTCGGCCTGTGGCGGCAGCGCATCGATCGCGATCCCGACGACCTCGGCGCCCTCGACTCCGCCATCCTCCTGCTCGAGACCTCGGCCCGCTGGACCGAGCTGGTGACGGCGCTCGACCAGCGCGCCGGCAAGAACGTGTCGGCGGCCCAGAAGCGCGCCGACCTCACGCGCATCGCGGTCGTGTTCCGCGATCCCGTCCGCGACGTGGAGCGCGCCATCGCCGCCTGGCAGCGGGTGCAGACCGAGTTCGGCGACGACGCCGAGACCGTCGGCGCGCTCACCGACCTGCTGGCCGAGGTGTCGCGCTGGCGCGAGCTCGCCGATCTGCTCGAGCGCACCAGCGGTCGCGATGTCGCCCGCACCACGCATCGCCTCAACCGCCTGGGCGAAGCGCTGGCCACCCATCTCGGTGAGCCGGCCCGCGCCCTGGCCGCCTTTCGCGCCGCGCTGGCGATCGATCCGGTCAACGATCAGGCTCGGGCCGGACTGCTGACGCTGCTCGAGGTCGCCGCGTTTCGTAAGCCCGCCGCCGACGCGCTGGCGACCAGCTATCGCGAGAACCAGGACTGGGCCGGGTTCCTCAAGCTGTTGCCGGCTCGGCTCGCCGATGCCCCCGACGATCGGACGCGGCTCGCCCTCATGCGCGAGGCGGCCTACATCCAGAGCAACAACACCAACGATCCGGCCGGCGCGCTGAACAGCCTGGCGATGGCGTTTCCGCTCGCGCCCCGCGATGGCGTGATGGAGGGCCAGATCCTCGACCTGGCCGCTCGCACCGGCAACCCCGGCGCGGCGGCGGCGTCGAGCGCCCTCGAGGCGGCGATCCGTGCGCTCGCCGACGATCCCGACGAGGCCGCGCGCATGCGCCTGGTGCGCGCCGCCTTGCTCGAGGACAGCCTGGGCGACGAAGCCGCCGCGCTCGACGAGTACGTGACCGTGTTCCGGCACGACCGCGGCAACCAGCTCGCGGCCACCGCGGTGGTCCGGCTGGCGCCCCGGCGCGGCAAGTGGGCCGACGCCGCCGCCGCGTTGCTCGGCTACGCGGCCGCCAAGGAGCGCCTCGACGAGGGGCTGTACGCCAGCTACGAGCAGGCCGGGGCCGCGGATGCCGGCGCGATCGACGCGTCGGCCGCGGCGCTCGAGCAGGTCGCGGACGCCAGCGGCCTGCCGCCGGCGGTGGCGGCGCTGGTGTGGTCGCGGATCGCGATGTGGCACCGCGGCCGGCGTGATGATGGGCGCGCCGCGGTCGCCGCGTTCCGCCGCTCGCTCGCCGCCGGCGGCGATCGAGCCGACACGTTGCGCGCGGTGGCCGAGCTGGTGCGTCCGGACGGGCCGAGCGCGGCCTTGCTCGACGTGCTGCGCCGGCTGTCCGATGCCGATCCCCGCGATCTCGACGTGCTGGTCGAGGCCGCCGACACCGCCAGCCGGCTCGGAGACCGCGAGGCCTCGGTCACCATCCTCGGCCAGGTGCTGGGCCGGGCCACCGGCGCGTGGCGCGGCTCGGCGGCCGTGCAGTCGTCACGTCCCGCCGAGGCGGTGGTGCGCTGGGCCATCGACGGCCTGGTCGAGCTGCATCGGGTCGCCGGCCGGCCGCGGGTCGCGCTCGATCTGCTCACCGAGTCGGCGCGCCTGCCGTTCGACGTCGCCACCCGCCGTGATCTGCGGCTGCGCGCGGCGGCGATGGCGTCCGGAGACCTGCGCGACAACGGCGCGGCGATCGACATGTATCGCGGCGTGCTCGCCGAGAGCCCCGGCGATCTCGAGATCATCGGTCGGCTGGGCGCGCTGCTCGACGTCGAGCGTCGCCACGCCGAGCTGCTCGGCCTGCGCCACGTCCAGCTCGGGCTCGAGGTCGAGCCGGCCAGCCGCCTCGACCTGCGTCTCGACATCGCGCGGCTGGTCGGGGTCGTCGAGGAGACCGGCGGTCGCTACGAGGCCCTGATCGCCAACCTCGCCGATCAACCCGGTCACGACGCATCGATCGATGCCGCCCACAGCTTCCTGGCCGGCAAGGGCCAGCACAAGGCGCTCGCCGACCTGCTCGAGGAGCAGTCCGGCAAGCTCGAGGCCGGCGGCGATGTCGCCAAGGCCGCGCGCCTGTGGGCCCGCTTCGCCGTGGTCGCCGAGCGCGACTCGCGCGAGATCGATCGCGCGATCGCCGGCCATCGCCGGGTCGTCACCCTGGCGCCGACCCAGGAGTCGTTCCGGGCCCTGGCCCGGTTGCAGCTCGATCGCGGTCAGCCGGCGGCGGCGGTGCCGTGGTTCGAGAGCCTGCTGGCCACGGTGACGGGCGCCGAGCGGCAGACGATCGTCGATCAGCTCGCCCGCGCCCACATCGCGGCCAAGCAGGACGATCGGGCCATCGCCGCGATCGAGAGCGCGCTCGACGACCGCGAGCCGGCGCTCGAGCTGCGGCTCTTGCTCGCCGAGCTGTACCGCAAGGCCGAGCAGTGGGAGCCGCTGGCTCGCCACCTCACCCGCTCGCTGTCGTGGTTCGGCGACGACAAGGGGCCCGAGCTGGCCCGCGAGGCCGCCGCGATCTACACCGACAAGCTCGGTGCGCCGGCCAAGGCCATCCCGGCGCTCGAGAAGGCGCTGGCGCTGGATCCGACCGACAAGGACATGCGAGCCCAACTCGCCGTCGGGCTGCGCGCCGCCGGCCGGCTGGTCGAAGCCCGCGCCATCCTCGCCGAGCTGATCGAGGGCTTCGGTCGCCGCCGCTCGCCGGAGCGGGCCCAGCTCCACGTCGAGCTGGCCAAGGTCGCCCATGCCGAAGGCAAGGTCGACGAGGCGCTGACCGAGATGGAGGCGGCGTCCAAGATGGACGTCAACAACGCGCGCGTCCAGCGCGAGCTCGCCGAGCTGTGTCGCGCCGCCGGACAGGTCGACAAGGCGGAGCGCACCTACCGGGCCCTGCTCCTCATCGTCCGCCGCCAGCCGCCCGGCGACGACGAGGCCGCCGTCGGTCAGAGCGAGGTGCTGTTCGAGCTGTCGCGGCTGGCCGGCTCGCATGGCGACGCCACCCAGGCCAAGGAGCTGCTCGAGAGCGCGGTCGATGCCGCGGTGCAGTCCGACGTCGAGGTCCGGCGCCTGCGCCGCAGCCTGATCGCCCACAACGAGGCCGAGACGCTCATGCGCGTGCTCGAGCTGCGCCTCGCGGCCACCAGCGAGGCCGCCAGCCAGGCCCGGCTGTACGCCGACATGGCCGACGTGCTCGATGGCTCGCTCGCGCGCTCGGCCGATGCGCTCGATGCGATCATCAAGGCCATCAACCACGCCCCGTGGCGGCTCGACCTGCACGACAAGGCCTGGCTCCTGGCCCGCAAGTCGGGCGAGACCAAGAAGCTGGTCGAGGCGGTCGAGACCGTGGTCGATCGGCTGCGTCGCAAGGACGATCCACCGCTGGTGGCGTCGCTGTTGCTGCGCGCCGGTGAGGCGCTCGAGAACGATGCCAACGACCTGCCGGCGGCCGCGGCGCTGTACCGGCGCGTCGAGATGCTCGGCGAACGCCTGGCCGAGGCGTACTACGCCCAGGCCCGAGTCGCCGGCGCGCTCGGCGACGACGAGCAGCAGGCCCGCGCGCTCGACAACATGCTCAAGCTCGCCAGCAGCGACGGCGGCGACGCCTCGCCGGCGCAGACCGACGCGCTGTACCGGCTGGCGGAGATCTTCATCGCCACCCCGGCGCGTCGCGCCCAGGGCATCGATCTGATCGAGCGCGCCTTCGCGGCCGAGCCGCGCTGGGCCCAGGCCGGGCGCGTGCTGCGCGGCGCATCGTCGACCGATGCCAGCGACGCCCGCGTGATGACGCTCTACGAGCGGGTGGCGCGCAACGGTGGCGACAGCGAGCTGTTGCTCGACTTTCTCGACAAGCGGGCGCGGCTCGCCGACGCGACCCCGGCCCAGGTCCGCGAGGCGGTCGATCTGGCCGTCGAGATGGCCCACCACGAGCGCGCCGAAGCGCTGCTGGAGCGCGCCGTCGTGGCGGCTCGCGACTCCGCCGATGGCGTCGGGGGCGCGGTGTGGGCGGTCCTCGCGCTCACCGATCGTCGCCTCGCCGGCGGCGATCTCGCCGCCGCCCGCGAGCTGGTCTACGAGATCATCGGCGTCGCCGAGCCGGCCGAGATGGATCCGCTGATCGGGCGGGTGGCCGCCCGCGCGGCGCAGGAGCGCGCTGGCCACGGTCTGGCCGCCGAGATGTACGAGCTGCTCCGCGAGCGCGCACCGGCGGATCGCGCGGTGTGGGAGCCGCTGGTCGCCCTCTACCGCGACATGGGTGATGGTGACCGGCTGGCGAGCGTGATCTCGTCGACGCTCCCCAACCTCACCGATCCCGGCGAGCGCAACGCCCTGCGCCGTGCCCACGCCGAGTACTTGATCGAGTCACTGAAGCGGCCGCACGACGCCGCCGACGTGCTGCGCGACGCGCTGCGCGACGATCCCGACGATCTCGGCGCCGCCGTGCTGCTGGAGAAGACGTTGCGCGCGCTCGGTGACGACGACGGGCTGACCGAGTTCTTGTGGGCCCGCTTCGACGACGCCGTCGCTCGCAACAGCCGCGAATCGACGCTCGACGTGGCGTCTCGCCTCGGGCCGCTGGTCGAGTCGACGGGCGGCAACGCGGCCAAGGTCTACCGCACGGCGCTCGGCGTCGCTCCCGACGATCGCGAGCTGCTGCGTCGCGTCGTGGTGTCGCTCACCGCCGACGACGATCCGCGCGAGTCGGCGGCGTTGATGGAGCGGCTGCTGGCGGTCGAGACCCCGGAGCAGGCGCCGGCGCTGTGCTGGCGTCTGGCCAGCGCCTACGAGGCCGCCGAGGACTGGCCCGGCGTCCAACGCACCCTGGCCGCCGCGCACAAGGCGGCGCCCGACGACGCCGCGATCCACGACCGCCTCGAGCAGTTCTACCGTGACACCCAGCAATGGGTCGAGCTGGCCCAGTTGATGATCAGCGACGCCGCCCGCACCACCGACGTCGCGGTCGCGGTCGATCGCCTGCGCGAGGCCGCGGCGGTGTACTCGGGGGTGCTCGGCCAGCCGCTGGCCGCCGCCGAGGCGCTGCGGGCCGCCCGCGCTCGCCAGCCCGAGACGCCGGCGCTGTCGGCCGAGCTGGCGGCCGCGCTGGCCGCCGGTGGCGATCAACGCGGCGCGGTGACCTCGCTGAGCGACGCGCTGGAGGGGCCCGATGGTCCCGACAGCGCGCCGGTCAAGGGCACCGCGCGCGTCGACCTCTTGCTGCTGCGGGCCAGCCTGCGCCAGCAACTCGGCGACGAGGACGCGGCGGTCATCGATCTCGACGACGCCTACCAGCTCGATCGCGGCCGGGCCGCCGCCGCGCTGGGCGACGGCCTCGAGCGCATGCGGGGGCGGGCCGAAGCGGCCGGCGACATGAGCAGCGAACGCACCGCGACCCTGCGGCTGGCCCAGCTGCTCACCGAGCACGGCGAGGTCGAGCGCGCACGGGATCTGCTGGTCGGGTGGATCGAGCGCATGCCCAGCGACCCCGATCCGCTCTATCTGCTGCGCGACATGGACGCCGGCATCGAGCACTGGGACGGCGTCATCGCCGCGTGCACCCGCCTGGCCTACATCGTCGAGGGCGAGCCGCAGGTGCAGGCGGCGCTCGACGTCACCGATGCGTCGGCGCGCGCCGGCAAGCCGGCCGATGCGATCGCGGTGCTCGAGATGGTCCACCTGGCCCAGCCCGGCGCCGACGCGATCCGCCTCAAGCTGCGCGAGCAGTACGAGGCGGCCGGCGCCCACCGCGAGCTGGCGGTCATCCTGATGGCCGACGCCGACCACGGCACCGACACCCAGGCACGGTTCGCGGCCTACAAGCGGGCCGCCGAGCTGTTCCTGGCCGCCGGCGATGCGTCGGCGGCGGCGGTCCCGGCCGGCAAGGCCGCCGAGCTGGCGCCCGACGATCACGTCACCGCCATGCTGCTGGTCGACGTGTTGATCGGCTCCGGCCGCACCGAGGAGGCGGCGACCGCGCTCGAGACCGCGATCGCGGCCCAGAAGAAGCGCACGCCCGAGCTGGCCATGATGCAGCAGCGGATGGGGCGGGTCGCCGGCATGCTCGGCGACCGTGACGGCCAGCTCGGCTGGCTCAAGAAGGCGTTCGACGTCGATCGCAAGAGCGGCGAGATCGCCGCCGAGCTGGCTCAGCTCGCGACCGAGATCGGCGACTACGAGCTGGCCCTCAAGCCGTTGCGTGCGATCACGCTGATGGACAATCCGTTGCCGATCACCCGCCCGATGGCGCTGCTCTGGGAAGCGAAGATCGAGCACGCGCGTGGCAACCGCGCCAAGGCCGAGCTGTGGGCCAAGAAGGCGCTGCGCGAGGATCCGCACTTCTCCGAGGCCCAGCAGTTCCTCGACGAGCTGCCCTGATCGCGACGCCCTCGACGGCCCCACGGCGGGGTCCGCGCGGTCAGCGCGGCCGCAAGGTCCGCGCGATCAGCTCGCGGCGGCCGGTGACGCCGAGCTTGCGGTACACGCTCGCGAGCTGGTTGGCGACCGTGCGGCGCGAGGTGGCGCGCCGACGCGCGACCTCGGCGTTGCTGGCGCCGCCGAGCACCATGGCGGTGACCTCGCGCTCGGCAGGGGTCAGGGCGTCGAGCTCGGCGTGCTCGACAAGGGCGATCGCGAACCCGACCACCACCAGGTCCGCGATCGTGCCGGCCCGGAGCTGGTCCGGAACCGCCAGCCCGCGCCGGGTGCGGCTCACGAGGTCCCGCGCGCTGACCTCGGACTGGCTCGGTGCCAGGCAGGGACACTCGCCGACTGTCGAGATCACGATCGCCGCGGCGAGCGGGCCGGAGCCAGTTGCGAGGTTGCGCGGAGCGCGGCCGGCAGCAGCACGTCGAGCGCCACGTCACCCATGTGGGCGACCGCGCGGGCAACCGCGGCCTGGGCTTCGTGCGGTCGGAAGCCCAGCGTGACCAAGGCGGTGCGAGCGTCGGCGATGACCTGCGCCGACGACGCTCGCGCCGGTGCCGGCGCCGCGGGTGCAGGTGCCGGTGCCGACGCGCGTGCCGGTGGCGGTGGCGGTGCCGACGCGCTCGCCGGTGCCGGTGCCGGTGCCGGTGGTTCCGGCGGCGGCGGCGCACCGTAGGGCCGGCCGTCGGCGTGGGTCACACGCAGCGCACCGGGCACGCCGTCGATGCGGATCGTTCCGTGGTGAAGCAGGAGATGATGTGATGAGCAGAGGCAAGCGAGGTTCATCGGCTGGTTGTCGCCACCGTCGGCGCGGTGCCTGACGTGGTGCACGTCAACAAAACGCGATGAGGCACAGCCAGGGATTGTGCAGCGGTGGTGGTCGCGGGCCAGCACCATGCGGCGGACCGCCGCCGGGATCGTGCGCTGAGCCAGCGCCGGTGCCGCGCCGTCGACGCGATCAAGCTCGATCGCGTCACAGCGCGCGCTCTCGATGGCTGCCGGCGACACCTCGATCGGTCGCCCGACCGCGTCCTGCCAGCCGCGCTTGCAGTCGACGCACACGGTGAGCGCAATCTGGTGGGGCGGCGTGTTGTCGGCCGCGGCGCCGTCGCCGCCGAGGACGCCGCGGCACGCCACCGCCATGAACTCCGAGTCGGTCATCGCCTGACCGACCTCGGCCTCGAGCTTGCGCCGCGCCTCGAGGAACAGCGCGTACGCCTCGGGCAGGAGTTGCAGGCGCACCGCGCGCGGCTCGAGCTGCGGATCCGGCCGCTGGTCGGGATGATCGCCGGGCTTGCGGCCGCGCACGCAGTGCTCGATCTCGCGCGCGGTCAGGCCGTCGATCGCGTCGAGCCACGCGGTCTCGGTGTCCGCCGTCGCCACCCGCGTGAGCTCGCGCACCGCCGAGAAGGTGACGGTGCCGGCGGTCAGCGCACGGGCGATCTCCGGCAACGCCACCAGCGCGGTCGCGACTCGCATGCGGTCGCGACCGGTCGTCGGCGCATAGCCCAGCACGCGCTCGAGGTACTCGTCGAAGCTGCCGTAGCCGAGGTGGCGGTGAACACCAGCGGCCTTCGCCGCCACCAGCAGCCGCGCCTCGTCGGCATCGAGGGTCGCCCGCCGCCGCGCCAGACGTCGCACCTGGCGATCGATCTCGCGCCACGCGGCGCCCACGTGGGTGCCCTCGTCGCCGCCCGCATCACGACCGCCGCCGCCACCATCTGCACCACTCGCTTGCTGGTCGAACATGTCGCACGCCTCCCCGACGCGTGGGCCACTCGTTCACGCGCGTGTTCATCTCTATCACGGGGATTTTCGCCCTCCATGCGTGCCCGTAGCGGGCGTCAAAGGCGGTCGGACTGATTCTCCACGGCGACACCGTCGGACGCGCTCCACGCGCATCCTGACGCGCCAGGCGCACGACCTATCCGACGTTCTCCATCCCGACCTCGCTGCACGCGCCGAGGACGTCAAGCGAAACCGACGCGCCGTGGCGATTCCTCGACGGTACGCGCCCGGGATCGTCGACGACGGCCACCGAGAAACCGCGGACGCCGGGAGACCGGTCGCGTCGAAGGTGCGTTCACCGCGAGACGACCGGGCCGCGCCGCGGACTCCGTGCCCGGCCCCGGCGGCGACGCGTTCCACGACCTACCGGCGCGGCGGGCACTGGCCGTCCGCAGCGATCAATCGCCCCGTGTCGCCCGCGGAGCTTCGTGCATCCGCGCCGCGACCGCCGGATCCTGATGCTCACGCTCTGAGACAAGCGCCGCAGCGTGTTCGACGGGTTGCCGGGCTGGCGCTTGGTCGCCCTGCAAGTCGCGGAACTGCTCCCGCCATGAACTGGGCAAATCCGTTCAATTAGTAGGCGCTCGGTTTCTGTTTTGAACTGTTCAGATTCCTGACGTGAGCCCAAGCAACTGAAGTTGCACGGAACGACCTTCGGCACGCTCTCTGCAATATGCGTAGTGGAAGTTACAACTTCTACAACGCGTAGCGAAGGAGCCGCCCATGGTGTCCACGTTTGTCGGTTCGAGCTCGACCTTGATGTTGCTCGCCGGGTTGGTTGGCGGGGCCGGATGCGTGGGCGACGAGGTCGATACCGTCGAGGGTCCGCTGCAGATCACGGCCGTCGATGGCACCGACATCGCCGGTACGTTCCGGCACGGCCCGTCGACGATCACGTTCGCGAGCCGGTCGAACGATCAGCAACACGCCTCGCTGCGCCTCGACATCGACGGTGCGGTCATCGACGCCACCTACGACGCCGCCGGCGTGCTCACCGAGGACGGGTACCTCAGCGCGCTGTACGCCGAGGACCACGCGGCGCTGATCGCCCTGCGGGACGCGGTGCAGACCCAGTACCCCGAGATCGTCACCGGCACGCTGCAGGGCATGTTCCTCACCCGTCACGCCGACTGGGTTGCCGAGTCGCCGGTCGGCTACACGTTCGGTGCCCGCCGCGTCGATGTCCAGGATCGGCTCCAGGACCGCACCACCAATGACGACGACAAGGACACCACCTGCCTGTGGCCCGGCTCCTGGTACAACGCCTACTACGACGCCGGCAACGGCGGCGCGCAATGGTACTGGACTCGCCAGGCCAACTCCGGCAGCTGTCTCGGGCGTTGCGGCGCCGGCTGCAACTGGTTCGACGACGACATCATGCTCGACTGCTTCGAGCACGACACCTGCCTGGACCATTTCGGCGGCAGCTCGCTGGGCGGCAACTCCAACTGCGGCGACGAGTACGACCATGCGGTCGCCGAGTACGTCGTGACCTACGCCGCCTGGTGCCCGTACTGAGTTGAGCGGTTCGCGCCACCTGATCGTGGGCGGCATCGCCGACGCCGAGCATGGCGTGGTGGTCGCCATCGTGGCGCGGCGCCCGACCTGCGCCGAGCCCGAGAACATCGTCTGCTCGGGCACGCTGATCGCGCCGCGGGCCGTGCTGACGGCGGCCCACTGCCTGCAGGGCCGCGAGCCCGACGAGCTCGAGGTCCTGGTCGGCCAGGACGTTGCGGCACCCGACGCCGTGCTCGGTGTCTGGAGCGCCGCGGTGCACCCCGGCTACGACCCGCTGGCGGCGCCCGAGGACGCCAACGACCTGGCGCTCCTGGTGCTGGACCGCGAGATCTCGATCGCTCCGGCGATGATGGCGAGCTCGTTGCCATCGGAGCTGGTGGTGGGCGCCAGCGTGCGGCTGGTGGGCTTCGGCGCGATCGCACCGGGCGGCGCGGTCGGGTGGCGCCTGGGTGCCGACGCGGTCGTCGACGGCGTGGCCAGCCGGGCGCTGTCGACCGGCGACGTCGGGGTCCCGTGTGGCGGCGACTCGGGCGGCGCCATGTTCGCGATGACCGCTGGTGGCGAGCGGCTGGTCGCGGTCATCAAGGCGAGCGGCACCGGCTGCATGGACGCCGGTCTCTCGACGCGGGTCGATTCGTCGTTCGCGTCGTTCATCGAGCCGTCGCTGGCGGTGGCCGCGGCGACCCCCGCCCCCGATCGGCCGCCGTTCGATCCCGGGACCGCGTACTGCGCCGGGGCGTGCGCGGCCCATGCCGACTGTCCGCTCGGCATGCTGTGCCTGCCCGACGCCGGCGCGATGCACTGTGGATATCGCGACGCTCGGGTGGCGCGGTTCGGCGAGGTCTGCGATGGCAGCGAAGGCGGCCCGTGCGTGCCGGTGGGGCAGGGCCAGGCCCGGGAATGTCGCCAGCTGATCGCGCCGTGTGAGCTCGGCGGCGGTGGCGATGACGACGGCGGTTGCGCCGCGGCGCCTGATGGCGCGGTCGGTGCCGCGATGGCGCTGCTCGTGCTCGTCTTCGCCATCCGGCGTGAGGCTGCTCACCGGCGACACGCGTCGAGACGGTGACGCCATTCGGGCGTTGTCAGCAGCGCCGCGGCGGGCCAAGAATGCGTCATGTCGCTTCGTCTCGCCCGGTCCGGGGCTGTCGCGCTGGTCTCGGTGGCGGCGTGTTCGTTCGCACCGTCCGGCGAGGTCGCGCCCGATGACGACGGCGGGGTCGACGACGGCGGCAACCGGGTGCTGGTGCTGCGCGACGACACGGCGGCGGACTTCGCGATCGTCGGCACGCTCGCCGACGCGCTGGTCATCGAGCCGTGGGGCGCGCTGGCACCGGCGGCCTACCACGTCGGCGGGCTGCTCGCCTTCGCCGCCAACGACGAGCGCTTCGGCGAGCCCGACGAGGCGACCTGGACCAGCGTCACCAGTGGCTCACCAGCCGGCGCCGGGGTGTGGACCCGGCCTCTGGTCGGCGATCCGATCGGCGTCGGTCTCGACTCCGGCGACAGCTGGACCTACTGGGCCGAGGGCGAGGTCTGGCTCGACGCCGGCGACACCAGCTTTCTGGTCGACGCCGATGACGCCGGGTTCATCGAGATCGCGCCGCCCGGCGGCGACTACACCCGGGTCGTCAACGCCCGCCTGGGTGTCGGCAGCGGTTCGTTCACCGCCGCGGCCGCGGGATGGTTTCCGATCCGGCTCGCCGCGGTCGAGGGGGTCGGTGGCTCGCGCTTCGACGTGCAGCTGTTCGTCAACGGCAGCATGACGCCCGAGCCGCTGGCGTCGCCGCGGCTGCGCGCGCGGGTCGACCACATGCGGGGCATGATGCTGGCCGGCTGGGACAACTCGCTGCTCCAGGGCCGGCCCGAACACACCCTGTCTCAGGACCCGCTGGTCGACGCCGACTTCGGCGCCGGCACCCCGGTCGGGGTCGGCATCGGCTCCGCCGACTTCTGGTCGCTGCGCTGGGCCGGGCAGTTCTACGTCACCACGCCCGGCACCTACCGGCTCGACGTCGAGGCCGACGACGGCCACCGGCTCTACGTCGGTTCCTACCTGGTCAGCGATCTGCTGGTCGGGTCGAACGCCAGCCGCATGATCGACGTCGATCTGGGCGGCGGCTGGAACGACGTGGTCCTCGATCTCAACGAGAACACCGGCAACGCCCGCGCGCGCCTGCGCGTCGTCAGCGGCCCCGAGCCCGGGCTCGACCGCGAGCTGCCGGCGTCGCGGTTGCGCCCGCTCGAGCCGCGCGGCGAACGCCTCGAGACCGGTGCCGACGCGACCGATCGTCCGGCAGCCGACAACGATCCGGCCGGCGGCGCCGTGTCGGCGGTCGCGGTCGGCGGCTTCGTCGGCGCGACCGTGACCTCGGTCGACGTCATGGTCGGCGTCAATCACAGCCGGATCGGCGACCTGCAGATCCGCCTGGTCCATCCCGGCGGCAACGAGGTGCTGCTGCGCAACAACTCGGACGCCGGCGGCAGCGGCAGCCGCACGCTGCGCTTCACGACCGAGAGCTTCGATGGCACGCCGGCGAGCGGCGCGTGGCGCCTGCGCGTCACCGACACGGTGCAAGGGAACGCCGGCACCCTCACCGACTACCAGCTCGCCGTCCACATGGGCGGTGGCCCCGAACAGGTCGCCCGGGTCGCCTCGTACACCTCGCTGGTCCGCGATCTCGGCGCCGACGTGACCGCGATCGACGCGCTGCGCTTTGCCGCCCGGCTACCGGCCGGCGCCGGGGTCGCGGTGCGGCTGCGGGCCTGCGATGCGCCCGAGCAGTGCGCGACCGCACCGTGGTCGGAGCCGCTCACCGAGGGCGGCGGCGCGGCCCCCGGGCTGCCGCCGTCACGCTACGTGCAGTACCGCGTCGAGCTGACCAGCGATGGCGAGCGCGATCCCGAGCTCGACTGGCTCGAGCTCTCGTACCGGATCCCCGCCACCTGAACAATCCGGATGCAGCGTCGGTGAAAATCTGAATTGCCGACGTCGATCCGCACGCCGGGCGAACACTTCGCGATTGAGATCGGCGCGCGCGACGAGCAAGGTGGAACTCGGACGGGTTGTCCGGGAAACGGACGATATGCGGATCGGCCCCTCAGGCAGGCGAGCACCAGCCGCCTGAGGTGATGGTGCAGGTGGGCGGGACGGGGGAGCAGGTGGGGGCGGGCTGAGGGGCCGACAGCGGGGGGGCATGTGGGTGTTCGCCAGGGCGCCGGATGGCGTATCCTCTGGTGCGCGCATGTCCAACGAGAAAGAGAAGACCATGTTCCTGCAGATGGCTCCTCCGGTGGTCCGGAAGGCCTCTGCCGGTGGGGATGCCGTCCTGCTCGCGATCTATCCACCGGGCGCGGGCATGGGGCGGCGGTTCGGGTTGACCAAGGCCGAGCACTTCGTCGGGCGGCTCGAAGAGCTCGACATCCCGCTCGAGGGTGAGGGCCTGTCGCGCAAGCATGCGCGGATCTTCCGCGACGACAGCGGCTGGCAGGTCGAGGACCTCGGTTCCACCAACGGGACCCACGTCAACGACGCCAAGGTCGACCGGATCCACCTGAACGACGGCGACCTGGTGCGGTTCGGCGTCGCCATCTGCAAGTTCCTCTCCGGCGACAACATCGAGGCCCAGTACCACGAAGAGATCTACCGGTTGTCGATCATGGACGGCCTGACCAGCGTCCACAACAAGCGCTATTTCCTCGAGTTCCTCGAGCGCGAGCTGGCGGCCGCGGTGCGCCAGCACGCGCCCCTGTCGCTGATCATGATCGACATCGATCACTTCAAGAAGATCAACGACACCCATGGCCACCTGACCGGCGACGCCGCGCTCAAGGAGATGTGCCGTCGCCTGCGGCCCCGGATCCGCAACACCGATCTGCTGGCCCGCTACGGCGGCGAGGAGTTCGCGGTGATCCTGCCCGCCACCGACCGCGAGGGTGCCCTGCAGTTCGCCGAGGTGCTGCGCGCGCTGGTCGAGAGCGAGCCGTTTCCACACGACGAGCTCAAGGTCGCCTGCACGATCAGCCTCGGGGTCGCCGCGATCGATCACGCCCAGCCCGGACGCCCCGACGATCTCATCAAGCGCGCCGACGCCAACCTCTACGAGGCCAAGCGCTCGGGCCGCAACCGCGCCGTCGGCTGAGCGAGCCTGAAGCGCCATCGCCGTCGGCGCCGGGGTAGGGTCGGGGGATGAGCGATGCCGTCCGCTTCGAGCGCCACGACGCGATCGGGGTCATCACCCTCGACCGCCCCGACAACCGCAACAGCATGACGCCCGAGCTGCTCGACGCCTTCGCGGCGGCGGTCGGCGAGGCGCGGGCGGCCGTCGACCTGCGCTGCGTCGTGATCACCGGCACCGGGACCTGCTTCTCGGCCGGGGCCGACTTCAAGTCGGTGCTGCAGCGCGACGACGGCGCGTGGCGCGCCCCGCACGAGAAGAGCTTCGCGATGTACGAGCCGTTCCTGTCGGTGGTCGACATCGTGGTGCCGGTGATCGGCGCCCTCAACGGCCATACCGTCGGCGGCGGCTTCGGGCTGGCGATGTGTTGCGACATCCGCATCGGCGCCCGCGGTGCCCGCTACGGCGCCAACTTCACCCGGCTCGGCCTCGCACCGGGCATGGCGATCAGCTACGTGCTGCCGCGCCTGGTCGGCATCTCGCGGGCCGCCGAGCTGCTGTTCACCGGCCGGCTCGTCGACGGCGACGAGGCCGAGCGCATCGGCCTGCTGTCGGCGGCGGTGGCGGCGGACCAGGTCTTGCCGCGCGCGATGGAGCTGGCCAAGGCCATCGCCGCCAGCGCGCCGGTGGCGGTGCGCGAGACCAAGCGGGCGCTCTACCGCGGCCTGGACTGGGACGCCCGCCGCGCCGCCTACGCCGAGTCGTTCGCGCAGGCCGAGTCGGTCGCCACCGCTGACGCCGCCGAGGGCATCGCCGCGCTGCTCGAGAAGCGCGAGCCGCGGTTCACGGGCCGATAGCCAGCCGCCGGCGAGGGTTCAACGCTGACTGCGCCGCGCCCGCGTGTGCGCGACCAGGAGGGCGATCATCGCGACCAGCGTCCCGACCGCGGCCAGCGGGATGACGTAGGCGCCGGCGCGCAGCGACACCATGCTGCGACCCAGCTCGGCGTCGAGCTCGGCGTTCGCCTCCGCCACCACGCGCCGCAACACGAGCAGGATGGCGACGCCGATCGCCGCCACCAGCAGCGACCCGATCAGGGCGCCGATCGGCCGCAGCCGCGAGCTGCGGCTGGTCAGGCCGAAGATCAACACCGCGATCATCGCCTCCAGCCCGAGCAGCGACCACATCGTGATCGAGGTGATGGTCCCGACCAGCTTGACGTCCTCGTCCTCGATCGCGTCGAGCGTGTCGAGCGCGTCCTGGGCGTCGTCGGCGCGCGACTTGAGACGCCCCTTGAGGTGCGGTGCGACCTTGCCCAGCACCCTGGCGCCGATCTTCTTCGTCGTGCTGTCGCGGTACTTCGCCAGCAGCTCGCGCACCGACTCTTCGCTGTTGCTGAGCTGGTAGAGCGACAGCGAACCGCGCTGGGTGACCGACGGACCGTCGAGCTGCAGCTGGGCCGCCGGCAGGAACACGCCGATGACGCACAGCGCGGCGCAGACGGCGAACGACCAGGCTGCGAGTCGCACCGCCGCATCCTACCCGGAAGTTGGACGGGTCCATGCTGACGCCACGGTCGCTACACAGTCCCGACCCGTGCGCGTAACGGGTTTCGCATGATCGGCGGGACTTTACGCGGTCCGACCATTTGATTCCGGAGGCTTACGCACCGCGTCGATGCGCCCGGTTCTTGCAGCCTCCCGGGTTGTCTTCCCGGAGTCCACGTCATGCAAATCGGCGTCATCACCAACCCCAACAGCCGCAAGAACAAGGGCAAGCCGGATCGCGCTCGCCGCTTGCAGACCATCGTCGGCGATCTGGGTGAGGTCCACGAGACGCTCACGCTCGACTCGATCAAGCCGGTGCTGCGCGATTTTCTCCGCAAGCGGGCCCGCTACTGGGTCGCCGACGGCGGCGATGGCGCGCTGCACTGGATGCTGCGCAAGGGGATGGAGGTCCTGCAGGAGGAGGAGTTCGCCGGCCAGCAGGTGACGATGCCGCTCACCATGCCGACCAACGGCGGCACCATCGACTTCATCGCCAACAACGTCGGCATCAAGGGCGACGCCGAAGGCCTGCTCACCTCGCTGTGCGTCAACATCGAGTCCGGGCACCGCATCGAGGAGACCGAGGTCGATTCGATGGTGATCGACGGCATCGAGGCCACCGCTGACGGCGACCAGCCGTTCCGCACCTACGGCTTCGCGGTCGCCGCCGGCGGCGTCGGTCAGCGCTTCTTCTCCAAGTACTACGAGGACGCCGATCCGACCGCGCGCACGATCGTGAAGGTGCTCGGCCGCACCATCCTGTCGATGCCGGTCTCGATGACGCCGCTGCGCCACATCCCGGGCCTCGGCAAGATGGCCGAGTACGCCGACCACATCTTCCGCCCGACCCAGGCCCGCATCACGCTCGACGGCATGATCCTGCCCGGCGAGGACTACACCGGCATCCACGTGGCGTCGATGTCGATCAACCTCGGCGGCGTGGTCAAGTTCTTCAGCAAGGCTGATCAGGCCGGGCTGATGAACGCGATCGTCGGGACGCCGGGGCCGCTGATGGTGGCGCGCAACCTGCCGCGCATGGTGCGGGGCGACGAGATCGTCGGCCGCGCCGTGCTCGACCGCCCGTGCCGCGAGATGCTGGTCGAGGCCACCGGCGACGAGCTGCTCGAGCCGGTGATCGACGGCGAGTTCTACAAGAACGTGCGCCGCCTGTCGGTGCGCGTCGGACCGCGGGTCCGGATCCCCAAGGTCGTTCTCAAGAAGCCGACCGCGTAGTCGAAGATCGAACGACGATCCCGCGAGCTGACGACCTTCGAGAGCGACTACGCCGCGGCCGCCGACGTCACCGCCGCCCACGCTTCGATCACCAGCCACGCCGACTTCCTGGTGTCGCTGATCCTGGGCCAGGACAGCGTCGCGCCGACGCGATCGTCCTGGTGGGGCGCGACGATGCCGTGATGGCCACCGGCGGCGGGTCCGCGCCGGGCGGCGGGGGCGGGCGCCCGAGCGGTGCGCGCGGTCACGTCCGACGGGCCGGGGCGTTTGTCGTGCCACGGCGAGCGGTCTCGCGAGTCATGGAGATGAACCAACTCGCAACGGAGACCAACCAATGTCCCTCATGTCCTTCCCCGTCGTCGCCTCGTCCCTCGTCCTCGCTGGCCTGCTCGGCGCTTGTGGTGCCCAGAGCGACGAGGACTACCTTGGCCAGTCGCAGCTACGGCTGGCCGGCACCGTGGTCAACACCCTCGCGGTCGCGCCGGCCGCCGAGGTCACCATCCTCTGGACCTACGACACCGGCACCGGTGACTTCTCCGTCGGCCAGTCGGTGTCGGTGATCGGCGCCTTCCCGGCCGCGTTCGCGCTCGATCTGTTCGAGCCGCCGGTCGGCCTGCCGGCCGAGACGTTCGCGACGATCGGCCTCATCACCGCGGTGTCCCCGACCCTGGCGGGGACCGTCGACGAGAGCGACCTGCTCGGGATCGCCGAGGACCATGTGCTGGTTTACCTGGCCCGCGACGTGGCGACGCTGCCGGCCGCGGAGCGGGCGCAGGCGGTCGAGATCTTCGGCGGCGAGCTGACCGCCGGCTTCCACCTGATGGCGGTGACGCCGTCGACCGACGTCTTCGACGACATGACCCCGATCCCGTCGACCGCGCCGATCACCGTGCGCCTGGGGGCCGCCGGCAGCCTCGACATCCCGAACGTGTTCTGACGCGCCCGCGCTCGATGCCCGCCACCCTGTCCGCCGACTCGCGCGCCGCGCTGGCGCGGCTGTACCGCGACCACGGCTACGTCGTGGTGCTGCGGGGCCGGCGCTTGCTCGGCAGCGACGCCGAGGCCCAGGAACTCCTGCACGACGTGTTCGACACGCTGGTGCAGCGTGCCGCGGCCGGCGAGTCGACCCCGATGGACGAGCCGGCGGCCTGGCTGTACGCGGTCGCGACCCGGCGCGCCCTGACCCGGATCCGCGACTCGTCCCGGCGCGCGCACCTGCTCGCCGCGCAGCTCGCGCCGATGCTCGATGGGTCGCCGGCGGCGTCGACCGGGCGGGCCGCGGAACTCGCCGACCTGCTGGCCCAGCTGCCGGCAGACGAGCTGCGGGCGATCGTGCACTTCCACGTCGATGAGTTCACCCACGACGAGATCGCCGCGCAGCTGGGCTGCTCGCGCCGCCACGTCGGCAACCTGCTGGGGCGCGGGCGACAGGCCCTGCACGCGCTGGCCGGCGCGATCGAGGAGGAGACCCATGACGCCTGCTGACCCTTGTCCATCGGAGCTGCGGCTGGTGCAGCTCGACGCCGGCGAGGGCGCCGCGCCGGTGGCGGCCCGCGCCGCGGCGCACGTGACCGGATGCCGGCGCTGCCAGGCTCGCCGCGCCGAGATCGCCGCGGTCCGGCGCCAGGTCGCGGCCTCCAGCGCCAGCCCGCCGAGCTGGCTCGCGCCACCGGCGCGGCGGTCATGGCGGCGGCGCGCAGTGGTCCCGGCGCTGGCCATGGCGGCGGCGCTGGCGCTGGTGGTCGTCGGCTGGCGCGGGCCGGGCGGCATCGCCACCGACGGTGGCGAGCGGCGCAAGGGCGGTGGACTGGTGCTGACGGTCTACATCCACCGCGATGGCGCGGTGGTGCCGGGCGCCGACGGCGCGCCGGTGTTCCCGGCCGACCAGCTCCGGTTCGCGTTGTCCGGCGCAGTCGGCGCCCGCTACGTGGCGGTGCTGTCACTGGATGGCGGCGGCCGAGCGTCGGTCTACGCCCCGGTCGACGCCGGGCCGCTGCGCCTCCAGCTGGGCGGACCGCGCCAGCTCGTGCCCGGCGCGATCGAGCTCGACGACGTGATCGGCCCGGAACGCCTGATCGGGCTGGCGTGCGATCGCCCCATCGCCGTCGCCGCGCTGCGGGCCCGGCTCGAAGCGGACCGCGCGCTGCCACCTCCCGCGGGCTGCGTCAGCGCCGAGCTCACGCTCGACAAGCGGGCCCGGGTGCAGCCATGACCCGGTCGTGGGTGGTCGTGGTCGCGGCCGTGGCCGTGGTCGCGGCCGCCGCTGCGCCGGTCGCGGCCGGGGTCGAGCGCTACGCGGTCTTGATCGCCAGCAACCGTGGCCTCGCCGACGAGGCCGAGCTGCGCTACGCCGAGGCCGACGTCGGCAAGGTCGAGGGCGTGCTGCGGGACCTCGGCGGCATTCCGGCCGAGAACATCACCGTCCTACGCGGGGCCGACCCGGCGGCCGTCCGGCGCGCGCTCATCGCCGTCAACGATCGGGTCCGCACGGCGGGCGGCGACTCGCTGTTGTTCGTCTACTACTCCGGCCACGCCAGCGCCGATGGCCTGCACCTCGGCCGCGCGATCTTGGCCCACGACGAGGTGACCAAGCTGGTCCGCGGCTCGGCGGCGACCATCCGACTGCTGGTGGTCGACTCGTGCCGGTCGGGCGCGGTGACGCGGCGCAAGGGCGGCCGCGCCGTGGCCGCGTTCGCCATCGCGGTCGAGGAGTCGCTGGCCGGCGAGGGGGCGATCTTCCTGTCGTCGAGCGCGGCCGACGAGGACTCGCAGGAGTCGGACGACCTGAAGGGGTCGTTCTTCACCCACTACCTGGTGTCGGGGCTGGTCGGGGCGGCCGACATCGACGGCGACGGTCAGGTCGTGATCGACGAGGCCTACCGCTACGCGTACGACAACACGCTGCGGGCCTCGAGCCGGACCGAGGCTGGTGCGCAGCACCCGACCTTCCGGTACGACGTCCGGGGCCAGGGCAAGATCGCGCTGTCGTGGCCGGCGGCGACGGTCGGAACGCGGGGCCAGCTGACGGTGCCGGTCGGCCGGGCCTACCTGGTGTTCGAGCGCGACGGCCAGGGGGCGGTGGCGGCCGAGGTCAGCCAGCACGACACGCACCGCACCATCGCGCTGCGCCCGGGGCGCTACTTCGTGCGCGGGCGCGGCGACGACGACCTGCTCGAGGGCGCGGTCACGATCGCGGCCGGCCAGGTGACCACGGTCGACGCGGGCGCGCTCGACCGCGTCGCGTACGCACGCCTGGTGCGCAAGGGCGGGCCGCGGCGGGTGGCCCGAGCGCTGACGGTCGAGGCGGTGGCCAGGTCGGGGCTGTACGGCGGCGTGGCGCCATGCCTGGGCGGTGCGGTGGCTCACCGGCTCGACCTGCCGGCGCTCACCCTCCAGGGGCGGGTCACCGGCTGTCGCGCTGGCTATCGGAACTCGATCGTCGCCACGACGGCGATCGAGGTCGGTGGCGAGGCTGCGGCCCTGCACGTGCGCGACTTCCGGAGCTGGGCCGTCGAGTTCGGTGTCGTCGCGGGCGCGAGCTGGCTGCACCAGCGCCACCAGACGCGGGGTGTGGCCCCGCCGCGCGACGCACTGGCGCCGCTGCTGGGCGTCGACCTGGCCGCGGCGATCGACCTCGAGCCGCGGCTGTACCTGTCGCTGACGGTCCGGGCCCGCACCTACTTCATGCAGCGCACCAGCGGCGCCGGCGGCGAGGCCGTCGCCCTGATCCCGGTGTTCACCGGGGGCGTCGGCGTCGGGCTGGGCTGGCGCTACTGATCGCTCGTGGAAACCACGGACGCTCGCGATGGCATGCCCTGACGCCGAGGAGCGGCACCATCGACTTCGCCAACAACGTCGGCATCAAGGGCGACGCCGAAGGCCTGCTGAGCTCGCTGTGCGTCAACATCGAGTCCGGGCACCGCATCGAGGAGACCGAGGTCGACTCGATGGTGATCGACGGCATCGAGGCCACCGCCGACGGCGATCAGCCGTTCCGCACCTACGGCTTCGCGGTCGCTGCCGGCGGCGTCGGCCAGCGTTTCTTCTCCAAGTACTACGAGGACGCCGATCCGACCGCGCGCACGATCGTGAAGGTCCTCGGCCGCACCATCCTGTCAATGCCGGTCTCGATGACGCCGCTGCGCCACCGGGTCTCGGCAAGCTGGCCGAGTACGCCGACCACATCTTCCGCCCGACCCAGGCCCGCATCACGCTCGACGGCATGATCCTGCCCGGCGAGGACCACACCGGCATCCACGTGGCGTCGATGTCGATCAACCTCGGCGGCGTGGTCAACGCGTTCCGCGCCTTCGAGCCGGGGCCGATCGCCATGCGCGCGGTGCTGGCGACGCAGCTCTCGTTGATCCCGCCATCGCAGGTCCCATGGCTGGTCTGTGAGTGGTTGCCACCAGTCCCACGCACCAGCCCGGGCGCGCACCGGATCCCCGGCCTGGTGCCCGACGGCTGGCTGGTGCTGGGCGCGGGCAATGGGCTGCGCGCCAAGATCACCGGGAGTCCGTCGGCGCAGTTCCGCGGCCAGCCGACCAAGGTGGTGACCGAGGTCGCGCCGGCGCCAGTGGCGCCCGACGGCTGGAAACGGCCGTTCTGAACCGTCGCGCGGTGCCCTTCCGCTGGCACCGGGGCGGTAGTGTAGGGAGTGGCCTATCGAGCGTCTGACGATCGCCGCAGCGCCGCCCGCGACGAGCAGCGCCGTGCCCGCGACGAACTGGATCAGCTGGCGACCGAGGGGGCGACGCAGGCGGCGACGCAGGCGGCCGAGTCCGGTCGGCGCGAGGGCCGCAAGCAGCGACGCGCGGCGGCAAAGGTCAACGCGCGCGACCGCGCCGTGTTGCGTGAGGCGGTGCTCGGTGGGTCGTGGGCATTCATCGTGACGATCCTGGTGTCGGTCGCCGTCGGCTGCGGTGGCGGCTCGCTGCTGATCGCGTTCTCCGCCGGGCGTCAGTGGATGGTCGGCCTCGGCATCGCCGCGGTCGTTCTCGGGGCAGCGGTCGCGTGGTGCAGCCGCTACGTCATCGGCGGCCGCGCGATCGCGGCCGAGGAGCGCTTCGTGGCTGGCCTGGGCTTCCCGATCGACGGCTACTTCCGGGTCCTGTCCCTCGATCCCAGCGACTGTCACCTCGAGCTGACGATCGAGGTGGTCGCCGACGTACCCGAGGAGGACACGGCGCGCGGGCTAGCTGGACTGGTCAAGGCCGAGCTGCACGAACGCGGCGATCGCCGGCTGGTGCTGCGCAGCCCGAGGCTGTCCACCGACGGCGGCGACGGTCCATCGCACAACCGCGGCGTGCACGCCTGGCTGCGTGGCGCCGTCGAGCGGGTGCTGGTGCCGCTGCACCGCGGCTACCCGATCGCGCGGGTCGGCTTGAAGCGGTCGTGACGTAGCAGTCCCCGGCGACGACGAGCGCCATCAGTCGCCGGGTAGATCGAACACCCCGGCGAAGACCGCGTCGACGTCGAGCACGATGCCGTTGGTCAGCGTGATGCGATCGCCGGCGCTCGCGGATGCGTAGATCCAGCGATTGTCGATCCGTGCGAAGTGCTCGATGTGCGCGCGATCCTGGGAGACCAGGATGTAGTCGGTCAGCGATGGCAGGCCCTGGTAGCTGTTCCACTTCAGCCCGCGATCGTATTGCTCGGTGGTCGACGACAGGACCTCCACGACCATCGTCGGGTTGGTGAGCACATCATCATGCTCGATGGCCGGTGCGCCGCAGACCACTGACAGATCGGGATAGACGTAGCGACGGTCGTGGGCGCGAACCCGCTGGTCCGAGGCGACGACGGTGCAGCCACCGGCTGCGAGCCCTGGCTCCAGCGCGAATCCAACCTTCATGATCAGCCGGTTGTGTCGATAGCTGCCACCGGCCATCGCGAACACCTCGCCGTCGAAGTACTCGTGCTTGCGCTCCTGCTGGCGTTCCCACGCGAGGTACTCCTCGGCAGACAGCTGCGACCGCTCGGCAACGCGACCCATCCTGGGAGTCTAGCGGAGATCGGTCAGCCGGGCGTTGAGTGGATCGCCGGCCGGGTATGCGCTACTCGCAGCGCACGGTCGCCGGGCCGCCGCCCTCGATCGCGCATTGCTTCTTGCCGCACCGGGCGGCCGCGCACGCCTCGGCGCGCTTGTCGTAGCAGCGGCGCTTGACCAGGAAGAAGCAGTCGTCGCGCCGGCCCTGGTAGCGCCATCCACCCCACCGCTTGTCCTTCGCCGACACCTGGTCGTCGTCGCCGGCGGCCTGCTCGGCCCGGGCCCGCTCGCCGGCGGTCGTCGGCGTCCGGGCACCGGTCGCCGAGGTGCTCTCGCCGCACCCGGCGCCGAGGCCGAGGCCGAGCAGGAGGGCGAAGGCGAGGCGGGCGACGCGCACGAAGGGATCATGCCATAGTTCCCGCCGTGGCCGCCGACGATGAGGAGCTGCGCGCACGCCTGGCGGCGCTCGAGGCCGAGGTCAAGGCCGATGGCGACGCCCAGCGCCTCCGCCGCTCCGAGGCCGAGGTCAAGGTGCGGGCGCAGCGCGCCAGGCAGCAGGCCGAGAAGGACGAGCTGCGCGAGCGCCAGGCGGCGATCGTCAAGGCCAAGTCCGGTGGCGCCGCCCGTGGTCGCGAGCGCGACCGCGGCGGCGATCTCGAGACCGCGCTCGACCTGGCGCGCAAGGCCTCCGACGCCAAGCACGAGCTGACCAAGCCGCGCGAGGCCGGCGAGAAGTCGTGGCTGATCTCGGGGGCGCTGTCGTTCTTCTTCGGGCCGCTGGGCTGGCTGTACGCCGGCGCCTGGCGCGAGACCATCCCGGCCGCCGGGCTGTACCTGATCGTCGCCAGCATCGTGGCCAAGATCGTGCCGATGTTCCTGCTCATGCCGGTCCTGATGGTCGTGCTGCCCATCTCGGGGGTCGCCGGCGTGGTCTACGCCATCGGCCACAACCGCCACAACCAGCGCATCCGCCTGTTCGGCGACGAGGGCGACAAGAGCGACGATCCGCGCATCGGCAAGCTCGGCGCCGGCCGCGGCGCCGACGAGGACTAGCGTGTTCTCGGAGGTCACGCGGGCGTGGTTCGAGGAGACGTTCGCCGCACCGACCCGCGTCCAGACCCTGGGCTGGGCGCGGATCGCCGCCGGCGAGCACACGCTGATGCTGGCGCCGACCGGCAGCGGCAAGACGCTGGCGGCGTTCCTGGCCTGTCTCGATCGGCTCACCAGCTCGCCCGAGACTGGCGGCGCCAGCGGGCCCGGCGGACGCGGCACGCGGGTGGTGTACGTGTCGCCGATCAAGGCGCTGGCCTACGACATCGAGCGCAACCTGCGCGCGCCGCTGGCCGGGATGGCGCGCGTCGCCGCGGCGCGCGGCGCGGTGCTGCGGCCGCCACGCATCGACGTCCGCACCGGCGACACCCCGGCCGTCGAGCGGCGGCGCCAGCTCCGCGAACCCGGCGAGATCCTGATCACGACCCCGGAGTCGCTGTACCTGCTGCTCGGCTCGGCGGCGCGCGCCGGGCTGACCGGGGTCGAGACCGTGATCGTCGACGAGATCCACGCCCTGGCGGCGACCAAGCGCGGCGTCCACCTGGCGCTGTCCCTGGAGCGCCTGACCGCGCTGGTCAACGCCGCCGGCTGGCCCGAGCCGCAGCGCATCGGGCTGTCGGCGACCCAGCGTCCGCTGGCCGAGGTCGCCCGCTACCTCGGCGGCGATCGCGCGGTCGCGATCGTCGACGCCGGCGAGCGGCCGCGGCTCGATCTCGAGATCATCGTCCCGGTCGAGGACATGACCGCGCCGCCGCCTCCCGACCCGGCCTCGCCGGTGGCCGTCGAGCGGGCGGGCGAGGCGCTGGCCGGCGGCATGTGGCCGGCGATCTACCCGCGCCTGCTGGAGCTGGTGCTGGCTCATCGCTCGACGATCTTGTTCGTCAACAGCCGTCGCCTCGCCGAGCGCCTGGCCGGGCAGCTCACCGAGCTGGCGCGCGCTCGCGGCGCCGCCGGTCCCGACGAGGAGCTGGTGCGTGCCCACCACGGCTCGGTGGCCCGGCTGCAACGCCTGGCGATCGAGGACGATCTCAAGGCCGGCCGGCTGCGCGCCATCACCGCGACCAGCTCGCTCGAGCTGGGCATCGACATGGGCGCCGTCGATCTGGTGGTGCAGATCGAGTCGCCGGGCGCGGTCGCGCGCGGCCTGCAGCGCATCGGCCGCGCCGGCCATCAGGTCGGCGCCGTCAGCCGGGGCCGCATCGTGCCCAAGTTCCGCGGCGACCTGCTCGAGGCCGCCGTGTGCGCGCGCGGCATGCTCGACGGCGACGTCGAGCCGATCCGCCTGCCCGACAACTGTCTCGACGTGCTCGCCCAGCAGGTGGTGGCGATGTGCTCGACCCAGCCGTGGCGGGTCGCCGACCTGCAGCGCGTGGTGGCGCGCGCCGCCAGCTACCGCGGGCTCGGCCGCGCCGCGCTCGACAGCGTGCTCGACATGCTGTCGGGGCGTTATCCGTCGGACGAGATGGCCGCGCTGCGACCGCGGCTGGTCTGGGACCGCGGCACCGACGTGGTGACCGCGCGGCCGGGGGCGCGCCTGCTCTCGATCGTCAACGGCGGCACCATCCCCGACCGCGGCCTGTTCCCGGTCCACCTCGGCGAGGGTGGACCACGGGTCGGCGAGCTCGACGAGGAGATGGTGCACGAGAGCCGCCGTGGCGAGACCTTCTTGCTCGGCGCCTCGACCTGGCGCATCGAGGACATCACGCGCGACCGCGTGATCGTCACGCCGGCGCCCGGCGAGCCCGGCAAGATGCCGTTCTGGCGCGGCGAGGGTCCCAGCCGGCCGGTCGAGCTGGGGCGGGCGATCGGCGCCTTCACCCGTCACGTCGACGAGCTGGTGGCCAAGGACGGTGCGGGCGCCGCCGCCGCCGCGCTGCGCGCCAGTCACTGTCTCGACGCCAACGCGGCCCGCAACTTGATCGCGTACGTCGCCGGCCAGCGCGACGCGGCCGGTGCGGTGCCGACCGATCGCACGATCGTCGTCGAGCGATTCCGCGATCAGCTGGGTGACTGGCGGCTGTGCCTGCTGTCGCCGCTGGGGGCGCGGGTGCACGCGCCGTGGGCCCACGTCATCGGACGTCGTCTCGAGGACCGGCTCGGCTACCCGGTCCATGCCCTGCACAACGATGACGGCATCGCGCTGCGGTTCGCCGACGGCGATGAGCTGCCCGCGCTCGGCGAGCTGTTTCCGGCTGCCGACGAGATCGAGGAGCTGCTGGTCGCCGAGCTGGCGCGCTCGGCGCGCTTCGCCGGGTTGTTTCGCGACAACGCGGCGCGGGCGCTGCTGTTGCCGCGCCGCCGCCCCGGCCAGCGCACGCCCCTGTGGACCCAGCGTCAGAAGGCGCAGCAGCTCATGGGCGTCGTGCTGCGCTACCCGTCGTTTCCGATCGTGCTGGAGACCTACCGCGAGTGTCTGCGCGACGTGTTCGACGTCGCCGCGCTGCGCGACCTGCTGGCGGCGGTCGAGCGGCGCGAGGTGCGGGTCGAGGAGGTGACGACGACGGTGCCGTCGCCGTTCGCGACCTCGCTGGTGTTCGACTACGTCGCCGCGTTCCTGTACGAGGGTGATGCGCCGGTCGCCGAGCGCCGGGCGCAGGCGCTGACCCTGGATCGCGCGCTGCTGCGCGAGCTGCTCGGCGAGGACGAGCAGCGCGAGCTGCTCGATCCGGAGACCATCGACGAGGTCGAGGGCGAGCTGGCCGGACGCGCGCCGTCGTGGCAAGCGCGCAGCGCCGACGAGCTGACCGATGTCCTGCGCCGGGTCGGCGAGCTCGACGCCACCGAGCTCGCGGCGCGCGCCGACGCCGGCCTCGACGTGGTGGCGGCGCTGGCGACCCTGGCCGCGAGCGGGCGCGTGGTGGCGGTCGAGGTCGGTGGCGTCGCGAGGTGGATCGCGGCCGAGGACGCGGCCCGCTACCGCGACGGGCTCGGCGTCCGGTTACCGCCGGGCTTGCCGCCGGCCCTGCTCGCGGAGGTCCCGGAGGCGCTGGTCGGCCTGTTCGCGCGCTGGGCCCGCACGCACGGACCGTTCGCGCTCGATCAGGTGGCGGCGCGGTGGCAGCTGCCGCGCGGGGCGGTGGCGGCGATCGCCGATGCCGGCGTGAGCCGCGGCGAGCTGGTGTGCGGTGCGCTGCGGCCAGCGGCTGGCGGCGTGGGGCCGGCGCCGGGCGCCCTCGAGTACTGCGACGCCGAGGTGCTGCGCAAGCTGCGGCGGCGGACGCTGGTCCGGCTCCGCCGCCAGGTGGCGCCGATCGACGCCGCGGCGCTCGGGCGGTTCTTGCCCCGCTGGCAGGGCGTGGGCGCCGACGGTGGTGCCCGCCGCGGCCTGGGTGCGCTGCGCCAGGTGCTGCACCACCTCGAGGGCGCGCCGCTGCCGTTCGGCGAGCTGGAGGCACGCATCCTGCCGGCGCGGGTGCTCGACTTCACGCCCCGCATGCTCGACGAGCTGGGTGCGATGGGCGAGCTGGTGTGGATCGGGCGCGGCGCGCCGGGCGCCCACGACGGCCGCGTGATGATCGTGCGCCGCGCGCGCGCCGGGTTGCTGATCGTACCCGGCGAGCTCCCCGAGGGTGCCGGTGAGCTGCCTCGAGCGATCGCGGCCCACCTGGCGTCGGCGGGTGCCTCGTTCCTGGTCGCGATCGAGGACCAGGTGCCCGGGCACGGGCGCGAGGCGGTGCGGGTGGCGCTGTGGGATCTGGTGTGGGCCGGCGTGGTGACCAACGACACGTTCGCGCCGCTGCGCAGCCTGCGGACCAGGCCTCGCACCGCGAACGGCGTCGGCGGTCGCACCGGTCGCGCCGGTCGCGCCGGTCCCGGTGCCAGCTTCGGCGGTCGGTGGTCGCTGGTGGCGTCGCTGGTCGGGACGCCGTCGCCGTCACCGACGCAGCGGGTGCACGCGCTGGTCACGACCTTGCTCGATCGATGGGGCGTGGTGACCCGCGAGGCGGCGGTCGCGGAGGAGGTGCCGGGCGGCTTCGCGGCGCTGGTGCCGGTGCTCGACGGGATGGAAGAGTCGGGCGCGCTACGCCGCGGCTACTTCATCGCCGGGCTGGGCGGCCGCCAGTATGCGTCGGCGGGCGCGGTGGATCGGCTGCGCAGCGACGCGGGTGGCGGCGCCGGCACCGACGTCGTCGTCCTGGCGACCGTCGATCCGGCCAATCCCTGGGGCGCCGTGCTGCCGTGGCCGGCGCCGACCACGCGCCCCGACCCGGGACCGGCCGGCGGCGCGCGTCTGGCTCGCCGCAGCGGTGCCTTCGTGGTGCTGATCGACGGCGCGCCGGTGCTGCACGTCGAAGCGCGCGGCGGCCGCGTGGTGACGTTCGCGGGCCTCGGCGTCGAGGTCGTCGAGCGAGCGCTCGCGCGCGGGCTGCCGGCGATCGCCAGGGCGATGCGGCGCTCGTTCGTCGTCGAGTCGATCGACGGCGAGCGCACCTTGCTGGCGCGATGGGCGCCGGTGCTGGAGCGCGCCGGGTTCCGGAGGGACTACAAGGGGCACGTGGTGCCCGCAACCGCAGCCGCAGCCGACGCCGAAACCGACGCCGAAACCGACGCCGAAACCGAAACCGACGCCGAAACCGACGCCGAAACCGACGCCGAAACCGAAACCGAAACCGACGCCGAAACCGACGCCGAAACCGAAACCGACGCCGACCTCGAGGAGAAACCGTGACCCGCACCGCATCCATCCTGCTGCTGCTCCTGCTGGCCTGTGGCCGCGAGCGGGCCACGCCAGCGGCGGCAGCGTGGCCGACGGCGCGCTCAGCGTGCGCAGCGCCCACCGGCCCGCGACACGACTGGCGACACCGTCGCAGCGAGCTGGTCGCACGGCTGGGCGACGCCCACCACGTGGCCAGCGACGCGATCGTCGCCGCTGGCGCGACGACCGAGCTGCACGGCAAGGTCGCGTACGGCAAGATCTCGAAGGACCTCGAGGAAGAGGACGTCGTGGTCTTCCTGTCGTCGGCCGGCCCGCGCGGCGACTGCGCGCCGCGCCAGCTCGGAACCGCGACCACCAACGACGACGGGCGGGTGTCGTTCGACGCTGGCAAGCTGGCCGCCGGCTTCCACCGCTACTGGCTGATCGTCGCCGGCGACGGCACCACGGCCGAGGCCGGGGTCTGGGTCCTGCCGGGTCCGACGCCGGCGGTGATCTTCGACGTCGACGGGACGCTGACCACCAGCGACGGCGAGCTGTTCGACGACCTGATCGGCAGCGGCGCCGCCGCCTTCGACGGTGCCGCCGCGGTCGCGCAGCGCTGGGCCGACAAGGGCTACCTGATCGTCTACGTCACCGGTCGCCCGTATCCGCTGCGCGCACTCACGCGGCGCTGGCTCGACGCCGGCGGCTTCCCCGACGGCCCGCTGTTCACGCCGGAACGCCTGCGCGACGGCGTGCCGACTCGCGACGGGGTCGGCGCCTACAAGCGCGAGGCGTTCACCACCCTGCAAGCGAGCGGGTTGCGCGTCGTCCGCGCCTACGGCAACGCCGCGACCGACGTGTGCGCGTACGCGCAGGCCGGGATTCCGCCCGCGCTCACGTACATCATCGGGACGCCCACGCCGTGCGATGCCTTCACGGTCCCGCATGCGCTCGCGGGCTATGTCGATCACCTCGCCGACGTCGAGCGCCAGCCGACGGTCCGGTGACGATGATCGGGTTTCAGAGGTTGCTGTTGCCCTCGATGAACGGGTCGGCCGCGAGCTGGTCCTCGAAGCGCCCCCGGTAGCGCAGCACGTAGAGGCCGTTGCGGATGTCGACGACGTAGATGAGGCCATCCTGGACCACCGGGTAACTCCACATCGACACCGGGTGTCCGCCCAGCGCCGGATCCTCGGTGGTGACCGCGGCTAGCGGCGCGGGCCGGAACTCGGTCAGCCGCACCGGCAGCGTCGGATCCGACAGATCCAGGACCTGCAGGCCACCGGCGTACCAGGTGACCAGCGCCAGGTCGCGCGTGGTGGTCGTGTTGTGGGCGGTGAAGGCGATGTTGTCCTGCGGATTGGCGCAGTAGGCGGGGTCGTTCTCGGGCAGCCTGTACTCGCCAAGGATCGTCGGCGCCGCCGGGTTGGTGATGTCGACCGTGCGCAGGTGTCCCCATGGACAGGCGGTGCCGAACGGCCGCGGGTAGACCTCCTCGGTCACGACCAGCACGTCGCGGCCCTCGAGCGGCACCGCCGAGTGCGGCCCCGCCGCCTCGGCCGGCGGCCAGGTGAGGGCCGCGGTCGGCGGCGTGAGCAGCGTGATCGCTGGCATGGCCGACAGATCGGCGAGCAAGAGTCCGGCCTGCAAGTGCGAGAGGTATGCGACCCGGCCGTCCTCGGAGACGCCGATCGAGTGCAGGATGTGTTCGCCACTGAGGCGGACCACGCCGGCCTCGGTCGGATCCCACATGACGAGGCGCAACGGGTCGCGCGGGTCGGTGACGTCGATGACCTCGAACGCGGGCGGGCCGGCCGGGGCGGCGAGAAACAGCAGCACGCGCGCGCCGTCGCGCCACAGGTAGAACTCGTGCGGCCCGCGCGGCCGTCGCGGCGTGCCGGCGACACCGATCGTGCCGAGCACGGCCGGCGCCCGCCGATCGCTGATGTCGTACAGCCGGAGGTTCTCGAGCTCGCCGCCGCTCTCGGCACAGCCGTGCAGCTCCTTGTCGCACACCATGTTGAGGACCACGAGCAGGTTCAGGTCGGGCACCGCGCGCAGCTCGCGCGACGACATCGACGGCAGGCCGGCGAGCGGTGGCCCGATCTCGCCCACCACCGTCGGCGCCGTGGGGTCCGAGATGTCGACGATCGCCACGCCCTTCTGATCGTTGCGCGATCCGACGTACACGGTGTCGCCCGCCACCGCGAGCGCCGCGTTCATCCCGTGCCCGCCGAGATCGGTGTGGCCGACCAGCTCGAGCTCGTGCACCTGCGGCAGGTTGTCGCCGCACCCGAGCAGCGGCGGCGCCACCAGGGTCGCCGCCGCGAGGAGCATCCGCCACATCGGCGGAGCATAGCGGACTTCGTTCACTCGTCGGGCAGCACGTAGTCGCCGCCCTGCCGATCGCAGCGGGCGCGAAGCTCCTCGTCGCGCAGCGTGCGGGGACCGTACCAGTCGATCTCGGTGACCACGCCGGCCTCGCGTTCGCCGGTGAAGCGACAGCCACCGACCGCCTCGTCCCGCTCGCACGGGCGGTCGCCCCAGGTGCCGCCGGCCGCGCACACGTCGCGGGCGGCCTCGAGCTCGGCCTCGGTCCAGGCGCCGCCGTACTCGATGCACAAGCTGGGCGCGTGCTCGCAGCTGCCACGGACATCGGACTCGGGACAACCGGCCAGCCCGGTGAGGCTGGTCAACGCCAGCGCGAGCAGGACCAGGCGGGACATGCCGTGGGGCTCAGCAAGCGGTGCGCCAGGTCGCGGCGGGCGCCGAAACCGCCGCCGGTCGGCCGCTTGGCGTGGTCGCTGCCCGCGGTTGCCGTTCCCTGCCTCGGACCGTCGACAGATGGTCACGTGGCGTCGTGGCGTCGGGGCGTCGGGGCGCCACCGCGGGCGGTCCGGAACCAGCGGCGGGGCGTGAACCGGCCCCAGAAACCCGACCTACCGCGCGCTGGCGCGCCAGGCGGAGGCATGGCAAGTTGCGCGACCCGTGAAGGAACCCCTGCCAGAGCGCTTCGCCGACCTCGGCCTCATCGAGCCACTCGCGCGCGCGGTCGCCGAGGAAGGCTACGAGCGGCCGACGCCGATCCAGGCTCGCTGCGTGCCGCACGTGCTGGCCGGCCGCGACCTGCTCGGCCTGGCCCAGACCGGCACCGGCAAGACCGCGGCGTTCGCGCTGCCGATCATGCAGCGGCTGTGGAACAAGAAGCCCGACGCGGTCGCCGGACCGCGTGGCTCGCGGCCGATCCGCTGCCTGGTGCTGACGCCGACCCGCGAGCTGGCGTCCCAGATCGCCGACAGCTTCACCACCTACGGTCGTCACCTGCGCTTGAAGGTCGCCGTCATCTTCGGCGGCGTCGGCATGGAACCCCAGCGGCAGACGCTGCGCTCCGGCGTCGACGTGCTGGTCGCCACGCCGGGTCGCCTGCTCGACCTCGCCGGCCAGGGCTTCCTCGACGTCAAGCTGCTCGAGGTCTTCGTCCTCGACGAGGCCGACCGCATGCTCGACATGGGCTTCATCCATGACGTGAAGCGGATCATCAAGCTGCTGCCACCCCGGCGGCAGACCCTGTTCTTCTCGGCGACCATGCCGCACGAGGCCCAGCAGCTCGCCGACGTGTTGCTCCACGATCCGGTGCAGGTCGCGGTCGCCGCGGTCTCCGCCACCGCCGATCGCATCGAGCAAGAGGTCGCCTTCGTCTCCAAGTCCGACAAGCGCGCCCTGCTGGTCGACGTCCTGCGCGACGTGGCCATGAGCCGGGTGCTGGTCTTCACCCGCACCAAGCACGGCGCCAACCGGGTCGCCGAGCACCTCGAGCACAGCGCGGTCGGCGCGGCGGCCATCCACGGCAACAAGTCGCAGGGCGCGCGCGAGCGCGCGCTGGCCCAGTTCAAGAGCGGGCACATCCGGGTCCTGGTCGCCACCGACATCGCCGCGCGCGGCATCGACATCGACGACGTCACCCACATCGTCAACTTCGATCTACCCGAGGTGCCGGAGACCTACGTCCATCGGATCGGCCGCACCGCGCGCGCCGGCGCGTCCGGGTTCGCGCTCTCGTTCTGCGACGAGGAGGAGGGCGACCTCCTGCGCGGCATCGAGCGCCTGATCCGCCGCGAGATCCCGGTGATCGAAGGCCACCCGTACGAGCTGCGCGGCGGCCGGCCGGCGCCTGGGAGCTCGCCGTCGCCGCAGGCACGCATGCAGGCCCGACGCGACGACCAGCGCCGCGGTGGCGGCGGCGGCGGTGGGCGCGCCGGTCGCAGCTCCGGATCCGGGCAACGGCGGCGATGAACCCGCGGCCGCGGCGTTGCCGGGGCCGCTCCCAGCCGCGGATCAGAGCTCGACGCGGACGCCGAGCAGGGCGAGCAGCGGCGCCTGGAAGCGGCTCGGCTGCCCGTAGCGGCGATTGACGCGGGCCGGCGAGCTGTCGTCGACGTTGTCCTTGGCGAACACCAGGTCAGGCTCCTCGCCGCCGTCGATCGGCAGCAGGTCGTCGATGACGTAGACCTCGTCGACGGCGACGGTGCCGCGGCGATCGAACAGGTTGAGGACGTCGAGGCTCACGGTGACGCGGCCGCGCCGCGCCGCCAGCCGCACGTTGGCCTGCGCCACCGTGGGCAAGCGCCCGGCGGCGCCGCGCGGGATCAAGAACGACTGCCCGGCGATCGTGCGCACGCTGCGCGGCCGTCCCGAGCTGGCGGTGGCGCGGACCGCGAGGTCGAGGTCGAGGCCGTGGCGACGGCCGCGGCCGGCGATCTCGGCGAAGTACCGATGCGGCTGGTCGTTGGGCAGTTCGCCGGTGGCGTTGACGGCGTCGCGATCGAACATCGACGACAGGTACAGACCGAAGCCGTCGACGGGATCGTAGGGACCGGGCCAGTTGCCGCGCAGCCGCGACCAGGCGTAGCCCATGCGCAGGTGCACGCCGGCGCCCGGCGAGTTCTCGAGCGAGACGCCGACCTCGGTCAGATCGCGCGTCGCGGCCGCGCCGGCCGCCGGATCGGCGCCGACCACGGTCAGCACACCGGCCTGGTCTTCTAGCGTCCGGCCGAGGTGGCGGTGGCGAACCACGACGCCCACCCGCGCGACATCGGCGGCACCAAGCTCGAGGCCGGCGAGCGCCTCGTCGACGCGCACGCCGCGCAGCCCGTCGGCCACCGCGACCGCGCCGCTCGACGCCAGCGCATGCGACGTGGTGGGGCCGAAGTTGATCTGCGAGTAGATCGTCGGGCCGGCGAACACGCCCTCGCCGGTGCCGGCCGGCAGCACGGCGGCGTAGCGACCCCAGCCGGCGAACAGGCGCGACCGCCCGTGGCCGACGACGTCCCACGACGCGCCCAGCCGCGGCAGCAGATCGCGGACCTTCACCGACTCGCCGATCTGACTCGACTCGGCGCGCAGTCCGTACTCGACGGCGACCGCGGCGCCGGGCCGCCAGGTGTCGGCGAGCCAGCCGGCCAGGTGGCGGGTCCGGATCGTGCGCTGGTGCTCGTCGAGCCAGTCGCACGACACCGCGTCACCGCACACGTCGTCGAAGCCGGCGCCGGTGCCGAGCTGGACCAGCCGGTAGTCGATGTAGGCCGCTTCGCCGAGCTGGCGACGGAGCAAGCCGCCGCTGTACCGGGTGCGCAGCACCACCCGCGCGTCCTCGCCGCTGACCCCGGCGGCGAGGGCGTGATCGCCGACGGTGCGCTCGACCTCGCCGAGGACACCGGGCCGATCCTGGACCACATCGTTGAGCTGGCCGACGCCGCCGACATGGTAGTAGCCGGTCGGGAACGGACAGTTGGTGAACCCCGGGTAGGGATCGGCGGCGGTCTCGTCCTCGCACCCGGCGCGGACCGCGCCGTCAGCGCCACCGACGGCCGCGTCGGGCGGTGGGATGTAGCCCAGGCCGAGGTCGGGCCCGTCGCCGCCCGCGCCGCGGGGTGACTCGGTGCGGGCGTCGCGGAACCAGGTTGCCTGGACCCGGGCGCGCAGCGTCGGCCAGGTGCCGCGCCACGATGCCGACAGCGCGGCGTCGAGGTCGCGGCGATCGACGCCGGCGGCCGACTCCTCGGCGGTGACGGTCCAGCGCGGGTCGCCGCCGCTCGCCACCAGCGCGCTCGCCGCCAGCTGGTGATGCGTCGAGCGCGCCCCCACGCGGGCCATCACCGGCACCGACCACGCCAGGGCGCCGCGCTCGGCGGTGCCGATCCGCTCGTGGACCAGCAGGCCGGTGGCGGTCCGGTCGGCGACCGCGTCGCCGTCGCGGTCGGCGCGCCGCCACGCATGCCGCACCAGGCTCGCGTCCCACAGCCGCGGCGCGATGCCGGCCGCGTACCACAGGCGGGCGCCGCCGGCGTGGCCGAGCGGTCCGCTGACGACCAGCTCGGTGTCGAACGTCCGCTGATCGGCGAGCCGACCCTGGAACGAGCGGTACTCGCCGCGCGCGACCTCGGTGAGGCGGGGCGGCGCGCCGACGCCGAGCCACACCCCACCGCGGCGGACGTGCGCGTCGCCACCTTCGCGGAGGCGGGCGTCGATCACCGCCCCGGTGGCGGCGCGGTCGCGCACCGAGAACCCACCGGTGGTGATGACGAGCTCGTCGAGGAACGCCAGCGGCACCCGCACGCCCAGGGTGCCGAGCCGCGGCGAGTCCACCGCCGCGCCGTCGAGCAGCCAGCGGTTGTCGACCGAGGTCGCGCCGGCGTAGTGCACGCCGGCGTCGTCGCGGCCGGCGCCCACCGCGAGGCCGGCCCCGCTGTCGAGATCGGCGGTGGCGAGTGGTAGCCGGGCCAGGCGCTCCGCCGACAGCCGGGTCATCCACGCGGCTGGCGCCCGCTGGTCGTCGACCGGGCAGGGCAGCGAGCGGGCGTCGGCGCAGGTCGCCGCCATCACCGCCGGCTCGTCGAGGCCGAACAGGTCGGTCGCCGGTGGTGCGGCGTCGTCGGCGGTCGCGTCCGGACCGGTTGCCGCGGATGACACCGCGACGGCTAGCGCAACGGAAGCGATCCGGCGAGCATCCCAGCCGGATGGCGAAGCCAAGACCATGGATCGAAGCATCGCACGGACCGCTCACGGCGTTGGCCGAAGGTCTGTGGCACGTCGACGCGACGCTCGACATGATCCCGATCGGCCGCCGCATGGTCGTGGCGCGGGCGGCCGATGGCAGCCTGGCCGTGCACAGCGCGGTGTGTTGCGACCCCGCGACCATGACGGCGATCGACGCGCTCGGACCGGTGCGCTGGATCGTGGTGCCGAGCGGCCACCACCGCATGGATGCGCCGCCGTGGAAGGCCCGCTATCCGGACGCGCGGGTGGTCGCCATGGCGGCCTCGCAGGTGCGCGTCGCGCAGGTCGTCGCGGTCGACGGTGACTACGGCCTCTTGCCCGCCGGTGGCGCGCTGTCCTGGCAGGCGCTCGACGGGGTCCCGGCGGAAGCGGTGCTGCTCCACCGCGGCCCCGACGGCGCGGTCACCGTGGTCTTCAATGACGCGTTCATGAACCTGCCCGATCGCATCCCCGGCTTCCGCGGCTTCATCGTCAAGCTCATCGGCTCGACCGGTGGGCCCAAGGTCACGCGCACCGCGTGCTGGTTCATCGTGAAGGACCGGGCCGCGTACGCCGCCCACCTGCGCCGACTCGCCGAGCTCCCCGGCCTGGCTCGCCTGGTTCCCGGCCACGGTGCCGTCGTCACCGACGACGCCGCCGGCACCCTGCGCCGCGTCGCCGACCGCCTGCACCGTTGACAGTGGCCGGGGCCGGTAGTTGCCGCGCGGCCCCCGCTCCCCGTACCATGCGAGCCATGGTCACCCGGGGTCTCCTCGTAGCTGCCGCCTGCCTGTGCCTCGCCGCCTGCGGAGGCACCGAGATCGACGCGGTCGGCAACGCGTGTGACGACTACTGCGTTCTGGTCATGCGCAACTGCCAGGGGCCGGTCGCGCAGTTCTCGGATGTCTCCACCTGCCGGGCGACGTGCGAGACGATGGAGGTCGGGCAGCCCGGGGTCGGCACCGGCAACACGATCGCGTGCCGCACCTTCTGGGCCGCGATCGCCGAGGGCCAGCCGCCGGCGTGCACGCGCGCCGGCCCCGGCGGCGACGGCACCTGCGGCACCAACTGCGAGAGCATGTGCGCGGCGGTCGACGCCATCTGCAGCGACCAGACCAACCCGCCGTACGCGTCGACGGCCGAGTGCGAGACCGCGTGCCAGGGCTTCGTGGCCACCGAGACGTTCGATGCCAGCGACATCGCCGGCAACACGCTCGCCTGCCGCATCTACCACACCACCGCCGCGTCGACGGATCCCGATACGCATTGCAGCCACACCGGCGTGGTCAGCCCGGTCTGCCTGTAAGCCGAGCCGGGGTCCGATCTGCTGGCCAGTACGGCGCGCGCGGGTTCGATCGCGTAGGCTTGCGGCATGCCTGTCGATCGCACCCCGATGCCGCTGTCGCACCGTGCCCGCTGGGCGCTCGTCGGCAGCGCCGCGGTCACGTTCGGCCTGTACCTGATCCCGTACGGCGGTTACGTGGTGTACCCGCTCTTGCTCATCTCGACGCTGGTCCACGAGCTCGGCCACGGCATCGCCGCCGTGCTGGTGGGCAGCGACTTCGTCGAGTTCAAGATGTGGAAGGACGGCTCGGGCGTCGCCATGCACACGGTCCCCGACTCGGCGGCGGCCAAGGCGTTCATCTCGGCCGGGGGCCTGTGCGGTCCAGCGGTGGCGGCGGCGGCCATGGTGGCCGCGGCACGCAACACGACCTGGGCGCGCTACGCGCTGGGCGCGTTCGGTGTCGCCCTGGCGCTGGCGTTGCTGCTGGTGGTGCGCAACGGCTTCGGCGCCGTCTTCACCGGCGTGCTGGCTGCCGCCGCGCTGCTGATCGCGTTCCGCGGCGGAGCCCAGCTCGCCCAGGCGACGTTGCTGTTCCTGGCCGTGCAGCTGGCGCTGTCGGTGTTCTCGCGCGGCGACTACCTGTTCAAGCAATACGCCCAGACCGCGCAGGGCCAGATGCCGTCGGACAGCCAGCAGATGGCCAACGCCATGGGAGGCGCGTACTGGTTCTGGGGCGGCATGTGCGCCGCCTTCTCGGTCGCGATGCTGCTGGTCGGCGCGTTCGCGTTCTGGCGCGGGACGCGTGCCGCGGCCGTGGCGGTGCCGGCGCCGCGCGCGCGGGCGGCTACTTGAACGACAACGTGAAGCCCTCGCGCGACAGGTTGTAGGCCGCGGTCAGGCGGAGCGCCCACACCGCTTCGACCAGGCACGCCGCCACCGGCTGCTTGTCCCCGCTCTCGACGATCACGTCGACGACCTCGTCGTAGGTGCTCTCCATGCCCAGCCGCACGCTCCAGCCGGCCGCCGGCTTGTGGGTGGCGACGCACTTCTTGATGGCCGCCTCGAGCAGGAGCAGGGGGTCGGGCGGCTTACGGCCGCTGGCCGAGCCCATCATCACCCGTGGCGACACCCCATGGCGGCCGCTCATGCCCCCGGCGCCGCGGCCGATCAGGCCGAGCGTCGACGGTCGCGCGCCCGGTTCGGTCGCGACGTACGACGTCACCGGCGACACGGCGCGGCCCATCAGCGCCACCTTCATCATCTCCTCGTTCGACAGGTCGTCGTGATCGTCCTCCGAGAACACCCACGCCGCGGCGGCGCGGGAGAACGCGGCGTCGACGGTCACGACGCGGCGAAACTTGTCGCCCCAGATCATGCCGGCGAGCTCGATCCGCTCGGGTGCGTCCTTGTGGTCGACGACGATGCGCACGCCGGCGCCCTCGCGGAGCACCTCGGGCACCGTCTCGTCGTGGTGGCCCTTCTCGAGATCGAAGCCGCTGATCTTGAAGTGATCGATCTGCACCGGGCGCACCAGGCCGAGCGTGAGCCGTGGCAGTTGCTTGCCGGCTTCGTCGCTGTCGCCACCGGTGAGCTCGGCCAGGATGCCGTGGTGGGCGAGCGGGATCGGCGCCAGGTCGTGCTCGTCGTTGCGGACCAGCGTCGGATCACCGCCGCCGCGCGGATCTGCGTCGACGACGTGGACCACGGTGCCGGCCGGGACCCTGGCCAGGGCATCGAGCGCCAGCCGGTTGTCCCAGCGGCGGCGCAGCATCATGTCGGTGGTCACGATCAGGCGCAGCGGTCCCTTGCGGCCGGCGAGCGCCGCGCTGGCCATCCGGGCCCCCTCGTCGAGCGCGCTGCCGTTGCCCGGCGCCAGCTTGCCGGCCGCCTCCGCCGCCGCCAGCCGGGCCGCGACGTCGGTCGCCGGGACGAACGAGCCAAACAGCCGGGTCGCCACCCGGCGATACAGCACGATCTCGACCTCGGCGTCGGGCACGTGCGACAGGTAGGCGCGCACCACCGCGAGCTGAACCGCGATGCCGGCGGCGCGCATCGAGTGCGAGGCGTCGATCGCGAACACGATCTGCGCCTTGCGGGGCAGCGGCCGCAGCTCGGGAGCGGCGTCGAGCTCCAGGCGTCCGAAGGCGTGCGCCGGCGACGCCACCACGCGGCCGAGGCGGGTCGCGACGCCGTCGATCTCGGGTGGCGCCAGCTCGATCATGGCGATCCCGCCATCGGACTCGTTCTCGGGTGCATCGGGGATGAACACCGGGGTGTCGGTGGCCTCGACCTTGACCGCCTTGCCGTCGCCGAGCTGTAGCGTCCAGCTGGCCAGCGTGCCGGCGTCGAGGGCGGCATGATCCGAGATCACCAGGCGCCACAGCCCCGGTCCCATCGTCTTCGCCGGCAGCGCGACGTCGAAGCTGCCCCGCAGATCGTTCTTGCTGCCGCCGGAGCCGTCGAAGACGTCGACCTTGGCCCCGCCGGGCGTGTAGAGCGCGACCCGCAGGTCGCTCTTGTAGGTGTGCTCGAGGTCGAGGGTCAGCTTGGCGGTCGTGAAGACGCGCCTGGTCGCCGGCTTGTCGTCCACCTCGATCGCGCTCGACGCGTAGCTCGCCGACGCGTCGACCTCGATCCCGGCCATCCACGGCGGTACCACCGGCGCGCCGAGCACGATCAGGGAATCGGTCGCCGACCGCATGCCGTCGACCTTCATCATCGTCGTGGCGTTGGCCCACGCCGGCCGCACCGTGAGCACGGGCGTCGCCAGGTTGGGAGCCGCCTCGGCGGCCTGTCGCGGGTACGACAGGAACACGCGGCCGCCGCTGTAGCGGGTCGGCACGGTGAGCGTGTACTCGACCGTGCTCGTCGAGCCGGGCAGCACCGGGAAGACCTGCAACGCCAGCTTGTCAGCCCAGCGCCAGTACAGGATCGCGGGGTCCTTCGGCTTCCACGGGCCGCGGCCGGTGAGCTCCTGGTACAGCTTCATGGCCTGCTCGGCCTCCATCAGCTCGCCTTCGAACCACTGGCTGCGGGCCCGGATGCGCAGGCCGGTGGCGGCGGCGCCGTAGGGCAGGTCGATGTCGAGGCGGGCCTCGTCGGCGATCGTGCCGGGGTTGGCGAACACGCGCCGCACCTTGTAGACCGCGATGCCGTCCTTCACGGTGACGTCGACCGAGTGCGAGGCTTCGAACAGCGGCTGCTCGAGCGCGCTCGACAGCTCGTCGGCGGCGGCGGGGACAGCGAGCAACGAGGCGAGGATCAGACCGGCCAGATGGATGCGCACGAGGCCTACGACACCACACGCGCGGGGTGGTTTCCGGCATAATCGACGCCGTCAAACCCTGGGAGGGGCCATGTCCTTGGTTCGCGCACTGATCGTGTCCTCGTTTGCCGCCATGCTGATCTCGTGTGGGCCGCCGCCCAAGGGTAGCGGTGGCGGTGGTGGTGGCGGTGGCGCCGGCATCGATCCCGACGCCTGCGGCAACATCTCGACGTCCGACGTCGGCCGCAAGCTCTACCAGTTCCTGTCGGCGTCGGCCGAGCTCGATCGCGCCACGCTGCAGCTCGAGGGCTCGGTCCGCGACGCGTGCCAGCGCATGGCGACCGAGCTCGGGGTCGCGGCCGACGGTGACACCCGCACGGTCTGCAAGGCGGCGGTGGCGGCGCTCGAGGCCAATCTGCAGGTCTCGGTGAGCCAGGAGACCCATCTGGTCACCAAGTACGATCCGCCGGTCTGCACGACCGAGATCGACTTCGCCGCCAGCATCGTGGCCGAGTGCGAGGCCACCGTACAGGCCGACGTCGCCGTCACCTGCGAGGGCAGCTGTGGTGGCACCTGCAGTGGCACGTGCGAGGGCACCTGCCAGGGCGCCACCGGCGCCGGTGGCGAGTGCAACGGGGTTTGCGAGGGCAGCTGCCGCGGTCGCTGCTCGGCCGACTGTCGTGGTTACGCCGACGTCCAGGCCTCGGCCCAGTGCGAGGCGTCGGCCGAGCTGCGCGCCAGCCTGCGCACCGAGTGCAGCGAGCCCAAGGTGCGCGTCGTGCAGGAGACCGTGACCATCGTCGACGACGCCAAGTTCCAGGCCGCGATGCGCGCCATCGACACCGGCATGCCGACCATCCTCCAGGTCGGCGCCAAGGCCGAGCTGACCGGCAAGGCGATCGTGCTGTGGGTCAAGACCCTGGCCAGCCTGGTCAAGTCGTCGGGCGAGCTGGTCGGGCAGCTCGGCGACAAGGGCGTGTGCGTCGGCCTCCAGCTCGCGGGCGCCTTCGCGGCCGCGGCGCAGGTCGAGGCGCGGGTCTCGATCTCGATCGAGGTGTCGGCCGATATCAGCGCGTCGGCCGGCGGCAGCGCGCAGTAGGGCGCACTCATACGGCGTCGAACCACAGCGCGCTGGAGTACGGGTCGATCCAGGTCGGCGCGAGGAGCTGGCCGCGCTCCGCGGCGTGGTGGCGGCCGTTGAGCAGCACGTAGCGGATCGCGTTGCGCACCTCTCGCGGCGTGCGAAGCGCGCGCGCGTGGTAGCGCTCGCGGAACAGCGCGCCGGTGCGGCCGAGATGCTTGTTGATGCGGCGAGCGAGCCGGACCATCAGGTGCAGGTGGTTGCCCAGGACGTTGAAGTGAACGACCCGGAAGTCCTCGCGGTGGCCGGCGGTTCCGATGATCTCGCGGACGATGTCCATCACTGGCTCACGCCGCAGCGAACCGACTTCGTCGACGAACCGCAGCGTGACGTGGTGTGGGTGATGACGCGAGGACTTCGGCCGAGCGACGTGCGCGCACTTCGTGCGCCCGCGCGGGCGTCCCGCGCCAGGTCGCCATCCGCCGCGTCCGGCCGGCTTGCGCGCCTCGTCCAGGGTCATCTGCGCGGAGAGGCGTTTCTTCGAGGGGGCTCGGGTCTTCATTGATTCTGGGCAGAGTTCGATCAGGGCGGTCTGACAAGGACGCCTGGGATACGACGCGCGCGGCGGCGGCGGCGCATGGTTGTAAACTCGCTTGTAAAATAGAACCCCGCCGTCTAATCTGCATGAGTGTGGAGACGGCTCGCCAGCGACCGCGTGCGCCAGCTCTGGCGCCAGTTCCCGGCGGTCCTGATCCTCGGCGCCCGCCAGGTTGGCAAGACGACGCTGGCCCGACAGGTCTTCCCGAAGCTTCCGTACTGCGACCTCGAAGAGCCGGCGACGCGTGCCCTGTTCACGGCCGATCCTCGCTTCCAGCTCGAGGAGCGCGAGCGCACCGGCCTGATCCTCGACGAGGCACAGGCGGTGCCAGCGGTCTTCTCGGCGCTGCGTGGCTTGATCGACGCCGACCGCCGCCGCGGACGCTTCTTGCTCCTCGGGTCGGCACAGCCCACGCTCTTGCGCAGTGTCTCGGAGTCCCTGGCGGGCCGGGTCGGCATCATCGAGCTCGACCCGCTGACTGCGGTGGAGGCCCGGCGCGGGCAGCCTCGCCTCGGCTGGCGGCGGTTGTGGTTGAGCGGGTGCTTCCCCGATGCGGCCGCCGGCGACTCGCGGACATGGTGGGAGGCGTACCTCCGCACCTACGTCGAGCGCGATCTGCCGGCGCTGGGGGTCTCGACCGAGCCGCTGCTGCTGCGACGGCTGCTGACGATGCTGGCGCACCAGCAGGGCGGGCTGTTCAACGCTTCGAGTCTCGGCGCCTCGCTCGGCGTCAGCTATCACACGGTCCAGCGCTACGTCGACGTGCTCGAACAGACCTTTCTGCTCCGTCGGCTCACGCCGTACGCGCGGAACATCGGCAAGCGCCTGACCAAGGCGCCCAAGCTCTACCTCCGCGACACGGGTCTGCTCCATCATCTGCTCAACGTAGGCAGTCTCGAGGAGCTGGACAGCCATCCGATCCGCGGCGCGAGCTGGGAGACCCTCGTCATCGAGGATCTGCTCCGGCGCGAGCAGCTCCTCCACCCGCACTCGCAGGCCTACTTCTGGCGCACCGCCACCGGCGAGGAGGCCGATCTGGTGATCGATCGAGGCGGCACGCTGTTCGCTTTCGAGATCAAGGCGGGAAGTGGACGTGACGCAGCGGCAGCCCGCGTGCTGGCGCGGTGCGCCGCAGATCTTGGGGCGCGTGGCGCGTGGGTGATCGGGCAGGCTCGGGGGACCGAGCCGCTCGGGCCTGGCGTGGTGCGCCGTGGCTTCGAGCAGTGCATCGACTGGATGCCGTAGGGCGGGCGCGCTGTGGTTTCGGCTTCGGTTTCGGGTTCAATCGAGCTTCAGCGCTGCCGGGCTCACGCCGCCGGTGGCCCGGGCTCGGCGGCCAGCGCCTCGGCGGCCGCGGCGGTGAGCAGGATCTCGCGGGACCTGGCGGTGTCCTCGCCGAGCTTGCTGGCCGCGTTGACCTCGGCGCCGTAGACGTCCTGGTCGCCGATGCGCAGCACGCGTCCGTAGCCGATGCCGACACACAGGAGGATCGCGTCCTCGTCGCGGCGACCGACGTTGGCTCGGTCGCATGCGACCATCATGGCGCGCGCGCACGACATCGCGCCGGCGGGGTGGCGGAACAGCACCAGGAAGCTGTCCGCCTCGCTCTTGATCAGGATGCCGTCGTGGTCGGCGACGATCGGCAGCAGCAGCTGGTGCTGCTCACGGATGATCTGCAGGAAGTGCAGGATGCCGAACTCGGCGACCCGGCGCGAGAAGCCGGCGAGGTCGGTGAACATCACCGCCCAGGTCTCGCCGAACAGCTCCCAGATGCGGCGGTCGATCGCCTCGCGATCGGCGCCCGGGCGGGCGCGCTCGTCGATCAAGCGCCACAACCGCGCCTCGCTGCCCTTGAGCCGAGCGTCTCCGTTGTCGATCATGGGTCGAGCATACGCCGGTCGGCGAGTGCGCAACTCGCGCTCGAAGAAACCTGGCCGTCCGTCCACTCGGGAGCCATCATCCAGGTATGACGCGCGTCGATCTCAAGGGCGAGCGCCCGGATCAGGCCACCGAGACCCGCGGCATGGCCGAGCAAGCCAGCCGCGATGCGCACGAGCCCGTCGACGTCAGCAACCGGACGTTCGTCATCCTGCTGGTGATCATCGTGGCGGCGTTCGGCGGTCTCGCCGTCTTCTTGCGGCTGTGACCGACAGCACGGCGAGGGCCGCGCCGGCCCCCGGGGCTGGTCACGGCGGCGCGACGGGGTCGAGCCACGGGTCCACGCGGTCGCCTGCCAGCTCCTTGCCGAAGTCGATGTGCTCGTGCTCGCCGCCGGCGGTCGCGTAGCTCCACGATCCGACCCGGCCTCCGGCGAGGAGGACGCCCTCGATCGCGACGACGCCGTTCTCGCGCCAGGTCCGGAACGTCCCGCTTCCATCCTGGAATGACAGCACACCGAGCAACTCACCCGTCGACGACCGCTGCGTCCACTCCCCGTGCATCTTGCCGTCGCGATAGCGGCCCTCGCGCCGGATCTGCCCGTGGTCGTGCCAGTCGCGATACTCGCCGTTGCCATGGCGCATGGCGAACGAGCCGAGGAGCCGGCCGTCGGGCGCGAACTGTCGCCACTCACCGTCGATGCGGCCGGCACAGAAGCGTCCATCTCGCACCAGGGTGCCATCGGCGAGCCAGACCTGACAGCGGCCGTCGAGCCGGCCGGCGTCGTACCCGATCAGCGATCGCGGCTGGCCGTTGTCGTGCCACGAACGTTGGTCGCCGCAGCGGTCTCCGTCGTCCGCGAAGCGGTCCTCGCGAACCAAGATCCCGGTCGCGGACCAGCGGCGTGCGATCCCGACCGGACTACCATGGCTGAACCAGGCTGCGCTGCTCAACGCGCCGTTGTCGTGCCACGTGCGCGAGCGGCCGTGAAGGACTCCACGCTCGTCGGTTCCTGGCGTTTCACGAGTTGGTCCGATCCGCACGAGACCGAGAGAGAGCAAGGCGTATGCCGCGTGCTCGCTCGCCAACCCGGCGTTCCTGCTGGGCGTGTCACCGGCTCGCGGACGTGACAGTCACGGCCTTGCCAGACCCGCCTAGGTCAGCGGGCGGAGTTGGGCCGGCTCACGCTCCCGGCGTCAGCCTTGGCACTTCTCCGTTACCGCCGGTGACCCGGTCCTTCACCTTCTCCATCAGGCCGGCCAGCGGCGTGCCGGCGAACACCTTGTCGATGACGTCGGTGAGGGTCTTGCCGCCGACGAATGCCTGGACGCTCATCGCCTCGGCGACCTTGGCCAGCACCTCGCGCGACGACAGCGCCAGCAGCGCCTCGCTGAACCCGCCCTGGGCGGCGTCGAAGCGCTTGACCACGGCGTCGACCTCGGCGGCGACCGCCTCGAGCGCCAGCACCTGACGGCCGCGGGCGGCGGTCAGCCCGGCGACCTCCATCTCGCCGGAGCGCCGCAGGTTGGCCTTGTGATCGACGTCGATGGCGGCGTTCTTCGCGGTCGCCGACTGCTCGCGGGCCTTGGCCTCGTCGAGCTCGCCCTTCACGGTCGCCAGCGCGACGCGAAAGCGGGCCGCGATGGCCTCGATCTCCAGCTCGGCGAGCTTGGTGCGGGTCTCGGCCTGCGCGATCGCCGTGTCGCGGGCGATGCTCTCCTGCCGGCGCGCGACGTCGAGGCCGCGCTGGGCGCTGATCAGCTTGATGTTCGACTGCACGGCGTCGTGCTGGGCGTCGCCGAGCAGGTTGGAGATCGCCTCGTCGTCGATGTCGACCTCGAGGATCTCGACGTCGGTGACGTGCATGCCGTTCTCGGCGAAGCGCATGCCGCCGCGGGCGGCGCCGTCGCCGGGTTCGCCGCTGCGGCCCAGCATGACGTCGCGGATGATGTCGATCGAGCCGCCGTAGAACTGCTCGATCGACACCTTCTTGATCGCGCCCTTGAGCACGCTGCGGACGTGGTCGCACAGGAACTTGACGTAGTTCTCGACCTCGAACCAGCGGTTGGGTTCGCCGGTGAAGTTGACGCGCATCGAATACTCGAGCGTGACCTGGACGTGGTCGCTGGTCTCGACCACGCAGATGTCGCCGACCTTGTTGTTGAGCACCCGCAGGAACACGGTGTGGATCAAGCGCTCGGTCGACTTCGGCTTGCTGGTCGACAGCTCGATCACCTCGAGCGCCTCGTCGTAGCCGAGCAGCAGATTCACCGGGCCCTGCTCGACGCGGCGGTGGCCCTGCTTGTCGATGACCATGACCGCGTAGCCGACCCACACGTTGATCGCCGGCACGCCCTGGAAGCGGGTGTCGAGCACCACCGTGCGCGGCTGGGTGAACTGGTTGCCGCGCTCCAGCACGTCGCCGCCGACCTGGTTCGACGCCGGGGCGGCGGCGCCCATCGCCACCTGCAGCGCCGCCGGCGCCTTCTTCTGCTGTTTCTGGATCTCGCTCTCCGAGACCACGCCGGCGCGGCCGACCGGCGCCGCGCTCTCGAGCTGCCGCAGCGAGCGGTTGTAGGCCAGCACCGCGTCGTTGCCCGGGTACCAGGTGTTGCACTCGCGGTCGCTGAGCACGCGGCGCACGATCACGTCGTCGACCGGGTTGGGCAGCAGCATCGCCGGGCCCCGCGCCATGCGGATCTCGCCGCTCTTGCGGTTCATGACGTAGCGCGCCTCGCCGGCCGGGACCGCGACCGCGAAGTGTTTGTCCTTGCCGTCGTAGCGGACGACCGAGTGCTCCTCGCGCGGGAAGTAGATCGCGGTCTCCTTGCCGGTGATGAACAGCTCGTCACCCTCGCGGTACGCGCGCCCGGCCTCGGTGTAGGGCGCGATGACCTTGACGTGCAGGCCCTGGATCTCCTGCAGCTCGATGGCCTTGTACTTGCGCAGGCCATCCTTGGCGATGAACTGCTCGGTCGGCTCGGGGAACACGACCTGGGGGCCGCGCTCGTAGCGCTTCTTGCCGTTCTGGTCGACGAGGATGCAGTACTCGAGCCGCTCGAGCGTGAGCGCGTCGCGCACGTACGAGCCGGCCTCGTCGGTGACCACGCCCACGCCGGTCGGCGGGATGTAGAACGAGACGTCGGTGCCCTTGATGATGAACAGCTTGCCGACCGTGAGATCGCGGGGCGCGCCGCTCATCGGCTGCGCGGCCTCGGGACCGTCGCCGGCCGGCTTGATGACCGCCTGGCCCCAGTGCTTGCGGGCCTCGTCCTCGTTGTAGACTCGGACCACGAGATACTGGTTGGAGCGCAGGTGATGGCCGGGGACCAGCTTCACCATCTGGCCCGGCCACAGCGGGAACGACGTCGGTCCCGTGATGTTGATCTTGCGGCCGACCTCTAGATCCGGCGACGGATACACGCCGCCGGCGGCGGGGTGATCGTTGCGCGCCGACGGATTCTTGAGGGTGACGTAGTAGCCCTCGGGCGCGATGGCGATCTGCTGCACCGCCTGTTCGAGCGTGCAGGCCTCGAACCGCTTGTTTTCGGGATTGAAGATGACCGGCCGCTCCTGCGCGGTCGGGTTGATCACCGTCGGGCCGGTGTACGTCTTGATGATGCCCTTGGTGACATCCTGCATATAGGCGTACTCGCTCGGCGCGAGCACGAGGTCACGCTTCTGGTTCCGCTCTTCCATGATCGATCCCCCGCGGTTACGTCGACTGTCGTCCGGAGTGGAATCCGGAGCAACGGCCTGCGGGTGCGATGCCGGCGGCGGACGGTTCGCTTCGCGCGCCGTTGCCCGCTGCTAGGATCGCCGGTCGTGGAGCTCCCTGCGCCGCTCGACATTCCGTGGACGCGAAAGCCGCTGGCGTCGGCGCAGACCGAGGTCTCGGTCCTACCCGACGGACGGATCAAGCTGTGGATCCGCCACCAGGTCATCCGCGGGGTGACGCCGGCGATGCTGGTGTGGTGGTTCCAGCACCTCGAGGGCGACCTCGAGGTCGCCGGCGTCCGCGTGCCGCGCTACCGCGCCTGGCACCCCCTGGATCATGTGAGCCTGCGCTACGTGAAGCGATGTCCCGACGGCAGCATCGGACCGGGCGCGGTGTTCCACATCCGCGAGGCGTTCGCGCGCGACCCGGACTGGGCGGTCGACATCTACACCACGCTCGACAAGCTCGACGAGACCGGCTTCATCCACGGGCCGCGCAAGCTCGGAGTCCGGGTGGCGCGCATGGAGTACGAGTGGTCCGCGGTGGCGGACGGCACGCAATACACCAACTGGTTGATCGCGGGGCTCGACGTTCCCGTGCTCGGTCGAGCGCTCAATCCGTTCATTCGCCGCCGGCTGTTCCCCGACGACAAGGCCCGCGCCTGGCTGGTCCACAACATCGAGGAGGTCGGCAACTTCGAGTCGTTTCTGCCCGCGCTCTACGCCACCCGCGAGTCGTGAAACTGGAACAGCGCCGCCAGCACGGCGGCCGGATCCTCGATCTGCGGATAGTGGCCGATGCCGTCCAGCTCGACGGTGTCGGGGTCGGGCACCAGCTCGCGGTAGCGCGCCACCATGTGCGCGCCGGACACCGGATCGACGGCGCCGTCGACGACCCGCAGCGGCACCCGCGTGCGGGCCAGCGCGCCGACCCAGCGCTCGCGATGGCGCCGCCGCTCGGCGATGTAGCCGATGAGCAGATGGAGGACCCGGTGGCCGTCGTCGTGGCGGAGCAGGGTCCACAGCTCGTCGAGCAGCTCCGGGCTTGGTGGGGTGCCGGGTCCGAAGACCGCGGTCATGCCGGAGGCGAAGGCGCGCTTGCTGGACAGCCGCCCGAGCACGGCGCCGAGCGGGCCGGCGAGCAGCCGTTGCACCAGCAGCGGTCGATGGGTCTCGGGGAACAGGCCGCCGTTGAGAAAGCACACCGAGCGCAGGCGCAGGCCGGCCCCGCCAGTGCCGACTCGCTCGTCGTGGCGGGCCAGCAGCTCCTGGGCCACGGTGTCGCCGTAGTCGTGGGCGAGCACGTGGACCTCGGCGACCCCGAGCTCGCGCAGGAGCTCCTCGTGCAGGTCGGCCTGATCCACGATCGAGTAATCGTACCGGCGCGGCTTGGCCGACCAGCCGAAGCCGATCATGTCGGGAGCGATGACGCGGAAGCGCGCCGTCAGCTGGGGCCACATCGGCCACCAGTCCCACGATGCGCTCGGGAAGCCATGGATGGCGAGCAGCGGCGGGCCACTGCCGGCGTCGCGGTAGAAGACGTCGTGGCCACGGTGGCGGGACGTGCGGCCGTCGCGACGCCAGTGATCGAAGGCCAGGCTGGTCACTCGATGCGCGCCCGCACGACGCGATCGCCGATCTGCAGGCGATCGATGACGTCCAGGCCCTCGGTGACGCTGCCGACCCAGGTGTAGCGGCCGTCGAGGTGAGGGGCCCGGCCATGCATCGCGAACCACTGCGAGCCGCCGCTGTCCTTGCCGGCGTCGGCGATCCCGATCGCGCCGGGCCCGTACTCGGGGATCGGGAGGTCGAGGCGTGAGCCGGGCTCCGACGGCAAGGTGAAGCCCGGACCGCCCCACCCCGAGCCGCTCGGGTCGCCGCCCTGGACCACGAAATCGGGGACCACGCGGTGAAAGAGGAGACCGTCGTAGAAGCCCTCGCGGGTCAGCTCGATGATCGCGCCCACGTGCCACGGCGCCAGCTCACCGGCGAGCGCGATCACGACCTCGCCCTGGGTCGTGGTCAGCCGCCACGTGCGCGGGCCGCCGACCGCGGCGAGTGGATCGACGGGTGGCGTCGGCAGCGCCGACGACGGCGCCGCGGGTCCGGGATCCTCGCCGACCAGCTCCTTCACGCACTCGCGCGCGGCGGTCCGCAGCGGCGGACTCGGATCGGTTCGTAGCGCCTGGCACGCGGGCAGGGCGTCGAGCTTGGCCTTGGCGATCGCGGTGAGCAGCGATGCCACCAGCTCGGCGTCACCGCCGGCGGTGGCGAGCCGGGCCACGATGGCGTCGGCGAGCGGCGCCAGCGGGCCGACCTTGCCGCGCTCGGCGAGCAACGGCCCGGCCGCCTCGGCCGCGGGGCCCGCGACGCCGGCCTCGCCGCGCTTGACGGCGGCGGTCAGGGCGTCGGCGAGCGTGATGCGCTCGACCGGCACCGCGAGCTCCCACAGGCCCGGCAAGAGGCCGACGGCATGGGCGGCGATCCGGACATCCCCGTGGCCGGCGGCGAGGCCGAGCCGCTTGACGGCGTCGCCGCCGCCATGGGCGGCGGTGACGTCGAGCACCAGCTTGCGCACCTCGTGATCGGGGACCAGTCCGGCGCCGCAGCCCTCGAGCTGCGCGCGGGCGACCTCGGGATCGCCGAGCGCGTCGCCGGGTGGTGGCGACCGCAGCGGACGGCCGAGCGCCGCCAGGGCCAGGCAGCTCGCCCACGCCGCGGCGAGCTGGATGGCCGGCGGTCGCCGGCTGGGCGGATCGTCGGCGTAGCTGCGGGCGATCGCGATCAGCAGGCCGCGCACCTTGGTGTCGGCGGCGCGCTCGGGGAGCTGGCGCAGACCCTCGAGCAGCACGTGCGCGAACGGTGGCGCCAGGCGGCCGGCCGCCCATTCGCTGGCGACCCGCGCCAGGTACGCGACCAGCGCCTTCCGGGTTTCGGCAGTGCCCGAGGGCCCGCCGAGCACCCGCACCAGCTCGACCGCGACCCGCCAGTCGGAGTCGTCGAGGCGACCGAGCAAGTCAGGCGTGGTGACCGCCACGGCGCGACGGGCGCCGAGGCCGGCGACCGCGGTCGCGCGGACGATCGGATCGGCGTCGCCGAGCCGGTCGCGGAGCGCGCGCACCACGGGGTCGGTCGCCGCCGGCGGTGGCGTGGCGGGATCGACGAAGGCGCGGCCGAGCGCGTAGGTCGCCGCGTGGCGGACCCGCACGGCGTCGTCCTTGGTCCTTCCGATCGCGGCCAGCTCCGCGGTGTCGTCGAGCGCGTGCCTGGCACGCCCCAGGCGTCCAAGCGCGACGCCAGCGGCGGCCGCGATGTCCGGATCGTCGCTGCCGAGCGCCGACGCGACCGTCGGCAACGCGCCCGCATCGGCGATGCGGCCGAGCGCCTCGATCACGGTGGCGCGGGTCGCGCCGGTCACCGGCAGCCGGGCCAGCTCGGTGGTGACCGCCGCGGCGTCGACGGTGTCGAGCGCCCCGGTGGCGCCCGCGACGCCGAGGGCGGCCGCGGCCGCCGCGACGTCGTCGCCCGCCAGCGCGGCGCGCAGGGCGCGGATCGCGTCGGGGCTGCCGATGCGGCCCAGCGCGCGGAGCGCCAGCGAACGACGGAGCGCCAGCTTGTCGTGGCTGAGCTCCATCAGGCGCGGCACGCCGGCCTCGCGCTGGGCCTCGAGTCGGGCGACCTGCAACCGGTCCTCGCGGGTGAGCGCGGGCACCGGCGGCGGCGTGGTCGTCGTCGGGTCAGGCTTGGGGCACCCGGCGGCAAGGCTGGTCAGGACGGAGACGAGGAGCGCGCGCGCGAGCATGCGGCGACCATACCCCGCAACCGCAGCCGCAGCCGCAGCCGCAGCCGCAGCCGCAGCCGCAGCCGCAGCCGCAGCCGCAGCCGCAGCCGCAGCCGCAATCGAAACCGTCGCCGCAATCGAAACCGTCGCCGCAATCGAAACCGTCGCCGCAACCGAAACCGTCGCCGCCGCGGCACCAATCATGTCGATCAGTTCCACCACCGTTCACCCTGAGCGAGGCCGCGCCCTTCGACTCGCCGCTTCGCGGCTCGCTCAGGGTGACCGGTTCACGGCCGAGTCGAAGGGCGCATGTTCGAGGGAGTACGTCCTTCGACTCACGCTCGCTTGCGCTCGCGTTTCGCTCAGGACGAGCGGAAACGTGGATCAGCTCGATCCCGTGTCGCCACGTGATCGGCACTGCCCTTGGCCGAAACCGTCGCCGAAACCGTGACCGTCGCCGAAACCGCAACCGTAACCGTAACCGTCGCCGAAACCGTAACGGTCGCCGAAACCGTAACCGTCGCCGAAACCGAACCCGTCGCCGAGACCGAACCGTCAGCCGCCGGCCGGCTTCCGGACCTCGAGATCCCCGCTCTCGGGATGAAACTTCACCTCCCACCGGGTCTCGTCAGCGCCACGAAACGCTGCCGTGTGGTCCGTGCTCGACTGCGCCTCGTTGATCAGGAACTTCAGATAATCGCGGTGCTCGGCGGCGAGCGCCTTGAGCGCGGCGACACCGACTGCGTCTCCGACGACGTGCATGGTTCAAACTAGCGTGCGAGTCGGCGTTGGACAACGGTTCCGTGCCGCGGTTCCCGCATTCGTCCGGTTGCCGCTGATGGCGATGCCGTGACAACGTCAGGTCGCTCGCCGTGTCCGGAAAACAACCCATGCGCACATGCCTGACTCTGTCTCTGCTCATCGGCTCGCTGGTCGCCTGCGGTGGCAAGAAGGATCCGGCCGGCGGGCCGAACGCCAAGGGCTCGGCACCGACCGCGGGCGACGCGCGGGGAAGTGCCGGGGCGCCCGAGGTTCGGGTCGCGCCGCTCGCCAAGCCGCTGCCACCGCTCGCCGAATCACCGCCGGGCGCGACCGGCAAGGTCGCGTGGGTATCGAGTCTCGGCGGCACCAAGGTCGACACCGTTCGCCGGCTCGCGACCGGTGCCGATGGCGCGGTCTACGTCGCCGGTGATTTCGAGATCGAGGCCAGCTTCGGCGCTGCCGGCGATCGCAAGGCGGTCGGCAAGAGCGATGCGTTCGTCGCCAAGCTCGACGCCAGCGGCGGGTTCGCGTGGGTGACCACCATCGGCGGCAAGAACGAGGATACCGGCAGCGCGGTCGCCGTCGACGATCAGGGCAACGTCGCCGTCGCCGGGCTGTTCTCGGACCAGGTCACCGCCGGTGAGCTCTCGGGCCAGGCGGCCGGCTCCGACGATCTGTTCGTGGTCGCCACTGACGCCAGGGGCGAGGTGCAATGGTTGTGGGACGCCGGGGGCATCGCGTCGGATGCGGCGACCGCGATCGTGGCCGCCGGGGACGGCGGCTGGATCGTCGCGGTCTCGTTCGGCGCCGACCTCACGCTCGGGACCACCGACCTCAAGACCCGCGGCGGCGACGACGCGGCGCTGGTCAAGCTCGACGCCGGCGGCGTGGTGCAGTGGGTGACCCAGGTCGGCGGCGAGTACCCCGACGAGATCACCCACCTCGATATCGACCCGGCGGGCAACCTCTACGCGCTCGGCCACTTCAAGGGCACGCTCGAGCTTGGCGGCGCGACGCTCAAGAGCGCCGGCGACGATGATCTGTTCGTGGCCCGCTTCGATGCGGTGGGCAACCCGGTCTGGAGCGCGCGCATCGGCAACGCGTTCCAGGAGCGCGGCGGCGGGATCACCGTCGACCAGGCCGGCCATGTCGCGGTCACGGGGACGTTCGACAAGGACCTCGACCTCCTCGGTACGGCGCTGATGTCGAACGGTGAATCCGACGTCTTCGTGGCCCGGCTGTCATCGGACGGCAAGCTGCTGTGGGCGAAGAGCTTCGGCGGCGAGCGCGCCGATGCCAGCTTCGCGATCGACGCCGACGCCGCCGGCAACCTGGTCATCGGCGGCGGCTTCGAGACGCGCATCGACCTCGGCGGTGGCGTCCTCAAGACCGCCGGATACATGGACGGCTTCTTCGCCAAGTTCGACGTCGCCGGTGCTCATCTGTGGAGCCGGCGCTGGGGCGGCAAGGACCAGGACGTCGGCCTGGCAGTGGCGATCGGCGCCGACGGTTCGCCGCTGGTCGCCGGCGCGTATCGCTTCACGCTCGACCTCACGGCCGTGGGCCCGACCGCGGTGCAGGCCGAGGGCGCCAAGCTGGCCAAGCCCGACGCCTTCGTCGCTCGACTCGAGCGCTGACGTCGGCGGCGCTGCCGATCACCGCGGCGAGGTGACGCACGCCGCCCGGGGCGGTGGCATCATCGCATCGGTCGCGCATGGAGCCCACGGCGTATCCGGTGAACGACTTCGGTCCCGCGATGCGCGGCATGGTGATCGGCGCGGTCGGGATCCTGCACGTCTTCCTGGCCCAGTTCGCGATCGGCGGCGGCTTCGTGATGACGTACTTCCAGTGGCTGGCCGGCCGCGGTGTGCCCGACGCCCGCCGCTTCCTGGATAGCTTCTTCACCTACCTGGTGCTGATCAGCTTCGTCACCGGCGCCATGACCGGGGTGGCGATGTGGCTGACGACGATCCAGGTCGGGCCGCGGACGATCGGCCTGATGGTCGACGAGTTCCACTGGATCTGGGCCACCGAGTGGTGCTGCTTCACCGTCGAGATCGTCGCCGGCTACATGTTCCTGCGCTTCGGGGCCCGGCTGCCCGACCGCGTGCGCCTGCGCTTGCTGGCGATCTACTCGCTGGCCTCGTTCGGCAGCCTGTTCTGGGTCAACGGCATCCTGTCGTGGCAGCTCACGCCGGGCGCCTGGGTGGGCAGCGGCGACGTGTGGGCTGGCTTCTTCAACCCCAGCTTCTGGCCGTCGCTGCTGTACCGCACCGCTGTGGCGAGCACGCTCGGCGCGCTGGCGGCGATCGCGATCATCAACGCGATGGATCTCGATCGGGCCCGCAAGCACGCCCTGATCGCGCGGGCGGCCCGACTGCTGGTGCCGATGGCGGCGATGCCCTTGCTCGGCCTGTGGTTCGTCGCCGTGATCCCCGCCGACAGCCGGGCCTGGCTCACCGGCGGCAGCGTGGCGATGTCCATGTTCCTGGCGCTGGCCGCCGGCGCCTCGCTCCTGCTCGGCGCCTACGCCGTGGTCGGCATCTGGTGGCGGCGCATGTTCGTCAGCGGCGCGACCGCGGCGCTGCTGCTGGCGCTGGCCTTCGGCGCCACCGCCGCCGGCGAGTTCGTGCGCGAAGGCGCGCGCAAGCCGTACACGATCCGCCAGGTGCTGTTCTCCAACGCGATCGCGCCCGGCGAAGTGGCGCGGCTGCGGCGCGACGGCTCGGTGACCGGCGATCCGTACCCGCTGCGCGACGCCGGCCGCTATCCAACCGAGCAGCTGGCGCTCGGCGCCCGCGTGGTGCGCCTTCAGTGTCTGGCCTGCCACACCATGAAGGGCGCCAACGCGCTGGTGCACCTCGGCGGCGGCTGGTCGATCGAGCAGCTCCGGCTCAACATCGCCAAGCTGCAGCAGACCAAGGCCTTCATGCCGCCGTTCGCCGGGCCGGCGTCCGAGGTCGAGGCGGTCGCCCAGCTCATCCGCTGGGAGGCGAGCGGGGCGCCGCGGCAGTGGCCGGTCAGCGACGATCCGGCGGTGCTGGCCCAGATCGCGGGCTGGCTCGACGCTGCCGGCACGTCGGCGACTCCACCGCAGGTCCGCAAGCCATGAGCCTGTTCACCGGTCTCGACGGCGCTGGTGGCTACCTGTTGCTCCTGGTCGTGACCTTCGCGATGCACGCGTTGCTGATCGGGTTCGTGCTCGGCGCCGCGGCGTGGGCGACGATGCGCGCGGTGCGCGGTGGCGACGACGTGGTGGCGGCGGCGGCCCGCGACTGGCTGCCGTTCGCGCTCGGCGCCGCGATCACCGCCGGGGTCGCGCCCCTGCTGCTGGTCCAGGTCCTCTACCAGCACCGCATGTACACGGCGACGCTGCTGCTGTCGCACCGGTTCATGGCGATCGTCCCGGCGCTGATCGCGGGCTTCTACCTGCTGTACCTGGGCAAGACCGCGCGGGTCGCGGCGTGGGGCCGGGCGCGGCGGGCGGCGGTGAGCGGCGCTGCCCTGGCCGCGTTCGTGTTCGTGGCCTGGACGTGGATCGAGGAGCACACCCTGGCCGCGGCGGCGCCCGAGGTGTGGGTGGCCCACTACCGCGACGGCCGACTCGTGCACGGCGATCCGGTGATCGCGCAGCGACTCGTGGTCTGGCTCGGCCTCGCCGCGGCGGCGTTCGCGGTCGGCGCGGCGTGGCTGACCCGTCGCCGCGCCGAGGCCACCGATCTACGCCGGCTGGGCGTGGTCGGTCTCGGCGGGTTGCTGGTCGCTGCCGGCGGGGTGATCGCGATCGACCGCGGCGGCAGCGCCAGCGTGCCGGCGCCGGGCATGACCTGGCTCGCGCTCGCGGCCGTGGCCCACGCGGTGGCGGCGCTCGGCTTCGCGGCGCTGGTCACCGACCGCGCGCGGCTCGGCCGCGGCCTCGCCACCGGCGGCGTGATCGTGCTGTTCGTCGCGGTGAGCGCGGTGCGCGAGGCGAGCCGGGCAGCGCGGATCGAGTGGCGCAGCACGCTCGTTGGCGCTCAGGGCGTGTTCTTGTTCCTCGGCTTCCTCGCGATCTCGCTCGCGGCGATCGTGTGGTGTGCGCGCATGGTCCGCGCCCACCTCGGCAGCGAGCCGCCAGCACGCACCTGACGGCGTTCACGGCCGCCACGTCAGCGCGCCGTGAGCGCGTCGACCCCGTCGAGGGTGGCGGCCAGCGCGTGCACGATGGCCGCGATCCGCACCGCCTCGTGGACGTGAGCCGCGGTCAGCCCGTTCTGGATCACGACCTGCTCGTGCGAGCGAACGCACGACTCGCAGCCGGTGATGACCGACGCCGCCAGGCACCACAGCTCGAAGTCGACGTGCTCGACCCCGGGATTCCCGATCACCTGCATGCGCAGCCGCGCCGGCATGGTCTGGTAGCTGCTGGCCTCGCCCATGAAGTGCACGAAGCGGTAGTAGACGTTGTTCATCGCCATGATCGACGCCGCGGCGCGCGCCGCCTGAGCGGCGGGCTCGTCGAGGTGCGGCGCGGCCGCAGCCGCGATGACGCGGATCACGTCAGCGTTGCGCGCCGCCAGCGCCGAGGCCAGGGCGGTGCCCCAGCGCTGGCGCGGGGTCAACGCGCCGTCGGCGCCGAGCACGCCGAGGTTGATGCGCAGGTCCCGAGCGTGATCGGGCAGGCGTTCCTTGAGCTGGTCGAGGGGGTTCATGGCGGGGTCCTTCGGGCTCAGGCCGCGTTCAGGGTCGACTGACCCTTCTGCCAGTTGCACGGGCACAGCTCGTCGGTCTGCAGCGCGTCGAGGACGCGCAGCACCTCGGCCGGGTTGCGGCCGACGTTCATGTCGGTGACCTCGACGAAGCGGATGACCCCGGCTGGATCGACGATGAAGGTGGCGCGGCGGGCGACGCCCTCGGCGGGGTCGAGGACGCCGAGCGCGGTCGACAGGTCGCGGCGCAGATCCGACAGCATCGGGAACGGCAGGCCTCTGAGATCGGGGTGCTGGTCGCGCCAGGCCAGGTGCACGAACTCGCTGTCGGTCGAGGCGCCGACCAGCTGGGCGTCGCGGTCGCGGAAGTCGGGGTCGACCTTCGCGAAGCCGGCGATCTCGGTCGGGCACACGAAGGTGAAGTCCTTGGGCCAGAAGAAGTAGACCTTCCACTTGCCCGCGAAGCTGGCGTCGGTGAGGTTGGCGAACTGCTTGCCGGGCTCGCTGGAGACCACGGCCGTGGCCGAGAAGGTGGGGAATCGATCGCCGATGGTGAGCATGGTCGCTGGCTCCTGGTGCCGCTGCGGCGGCGCGGTTGGTGAAGCCAGGATGCGGTCGGGCGTGTGATAAGGCCAATCTCATGGTGATATGGGTGTGATAAGGTGAAGCTATCAAGAGATGAGCCTCGCTCCGACCCTCCGCCAGCTCGAGTACGTGGTCGCGATCGCCGATCATCGGAGCTTCCGCCGTGCCGCCGCGGCGTGCGCGGTGACCCAGCCGGCGCTCAGCGCCCAGCTCGCCCATCTCGAGGCCATGCTCGGCGTCCAGATCTTCGAGCGTGATCGACGCAAGGTGCTGGTCACGCCGACCGGCACCGAGATCGTCGCCCGCGCGCGGGCGACCCTGGTCGCCGCCGCCGCGGTCGTCGACGTGGCGCGCACGGCGGCCCAGCCGCTGTCGGGGACGCTCCGGCTCGGTGTCATTCCGACCATCGCGCCCTATCTGTTGCCCGCCGTGCTGCCGGCGGTGCGCGCGGCGTATCCGCGGCTGCGCCTGGTGCTGCGCGAGGAGCAGACCGCGCCGCTGCTCGCCCAGCTCGACGACGGCCGGCTCGACGCCGGGGTGCTCGCGCTGCCGGTGCCCGGCGATCTGGCCGCGCTGTCGCTCTACCGCGAGGACTTCGTGCTGGCGGCGCCGACCTCGCACCGGCTGGCGCGGCGCGCGCGGCTGCGCGAGGACGATCTCGACGGCGAGGCGGTGCTCTTGCTCGAGGACGGCCACTGCCTGCGCGATCAGGCACTGGCGGTGTGCGGCCACGCCGGCTCGCACGAGGTGACCGAGCTACGGGCGACCAGCCTGCCGACGCTGGTGCAGATGGTGGCGAGCGGGCAGGGCGTGACGCTGCTCCCCGAGATGGCGGCGGCGGTGCTCGCCGCCCGCGGCAGCGGCGTGATGACCGCGCGGTTCGCCCCGGCGCCGGGCCGCGACGTCGGCCTGGTGTGGCGGATGTCGTCGGCGCGCGGCCGCGAGCTGGGACTGCTCGCCGACGTGGTGCGCGCGCAGGCGGTGCGGCACCTGGCGGCAGGGCGCAAGCGCTGACGACACCGCGATCGGGCTCGGGCTCGGGCTCGGGCTCGGGCTCGGGCTCGATCAGCGAGCGCACGTGATCGGGTGATCGCGACGGGGCCGGTTCAGAAGCGGCCGGCGATGCCGAGGCCGGCGCCGTGCGGCATCGCGATGGGCACGACGTGGTGGTCGAGCGCTGCCAGGCTGCGATAGCGAGTGTCGGGGCGCATGTTGCGGGTCAGGCGGGCGCCGAGGAGCAATCCGCCCCACGCGCCGCCGAGGGTGAGGCCGGCGGCGACCCGAGCCTCGGTGTCGCCGTTGTCGCTCTCGCCGTCGCCGAACAGCAGCACGCCGGTGGCGAGGCCGCCGAGACCGCCCAGCAGCGCGCCGAGCCAGACCAGGCGGGCGCGACCGGCTGACCAGGTCAGATCGCGGCCGAGCACCAGCCCGGCGGCGGCGCCGGCGTCGAGCCCGCCGGCCATGGCGATGAGGACGTTGTCGGGGTCGTCGATGTCGGGCAGCGTGACGATGAGCCCGAGGCCGACGGTGGCGACGCCCATGGTCGCCATCGTGCCGGCGAACGAGACCTGGCCGCGAGTCGGCTTCCGGGTGTGGCCGTAGTAGAAGCCGGCGCCGGCGGCGAGCGCCATGCCGCCGAAGATCGTCGTCTGCCACTGCTCCGAGGTCGAGGCTCCGAACGGCTCGGCGAGCAGGAGTCCGTTGGCCGCGCCCAGCAGCATGCCGAGGCTGTAGGCCTCGGCCGTGCCGCCGCTGATGGTGCGGCCCCTGGTGCCGTACAGGCTGGCGAGGAAGCCGAGGCCGGTGGTGCCGACGATGATGCCGGTGACCGCGCGCGCGTCGCTGGTGTCGGCGAGATCGGAGAACACGACGCCGGCGTAGATCGAGGCCAGCGTGCTGGTGACGATGATCCCGGCCCGCCCTTCGTCGGGATCCTCGCGGTCGCCGTGGGGCGGCGGCGTGGTCGTCGTGGCGCCGAGCACGATCCGGCCCTGGCGGGCGGCGAGCTCGTCGGCGAGGCGGCCGAGCTCGCGGGCCGCGCCGCGCAGCTCGGGATCGGTGGCGCTGGCCGCGGCCGCGGCGAAGCCGGCGCTGGCGGCGGCGAGGTCGTTGGCGAGCAAGGCGGCGAAGGCGTGCTGGTAGATGGCGGTGACATCGGGCGGCGGTGCGGGAAGCCGCTCCTGCTCGGGTGGTGGCGGCGGCCCGGGCGGCGGGGACGGAGCCGGCGCGGGTGCCGGCGCACCGGGTTGCGCGGCGACCGGGGACGCGACGAGGAGCAGGGTGGCGAGGGCGACGAGCGGCGTGCGCGGCAGCATGCGCAGATCGTAGCCCACTCGCGCACCCACCTCACAATTCCAGGATCCGCTGCAAGCGCGGTCGGCCGTAGTCGGCGCCACCGGTGAGGACGCGGAGGTTGGGCAGGATCTCGGTCTCGCCGGCGCCGTGGGTGTGACCGCACAGCACCGTCGCCCGTGCGCCCGGGTGGGCGGCGAGCGCGGCGCGCAACGTCTCGCCGGTGGCGGCGCAGGTGAAGAACGGCAGCCAGTCGTCGTTCGAGATGGCGCCGTCGTGCCAGCACGCGCCGCGGAACGGCGGCACGTGGGTGGCGACCACGACGTGCTCGGCCCACGTCAGCGCCTCGGCGAGCAACGGCGTTAGCGTGGTGGCGGATTCGTCGCCGAGCTCGGCGAGCCGCGTCCGCAAGGTTCCGCGCGGGAGGCGGGCCAGCTCCTCGATCAGGAAGAAGTCGTTGAGCTGGACCGGGCTGCGCGCGAAGTCGCCGAGGCGAGCGTCGCCCCAGCCGTCGACGCCGATCAGCGCGACGGTCGGGCCGAGGCGCACGACGCCAGCGGCCGGGAGCCAGGCCGGGCCGCCGCCGCGCCCGCTGTTCTCCGCCGCTCGCGCGCGCACCTCCGCGATCGAGCCGCGATAGAAGTCGTGATTGCCGAGCACGAACCAGAGCGGGGCGCCGATCGCGACCCCGAGCTCGTCGAGCAGCCCGAGCACCGTGGGCGCGGTCGCGACGTCGCCGGTCACGACCACGCCGTCGGGACGCTCGGCACGCACCGCCGCGGCCAGCGCTGCACGCTCCGCCGGGTCCACGAAGTCGAGATGGATGTCTGTCAACCAGGCCAGCCGCACGAGCCGATCCTGACAAATAATATAGTAAATTCATACATATATAACTATCCTTATTGACAGTGTCATATAACAGTGTCAGATTGAACGGGTGAACGAATCGTGGACGCTTCGTGAGCTTCGCCAGCAGGTCGAGACCCGACTGGCTGACGACGAGGCGCCTGCGAACGGCCAGGTACGGGCGGTCCCCGACGAGCGTGGCATCCGGTACTACACGACGCTCGGTCTGCTCGACCGCCCGCTGCTCCGCGGTCGGACCGCGGTCTACGGTTCGCGGCACCTGGCGCAGGTCGTGGCCATCAAGCGCTACCAGAGCGAGGGCAAGACGCTCGCCGAGATCCAGGTGTTGCTGCCGGCGCTCGACGACGCCGGGCTGGCGAGGCTCTCCGGCGTCGAGCTGCGAGCGACGCCGCGTCCCGCCGCCCGGCGTGACTTCTGGCGTCACGCGGCAGCCGAAACCGAAACCGAAACCGAAACCGAAACCGAAACCGAAACCGAAACCGAAACCGAAACCGAAACCGAAACCGAAACCGAAACCGAAACCGAAACCGCACCCCTCACCCAGCTCCTCGAGCTCACCCTCGCCCCCGGCGTCCGCCTCGCGTTCCTCACCACGCGCCCCGCCACCGCCGCGGACGCCGGCGCCCTCCTCTCCGCCGCCTCGCCTCTGCTCGCCGAACTGCTCCGCCGTCACCTCATCTCGCCCGCGAACCCGATCACCACCCTCGAACGTTCAGTGGAGGACCCCCGATGATGCCCATGCCCATGCCCATGCCGATCACGATCGAGCCGACGCTCACCCACCCCTACCGAGGCGATCACGGCTTCGGGTGCCTGGAGACGTCCCGCGGCCGCCTGCCGCTGGCCGCGCTCGAGGTGGAGGCTCGGATCACCGGGCTGGTGGTCGCGACCGAGCTCCGGCAGACGTTCGTGAATCACACCGGCGCCGCGATCGAGGCCACGTACATCTTTCCGCTGCCCGATCGCGCCGCCGTGCACCGCTTCCGCATGGAGGTCAGCGGACGGGTGGTCGAAGGCGTCATCGACGAGCGTGGGCGCGCGCGTGACACCTACGACCAGGCCATCGCTGCCGGTCAGCGGGCCGCGATCGCCGAGGAGGATCGGGCCGGGGTGTTCACGCTGCGGGTCGGCAACCTGGTCCCCGGCGATCACGCCATCATCACCCTGTCGATGGTGGGACCACTCCCCGTCGAGGACGGCGAGGTCACGTACGCGTTCCCGCTGGTGGTCGCACCGCGCTACATCCCGGGCGCGGCGCTGGGCGGCGATCAGGCCGGCACCGGCATCGCCGATGACACCGATCGCGTCCCCGACGCGTCGCGGATCTCGCCGCCGGTGCTCCTGCCCGGCTTTCCGAGCCCGGTCCGCCTGGCGCTGGCCGTGATCGTCGATGGCGGCGGCCTGCCCATCGCCGCGCTGCGCTCGAGCCTGCACGAGGTCCACGCCGCCCCCGACGGCAGTGGCTGGCGCGTCGAGCTGCGCCCGGGCGAGCGCCTCGATCGCGACTTCATCCTGCGCTGGACCATCGGCGACGCCGCCCTGCGCACCGGCGCGGTGTGGGCGCCCGACGACGATGGCGAGGGTGCCACCGCGGTCATCACCCTGGTGCCACCGGCGGGCGCCGCCGCGCTCGGCCGCGCCCGCGATGTCGTGCTGGTGCTCGATCGATCGGGCTCGATGGACGGCTGGAAGATGGTCGCCGCCCGCCGCGCCGCCGCCCGCATCGTCGACACCCTGGGCGAACGCGACCGGTTCGCCGTGCTCGCGTTCGACACCGCGATCGAGGCACCGCCCGAGCTCGGTCCGCACCTGGTGGCCGGCGGAGATCGCAACCGCTTTCGCGCCGTCGAGTTCCTGTCCGGGGTGACCGCGCGCGGCGGCACCGAGCTGGCCGGGCCGCTCGAGCTGGCGTCGCGGCTGCTCGCCGGCCGTGACGACCGTGATCGAGTGCTGGTGCTGGTCACCGATGGTCAGGTCGGCAACGAGGACGAGATCCTGCGCCGTCTCGCGCCCGGCCTCGGCGCGGTGCGGGTGTTCACGCTCGGCATCGATCAGGCCGTCAACGCGGCGTTCCTGCGCCGCCTCGCCGCCGCCGGTGGTGGTGCCTGCGAGCTGGTCGAGAGCGAGGACCGGCTCGACGAGGTGATGGCCAAGATCCACCGTCGGATCGCGACCCCGGTGCTGGTCGACGTGTCGCTGAGCGGCGACGGCCTCGATCTCGTCACCCAGGCGCCGCGGCGGTTGCCGGCCGTGTTCGCCGGCGCGCCGCTGGTGGTCCGCGCCCGCTGGCGCGGTCGGCCGCGGCCCGGCACCATCATCGAGCTGCGCGGCCGCTTGCCGGCCGGCACCGAGTACGTCGAGCGCATCGTGCTCGACTCGGCGCGGACCGGCGCCGCGCTGGCCCAGTCGTGGGCCCGCGCCCACATCCGCGATCTCGAGGATCAGTACGCCGCCGGCGCCGCGGACAAGGCCGCGATCGAGCGCTCGATCGTCGCCGTCTCGCTGCGTCATCGCGTGCTGTCGCGCTTCACCGCGTTCGTCGCCGTCGATCGGCAGGTCGTCAACCCGGGCGGCAACCCGCGCGTGATCACGCAGCCGGTCGACCAGCCCGCCGGGTGGGGCGGTCAGGAGCGGACCGGTGGGCGCAGCTCCGTCGGCGGCCTCGCCGCGCCTTCGCCGGCAGCGATGCCGGCGATGCCGATGCCGATGCAGAACTCGGCGGTGCCGATGGGTGGGCCGCCCGTCATGGGCGGCTTCGGTTCGGCCCCGGCCGGCAGCGCCCCGCCGGCGCCCGGGCGCATGTTCGCCAAGCGCGAAGCGTTTGGCCCGGCCGACAAGAGTGTCTCGAGCGTCGGCGCGCCGCCACCGCCACCCGCCGCCGCGGCGCGGCCGGCGCCGCAGGTGGCCCCGCGCCGGAAGCGCAAGGACCGGCCCGAGGAGGCGGACGACGCGGGTGTCGTCGTCGCCATCGATGGGGCGCCCTACGTCGCGCGCTTGCTCCAGCTCGCCGAGGACCTGACCCGGGCCGCGACCGCGGTGGTCCCGAGCGCCGCGGCGCAGCTTCCGGTCGCGCGGCTCGTCGAGCTGCTCGAGGATCTGCGCACCGTGGGCCTCGACGACCTGGCCCGGCAGCTGGCGCCGATCGTCGATCGCCTGCGCGGGGCGCTGGTGGCGTCGGAGCTGGTGGCGACGCTCGCCGAGGCGGCGACGGCGCTGCGCGCGCTCGCGACCGATGGCGGCAGTCCGACCGCGCCGCGGCGCCGCGGCTGGGCGTTCTGGCGCTGACCGGAGACTGATCGTCGGCTGACCGCCACGGCGGCGCGCACCTGCTACCTTGGTGGCGTGGTGCGCGCCGTCTGCTGTTCGGTCCTCGTGCTGGTCGCTTGTTCGGGCCGCGCCGCGGAGCGCGGTGGCCGCGATCGCCCGGGCTCGTCGGTCGCGCTCGCGCTGACCGCCGACGCCGCGCCGTCGCCGCCGCTGGCCGTCGCCGCGCCACCGGACGCGGCGACCGACGCACCGCCGGCGCCGGCCGCGATCATCGTCGACACGCCGATCGCCTGGCCGCCCGAGCGCGACGCCGCCATGCTCGCCTATCGGCGCATCCACAGCGACGACGCTGCCGCCGACACGACGATCACGCCGCGGATGATCGTCCTGCACTACACCGCCGGCGGGTCGGCGAAGGCCACCAAGGCCTACTTCGACCGCCTCCACCTCGAGGCCAGCCGGGCCAAGCTCCGCGCCGGCGGCGACGTCAACGTGTCGGCACACTTCCTGGTCGACCTCGACGGCACCATCTACCGCCTCATGCCGGAGACCCGCATGGCCCGCCACGCGATCGGCGTCAACCACGTCGCGATCGGGGTCGAGAACGTCGGCGACGAGGATCGGTGGAAGCTCACCGACGCCCAGGTGGTGGCCAACGCGGCGCTGATCCGCGACCTCGTTGCTCGTCACCCCATCGAGGTGCTGGTCGGCCATCACGAGGTCCGCGACCTCGAGGGCACGCCGTGGTTCGTCGAGCGCGATCCGACCTACCGCAACACCAAGCCCGATCCCGGCGCCCGCTTCATGGCCGCGGTCCGCGCCCGGGTCGTCGATCTCGGCCTGCGCGGCCCCGCCGACGTGAAGTGACCGCGGCCCCGCGGATTCACTGGTGCCAGAACGCCAGCGCGAGCAGCCGGTCGCGATCGGTCAGCACGGCGGCGTGGCGATCGACGATGACAGCCCAGCGCGCGGCCTCGACGTCGGCGCCGGCCAGCCGCAGGAGGTCGCGACGCATCGCGGCGTAGGCGACGCGCTCGAATGGATCGTCGGGCAGGTTGTCACGGAAGTAGGTCAGGGCGGTGGCCAGCTCGGCGCGGCCGTGCTGGACGCGGGGAACGACCGCGAGCAGCGTTTGCGCGGTGCTCCCGATCCAGTAGAAGCCGCAGCCCTGGATGACGCGGGCCAGCGCCACGCCGTCGCCGCGCTGGGCGGCGAGGATCGCGGCGTGACGCTCGACGTCGCAGGCCGGGTTGCCGTAGACGGCGTTGTCGAGGTCGACCGCGTCACCGCGGCGGACATACAGCGACTCGGCGTAGCGCTCGGCCGGCGGTAGCTCGAGCTCGGTGGTGGTGGTGTGGAGCTCGACGCCGGCGACGAGCTTCAGGGCCTCGTCGCTCTGGTAGGGGCGCAACGGCTCGGGTACCAGCGTTGCCACCTCGCGGGCCGCCGCCCGGGCGGCGGCAAGGTCGCCGCGCAGGACCGCCTGGTTCGCGGCCCAGGCCAGCGCCTCGGCCAGCGCCATCGGATCGACCTCCGGGCCACGCAACGCCGCGACGACGTCCGGCGCCAGCCAGGTCCGCACGGCATCGCGGCTATCGCCGATCAGCCCGCGGACCGCATCGTGCAGGCGTGGTTCGTCGAACCGGCGGCGCGGACCACGCTCCATCCAGAGCGCCCGCTCGACCGCGTGCGCCGCTTCGTAGCCGTCGTCGTCGTCGACGCGCGCCCGCTGCTCGACCAGGTACGCCGTGCGCTCGGCATCGGGCAGGGTCAGCGCGGCCATCGCGACGCATTGCTCGGCGCCGGGTTGCGCGGCGTGCTCGCGGAGCCGCGTCGCTGCGAGGGTGTCACCGGCGTGATGCTGGAACAGCTCGGCCAGGCACCCGTAGCGGTGCTGTCGGGCGCGGGCCCAGCGGCCTTCGGCGGCGGCGTCGTCGGCGGCCATCGCCAGCGCCGCCGCGCTGGCCTGTTGCCAGCGACCGGCGGCGATCCAGATCTGGCCCTCGCGATGGACCCAGTCGATCTCGACGTCGGGCAGCAACACGGCGGCCTCGTCGAAGCGGCCGAGCGCGACCAGCGCGTCGAGCTCGGCGCGGCGGCGGTGGCAGGCGACGGCCCGCGCCCGCGCCTCGTCCCAGCGCTCGTGAGCGAACAACACACCGATCGCGCCGGCGCAGCCCAGGCGCAGCTCGGCGAGCGCGACCAGGCGGCGAACCGCGGCTTCATCGCGGTAGGAGTGACCGCTCAGATCGTTCTCGAGGTACCTGAGCCCCAGCGTGCGGTGGAACGGTGACAGCGCGGCCAGCGCGCCGAGATCGAACCTGCCGAGCACCATCGGGCCGCGGACGCTGCTGACGTCGCGCTCCTTGAGGGCGTCCTTCGCGTACTTGCCGGTGCAGTGGATCGACGTGAACATCGCCGCGCCGGCGAGCGCCACGGTCACGACGGCGCGGGCGACGCCGAGCGCGGGCGCCGCCGTCGCCGGGCGCAGCGCGTGGAGCGCGAGCGGCTGACCCGCGGTCGCGGTCAGGGTCCATCCGCCAGCGCCGTCGCGATATCCGCCGGTGAGGTCGCCACCGTCGGCGCGATGGGCGAGCACGCCGTCGACCGCGACCTCGTCACCGGGCGCCAGCGTCGACAGCCGGGCGCCGATCCCGCCCTTCTCGCCCCACCAGCGCCGCTGCAGCGAACCGTGCGCGGCGCGGGTCACGTCGGCGAGTGGGCCCGGCGTCCGGCGCGGGAATCGTCGCCACGACGACCTCGTCACGGTGCCGTGCGCGACCGTCACGTCGCCGATCAGCTCGACCCGCTCGCCGCTGCAGTCGAGCCACAGGACCGGCGCCCGCACGGCGGTGAGGTGCGGCGGCCGGGGCGGCGGGGCGTCGGACAGCTCGATCGTCGCGGCGGCGATGCCGCCCTCGGCGCCCTCGGCGTGCAGGATGCCGCGCACCACCGCCGGCTGGTCGGTCAGCGTCGTCGTCGCGGCCGCGGCGAGCGCGGCACAGGCGCGGTGAGCGACGCGCCGCGCCTGCCAGGCCCGCCGGGCGAGCCGGAGTCCCAGCCCCAGCCCGCCGGCGGCAACCACCAGCACGATCCAGAACCACCCACCGTGAACGACCAGGAAGGGCAGCGCGTCCGAGTGCGGCTCCACCTCCGATCCGTATCACGGTTCCGGCACCGTCACCTGCGCTGTTCCTTCACGGCCCGCTCGTAGAGCACCATGTAGTCGTCGGTCATGCGCTCGGCCGAGTAGCGCTCGAGCGCGACCTCGCGGGCGCGGGCGCCCATGGTGCGGGCCCGAGTCGGATCGTCGATCAGCCGGCGCAGGCGATCGCGGAGCTCGACCTCGTCGACGGCGGTGAGAAACCCGGTCTCGCCATCGTCGACCACCGCGGGGATGCCGCCGACCGCGGTCGACACCACCGGCAGGCCGGCCGCCATGGCCTCGGGCACCACCAGCGGCAGGCCTTCGCTCTTCGACGACAGGCAGAAGGCGTCGAACGCCGGCAGCAGCCGGGCCACGTCCATGCGGCGGCCGAGCACCAGGGCGCGACCCGGGTCGGGCAGCGCCGCCACCGCAGCGTCGAGCGCGGCGCGGGTCGGTCCATCGCCCACGAACACCACGTAGACCTGCGGCCCGAGCAGCGGCGCCATCGCGGCCAGCAACAGGGTCTGGTTCTTGAACTCGTCGACGCGCCCGACGGTTCCGACCACGAATGCGTCGGCGGCGATGCCGAGCTCGGCGCGGACCGCGGCGCGCGCGGCGGCGCTGGGCGCGAAGTTCTCGAGCCGGATGCCGTTGGTGATCACGACCAGCCGGCGCTCGGGAGCGTCGCCCAGGGTCCGGGCCTGCTGGGCGGTGACGGTCGACACCGCGACGAACGAGCTGACCAGCTTGGCGGCTTGCCGGCGCAAGAAGCGATGGCCGCGCGAGCCGGGGTTGATGCCGTGCTTGGTGTGGATGGCGGCGGCACCGGCCAGACGTGCCGCCGCGGCCCCATAGATGAGCGGCAACGGGTTGTGGGTGTGGACGACGTCGGCCTGGCGGCGCCGAAACACCCACGCCAGCCGCGGCACCAGCGTGGCGTCGGTGCCTGGCCCCTTGGCGATCCGCACCACCTCGGCGCCGACGGCGCGGAACTCGTCGGCCAGCGGTCCGTCGGGCGCCGGCGCCAGCGACACCGCGGTCACCTGGTGGCCGCGCCGCACCTGCGACGCCGCCAGATCGAGCGCGACGCGCTCCTGGCCGCCGACGCCGAACGAAGACAGGACGTGGACGATCACCACCGGGCGGGATGTTACTCGACGCCGACCCGGATCGCCTGCGCCAGGCGGGCGAAGGCGGTGACCAGGCGGGCAGCCGCGTCGTCGCCGGTGGCGGCGCGGCTTCGCCAGGCCGGCAGGCGATCCTGACGGATTCGCCACACCGCGTTCTGAGCGTCCCAGAGATCGACCGGCGAGTGCATGGCGGCGGCGATCTCGGCCATGCGGGCCAGGCGATCGACCGGCGCCGGGTCGTCAGGCGCGGCGGCGAGCTGATCGATCATACGGTGCAGCGCGAGGCCGGCGGCGTAGGCGATCGCCGGGGTGTCGAGATCGACGTGCACCTGCGTGGCCTCCGCGATGGTGGCTCGCACCTCGTCGAAGCTCGGCACCGGTCGCTCGAGCGCGCCGAGGATGCGGCGGCGCAGCACCAGCTCGGCCGCGATGGCGAACGGATCCGGCACCGGCAGGTCGTGGCGGACCAGGAAGCGCATCAAGGGCGCGTGCTCGTCGTAGAGCCCACGGTAGACCGCGTCGGCATCGCGCAGCTCGGTGGCCAGGATCCGATCGAGGACCGCGGCGCGCTCGCGCGCGAACAGCGAGCCGAGCGAGAAGGTGGCGCCGCCGAACCCGCGATCGAGGACCCGCTGGGTGGCGAGCAGATCGGCGCCCAGGAAGACGTCGGCGAGCTGGTCGGCGAACACCATCCACGCCGCGGGGTCGACCTCGGTGCGCACGCCGCCGACCAGGTGGTGTTCGCCGACATGGAGGACCGCGAACACCAGCTCGGTGGCCTCGCCGGTCAGGTCCGAGGCCACCCGGGCGACGCCGGCCAGCAGCCGCGCCTTGCCGGTGCGGCGTCGCAAGACGTCATGCGGCGTGACCCGGTAACAGTAGACGTCCTCGGCCACCGGCTCGCCGTCGGCGAGCACCTGCAGCGTCGCCCAGTGTGCGACCACCTTGGGCAGATCGACGCGGGCCGACACCACCCGCTCGCGCCACACCTGACGGCCGTCGCCGGCGGCGGCCAGGTTCGAGCGCGCCCCGGCCAGGCGGTCGACGAACGATTCCTCGACGCGCTGGCCACTGTCGCCGCCCAGCCGCTCGCACAGCTCGCACACCCGCGCCGCGTACTGCAGGATCTGCACGGTCTCGATGCCGGCCAGATCGTCGAAGAACCAGCCACAGCTGGTGTACATGAGCATGGCGTGGCGACCGAGCTCCATCAGCTCGAGGGCCCGCACGCGCTCGCCGGCGTCGAGGACGCGGCCGGCGTGGCGGTCGAGGAAGGCGTCGCTGCGGCTGCGGTCGAGCAAGACGTCGACGTAGTCGTCGCGCGCCGCCCACGGGTCGACGAACAGGTCGCGACTGGCGCGCTCGAGCACGTCGGCGGCGCGGTCGCGCAGCCAGTCGAGCGCATCGCGCAACGGCCGCCGCCAGCCCTGGCGCCAGGTCGGTTGACCGCCGCTGTTGCAACCGCAGTCCTCGCGCCAGCGATCGATCCCGTGGGCGCAGCTCCACGCCGTCTCGTCGCGGATCTCGACCTCCCAGGTGGCGGGGAAGCGGGCGCGAAATTCCTCGTAGACCGTGAGTCGAGCGCCGACGTGGTCGCCACGCTCGATCGACGTCAGCGCCCACGCCAGCGCCATGTCGCCGTAGCGATGGTGGTGACCGTAGGTCTCGCCGTCGGTGGCGATGTGGGCGAGTACCGTCGCGCCCTTGCCGGCGTCGCCAGCGACCAGCCGGTCGGCGAGCTGCGCGCCATCGGTGAGCAACTTGTCGAACGCCACCTGGCGCGACAGCCCGCCATCATAGAAGAACAGATCGATCGACCGGCCGGAGGGTAGCGGGCAGCGGTAGACGCGGCCCGGATCGGCGGCGGCGACGTCGTGCCAGGCCGCGCCCGGCGCCCGCACCCGGGCCGCCTGGTACGGCGCCAGCACCGTGAACGCGATGCCCTCCGCGGCCAGGACCTCGAGCGATTCGGTCGACACCGCGCATTCGGGCAACCACATGCCGACCGGATCGCGGCCGAAGCGGTGGCGGAAGTCGCGCAGCCCCCAGCGTACCTGGGTGACCTGATCACGCCGCGTCGCCAGCGGCATGATGAGGTGGTTGTAGGCCTGCGCCATGGCCGCGCCGTGGCCGCCGAAGCGGTCGCGGCTGGCGTCGTCGGCACGGACGATCGCGGTGTGAACGTCGGGCGCCTCGCGCTCCAGCCACGCCATGAGCGTCGGTCCGACGTCGAAGCTCATGCGCGCGTAGTTGTCGATGATGCCGAGGATCTGGCCGCGGCCGTCCACGATGCGAGCGCTGGCGTTGGGCCGGTAGCACTCGGCGGTGATGCGCTGGTTCCAGTCGGGGTACGGCGCCGCGCTCGGCTGCGGCTCGATGGCGTCGAGCCACGGGTTCTCCCGCGGCGGCTGGTAGAAGTGGCCGTGGACGCACACCCAGCGTTCGCCGCCGGCGCCGCCGCCGCCGCCGCCGCTCAACCGGCGTCTCCGGCCGGCGCGACGTCGCCGTTGGCCGCCGCCTCCTCCCACACCAGGTAGACGCAGCCCAGTGGCGGCACGGTCAGCGCCAGCGAGGCCGGACGGCCGTGCCACGGATGGTCGGCGGCGATCACGGCGCCGAGGTTGCCGATGCCCGAACCGCCGTAGCACGGTGCGTCGGAGTTGAGCACCTCGCGCCAGGTGCCGGCGCGATCGACGCCGACCCGGTAGCCGTGGCGCGGCACCGGCGTGAAGTTGCAGGCCACGATCACCGGCGGGTCGCCGGCGTCACCGGCGCGCTGGAACACCAGCACCGAGTTGTCGCGGTCGTCGGCGACCAGCCACGCGAGGGCGGCCGGGGCGCAGTCGCGACGGTGCAGGGCCGGGTGGCGCCGGTAGGCGGCGTTGACGTCGCGCAGCCACGCCAGCACGCCGGCGCGCAACGGGGCGTCGGCGCCCGCCCAGTCGAGGACGTCATCGTGGTTCCACTCGCGCGGACAGGCGAGCTCGCCGCCCATGAACAGGAGCTTCTTGCCCGGCAACCCCCACTGGTAGCCGAACAGCAGCCGCAGGTTGGCGTGACGCTGCCATTCGTCGCCGGGCAGCTTCGAGATCAGCGAACCTTTGCCGTGCACGACCTCGTCGTGCGACAGCGGCAGCACGAAGTTCTCGTGCTCGGCGTAGATGGCGCGGAACGTGAGTTGCTCGTGGTGCCAGCGGCGATGCACCGCCTCGCGGTGCAGGTACTCGAGGGTGTCGTGCATCCAGCCCATGTCCCACTTCATGCCGAACCCGAGGCCACCGTGCTCGGGCGGGCGTGACACGCCGCCCCACGCCGTCGACTCCTCGGCGATCATCTGGACGTCGGGAAACGCGCCGTAGACCGCGGTGTTGAGCTGCTGCAGGAAACGGATCGCGTCGCGGTCGTGGTTCGAACCGTCGGCGTCGGCGATCCACTCGCCGGGCTGGCGCGAGTAGTCGCGGTACAGCATCGAGGCGACGCCGTCGACGCGCAGGCCGTCGACGTGAAAGCGATCGAGCCACGCGAACGCGCTGGAGATCAGGAAGCTGCGCACCTCGTGGCGCGCGAAGTTGAAGATGAAGCTGGTCCAGTCGGGGTGAAACCCGCGCCGCGGATCGGCGTGCTCGAACAGGTGGGTGCCGTCGAACCAGCCCAGCGAATGGCCGTCGGTCGGGAAGTGCGCCGGCACCCAGTCGAGCAGGACGCCGATCCCGGCCTGGTGGAGGGCGTCGACCAGCGCCATGAGATCTTCGGGTCGGCCGTAGCGGCTGGTCGGTGCGAAGTACCCGGTCACCTGGTAGCCCCACGAACCGTAGAACGGGTGCTCCATCACCGGCATCAGCTCGACGTGCGTGAAGCCGAGGCGACCGACGTGCTCGGCGAGGCGATGGCCGAGCTCGCGGTAGTCGAGGCCGCGCCCGTGGCTGCCGTGCTCGCGCATCCACGAACCGAGGTGGACCTCGTAGATCGACCACGGCGCATCGAGCCGGGCGTGGCGATGGCGGTCGCGCATCCAGGCGCCGTCGCCCCACGGGTGGGCGCCGTTCCAGACGATCGACGCCGTGGCCGGGGCCACCTCGGCGAAGGCCGCGAACGGATCGGCCTTGTCGAGGCGCTGGCCGTCCTGCGCGGTGATGCGCAGCTTGTAGCGGTGGTCGGGCGCCGCGCGCGGCTCGTGGCCTTGCCAGATGCCGGAGCGGCCGCGCATCTCGAGCACCGTGCCACCCTGCCAGCCGTTCCAGTCGCCGACCACGTCGACCGCGGTGGCGTTGGGCGCCCACACCGCAAAGTCGACGCCGCCCGCCGCCGCAACGTGGGCACCCAGCTTGTCGTGCAGCCGGTAGTGGGTGCCCTCGTTGAAGAGGTGCAGGTCATCGTCGGTGAGGCCACTCACGTCGTCGGGCAAGCGTACTACGACCAGCGCCGTCGAGGCTGGTTCGGGGCATGATGCGGGCATGTCCGCCGCCGATGCCCGCGAGCGCTTCGCGACCGCAACCCTTCGCCACCTCGGGGCGCCGCTCGCCGACGGCGTCGAGCTTCGCCACGTCTCGGCCGCTGACTGGCACGCCACCATCGATCCGCTGTGGACCGGGACCCTGGATCGGCCCGGTCACGATCTGTCGCCGCTGTTCAGCCCCGAGCAGGCGGCGGCGAGTCGCGATCTCGACGCCATCATCGGTGACCGTCTGGAGCACCGGCTGCTGCTGGTGGCCGGCGGCGAGACGATCGGCGGCTACTGGGGCCAGCAGGAGACGTTCGGCCGCTACTACATGACGGTGTCCATGTTCCGGCCCGAGTGGCGGGGCCGCGGGCTGTACAAGGCGCTGCTGGCCCGGGTGACCGCGGCGGTCGCCGACGCCGGCTTCCGCGAGCTCTACAGCCGCCACCGCGCCGACAACAACGCCATCCTGGTGCCCAAGCTCCGCGCCGGCTGGGTGATCGCCGCGTTCGAGATCACGCCGCGCTGGGGTCTGACCGTGCACCTCCGTCGCTATCTGGTCGACGCGATCGCGCTGGTTCACGAACATCGCGTCGATGGCGCGCGGGTCGAGGAGCTTCGCGCCCGCGGCCTCAGGTTGCCGTGACGCGGCTCGCGGCGCCCGCCGATCGGCCGCTCAGCAGCCGCAGTCGTTGTTGGGAAACGACACCGCGATCGCCGGCGTGAAGCTGCCGGCGGCGGGAACGAAGTGCCCGGTCACCATGCTGTAGTCCTCGATCGCGCCGACCACCTCGATCGCGCCGTCGCCGTCGGTGTCGACGATCAGGTCGACGCGCAGGAAGCCGTCGGGGCCGGGCACCGGGGTCAGCGTGCCGCTCTTGTCCTCGAAGATCACCGACAGCTGGCCGAGAAATTCACCGCAGCCCGAGCCCTCGGTGGCCGACACCACCACGAAGCGGCGACCGCCAGCGGCATGGGCGACGACCGCGGGCTCCGTCGCCCACTCGCCCTTGCCCTCGTAGGTCTCGGTGAAGTCGCGCTGGAGGTCGGCGTAGGCCGGCAGCTTGCGGAACGCCGCCACCGCGGCCGGATCGGGCGCCGTGGCCGGCACCGGCGCGAACACGACCGCGGCGCTGGCCGGGTCGACGGCGATCACCGGCTGGCAGGCGCCGCTGACGGTCAACTGGGCGACCAGGTACGGCGTCGACAGGCCCCACACGGCGCGAGTGCGCTCGGCCGCCGACCACGTGCGACCGTCGTCGCTCATGTTGGGATCGCCGTTCCAGATCTGGACCTCGCCGAAGTGCGGCGTGCCGCCGGCGACCAGCTTGAGCGCGCCGACCGTGGCGTCGCACGACGTGCCATCGTGGGCGAAGACCTTCATGGCGCGGCCGGCCCAGGTGGCGGCCATGGGCGCCTTGCTGGCGTCCATCGTCGCCAGCTTGTGCATCTCCTCGAACGGTCCGCGCGGCCGGCCGGTGCCCCAGGCCTCATCGGCGTCGGCGGCGATGACCACGTAGGGCTGCTTGTCGATCACCAGCACGACATACGCGCTGGCCTTGCCGTTGGCGGCCGGTCCGCCGACGTCGGAGCGCAGCATCTCTTCGCGCGCGATCTGGAAGCCGGATGGGCCGCGGACCAGGACCAGGTGCTTGGGCCCCTCGTCCTTGAACTTGCCCTGACTGAAGGTCTGGACGAAGTCGACGGTGGCGGCGGTGGCACCGCCCCGCACGGTGACGTCGCGCACCGCGACCGTCATCGGGTGCTTGAACATGCGCTTGCGATCGGCGAGCCAGCCGGCCCGATCGAAGCGCCAGGTGCGCGCGCCGACCCGCTTGATGCCCTCGAGCTTGGCGGCATAGACCGCCTCGTACGCCGGCAGGTCGCCGCTGTTCTGAGCCGCCAGCCAGGCGTCGACCAGCTTCCGGGCGCCGGCTTCATCGACCGCGGCCGCCGGCGGCAGGACCTCGCCATCGTCGGCGCCGGCGCCGGTGGCGGTGCCGGAGCCGCCGGAGGCGGCGGCGGAGCCGGAACCACCGGAGGCGGCGGCGCTGCCGGAACCACCGGGCGCGTCGCTCACGTTCTTCTTGCAAGCCACGCATCCGAGCGCCGTCACGGTCGCTGCGATCACTGCCATGGAGCTGCGCATGACGCGCACTCTATCACCCGGTCCGGATCACGGCGGCGGGTTGCCGGAGGATCGAACCACGGCGAGCCTCACGTCGATGCCACGATCGCGATCGCCACCATCGCGATGGCGATCAGGCCCATCACGAACACCGACGCGAACGCGGTGGCGATCGCGGCGGCGTGAAAGCAGCGGCCGAGATCTCCGCGGTACAGCCGCGCGTGGCGGCTGGCGATCACCGCGCCCGGCAGGTGCATGGCCGGCGTCGCCAGCCAGGTCCGCATCGCGTGGCGATACGCCACCACGAACACGGTACCGGCCGGGACCAGGAACGCGAGCAGCAGCAGCGTCGCGACCGTCGACTCCATGCATCCAGCGTCCCGCAAAGCCTGGACATCGACAAGGGGCATCTCCTCGTACATGTGACCAAGGCCTTACGCGCAGATCCGTCGACGGTGCGTCACAACGATCGACATGCTCCGACACCCAGCCATCGCCGTCGTCCTGTTCCTGGCCGCCGGTTGCGAGTCGGCCGAGCGCGCGGCCGTCGCGCCGCCCGTCGTTGCGCCGCGCGCCGCCGAACCCCGCGCTGCCGTCCCACCTGTCGCCCCGACCGCCACCACGCCGGCCGCCGCCGACCCGGTACCGGCGCCGGAGGCCGCCGCACCGCGGCCGAGGGCCATCACACCGCCGCCGAAGCGGCGCGCGAAGGCGGCCATCGCCACCCGGTCCCGGATGCCGGCCGCGTCGGCGCCAGCGGCGCCGGAGATGGTGGATCTGCGCGGCGTCGATCGTCGAGGAATGGGCCGGCTGGGGCCGACGTGGGGCACGGAGCGCCCGCGTTTCCGCCCCGCGGCGGTGCTGGCGGCGCCGACCGCGGCGCCCGACCCGGTCCGGGAACCGGCGCCGTGATCGACCTTCTCGACGCGGCCGCCCCGCTGGCCCGCTTCGCCGTTGACCTGCGCGGTGCGACCCGGTCCGCGCCTGACCTCGCGAGTCACGGCGACGACGATCGCGACGCTGCTCGACAGGTGTGGGCGGCGCGCATCATCGACGAGTACCGCTCGGTCGCGGTGTTCGCCGAGCTGCTCCATCTCCTCACCGACCTCGAGGCGCCGTTCGCCGCCTTGTGCGCCGTGCAGCACCTGATCGGCGACGAGCTTCGCCACACCAGCTGGTGCGCGTCGGTCGCCGGCTGGCTCGGTGGTCACGGTGATCTCGGCATCGATCTCGCCGACATCGGCCTGCCGCCGCGCGGCGATCAGCCCAAGGCGCGGCGCGCCTTCGACATCGTGGGGCGAGAGCTGGTGGTGGCCGAGGAGGAGTCGATCGCGATGTTCGCGGCGTACCGCGACGCGACCGTCGAGCCGGCGTTGCGCGCCGTCCTCGTCGACCTGCTCCGCGACGAGGTCCGCCACGCCGCCACCGGCCGAGCCCTGTTCCAGCTCTTCACCCGCGGTCCGCTGGCCACCACCGTCAGCGAGCGTGATCGTGCCGAGCTGGCCGCGACCATGGCCACCGACCGAGCCGATCTGCGCGCCCGTTACCGCGCCACGGCGCGCGGTGGCGCCGGGCGCGCCCTCGGCGCCAGCATCGAGGCGGTCGATCTGCGTTAGCTCAGTCCCAGCCGTCGTCGACGGCTTCCGCGGGCGCTGGTGCTGGCGCCTCCGCCGGTGCAGCGACCGCGATCTCCGCCGGTGCCGACACCGCGGCGTCAGGTGCCTTTGCGGCGGCCGGCGGCGGCGGTGCGGGCGGCGGTGCGGCGGGCGGCGGTGCGGCGGGCGGCGCGGTGGGCGGCCGGACCTGGACCCTGCTGGTGACCGCATCCGCCGCGGCGACCACCGGCACACGCGACGTGATCGCCTCGGGCACCGGGATTGGAACCGCGACCGCGGCCACGGCTCGGGGCTTGGGTTCGGCCTTGGCGACGGTCTTGGTGACGGTTTCGGTGACGGTCACGGTTTCGGTGACGGTCACGGTTTCGGCCACGGCCACGGCTTCGGCCCCGGTTTCGGTCCCGGTTTCGGTCACGGGTTTGGCCACGGGTCCGGCCACGGGTTTGGCCACGGGTCTGGCCACGGTTTCGGCTGCAGCCACCGCTGCGGCCGCGGGCTTGGCCGCGTCGCCGCGCCGATCCCGCCGCTCGCGCCGCCGCGGGCCGTCCCCGCCACCGCCGCGCTCCTCGCGCCCACCGCGCTCCTCACGCCCGCGGCGCACCGGCTGTTCGTCGTCGCGTTGCGGCTCCGGCCCCGCCACCTGCGCGCACAGCGCCGCGAACCGCGCGGCGCTCGCTTCGGCGTCGTCGCCAACCAGCGGTCCAACCCCGCGCCACTCGGCGCGCAGCTCCTCGACGACGTCGAACGGATCGCGGCCGTCGTTCTTGAACAGCGCGTTGCGCTGCATGGCGTTCTTGAGCTGGGTCGCGATCTCCGCCGGCGACGCCGCCGCCGACACCGCGGGTGCGAGCTTCGGCAACAACGCCTCGACCGCCGCGATCAGCCTGGCGCGCCGGTTCGCCATCGCCACCGGGTCCAGCTCGCTACCTCGCAACGCGACGCCGTGTTCGACGATCGCGACCCGCAGCACGCGCTCGAACAGCGCCCGCAGATCGGCGCCCGGCGCGTCGCCGCGCTCGGTCATCTCGGTCACCCGTCGGCGCAGCGCCAGCGTGCGTCCGGCGACATCCTCGCCGCCGGCCAGCACCGACTCCATGTCGGCGCGCAGCGAGTCGATCTCGGCCCGCTGGGCGTCGGCCTCGGCGTCGCGGGCGGCATCGCGCTTGGCGAACAACCCGTCGCACGCGGTGCGAAACCGCTGCCACAGCGGCTCGACGTCGGCGCGCGGCACGCGCCCGATCTCCTTCCACGCCACGCCCATCGCCTTGATGTCGCCGATCGCCTTGCCCCAGCCACCCTCGCCGGGCGCCTGCGCGACCACCGACTCGGCGCGCGCGATCAGCGCCTCCTTGGCGGCGGCGTTGTCCTTGAGCTCGCCGAGTTGCTCGTCGAGGATCGGCTTGCGGCGCTCGAAGAAGCGGTCACACGCGGCGCGGAAGGTCTGCCACAAGGCGTCGCCCTGCTGGCGCGGCACGTGGCCCGATTCCTTCCACTTCTGCTGCAGCACCTTGAGCGCCTGCGCCGTCGCCTCCCAGTCGGTCGACTCGGCCAGCGCCTCGGCCTCGGCGATCAACGCCTGCTTCACGGTGGCGGCCTCGGCGTGCTTGACGCCTTCGACGTCGCGCGCGGTCTTGATGCGCACGTAGGCGGCGTCGGTGTGGGCCTTGAACAGCTCCCACAGCTCCTTCGATTTCTTGCCCGGGATGGGGCCGACTTCCTTCCACGCCTTCTGCAGCTCCTTGAGGACCTCGAGGCGCGGGGTCTCGAGCTCGGCCAGCTCCTTGGCCATCGCCACCAGCGACTCGGCGCGCGGCACGTTGGCGAACCGTTTCCAGTCCTCGCTCTCGCGCAGCTCGCTGGCGCGCACCACCAGCTTGGCGCGAACCTCGTCGTAGCGGGCTTCGAGCCGGGCTCGCGCATCGGGCGCGGTGCGGCCGAGTTGCGCGAACGCGGTCCGCGCCTGTTCGAGCAAGCGGTCGATGGCGCGGCCGTCGCTGGCCTCGAGCAAGGTCGCCATCTCCTCGACCAGGGCCTCGAGGCTGCGCGCGATCTGCGCCGCGCGCTCGGCGGCCTCCTCCTTCGAGAGCTGGCGCTCGACGATCGCGCGCTCGCGCAACGCCGGATCTTCGGCGGGTCGCGCCGCCCGCTCGTCGCGGCGGGTCGCGGCCTCGCGCTCGCGCGCCGCGCGCTTCTCGTCGTCGGGGCCGCCGGCTTGCGCCCGCATGGCCGCCATCGCGGCGACGTTGATGACGTCGCCATCATCGTCGCGTCCGCGGTCACGGTCACGGTCGCGGCTGCGTTCGGCGCGTTCGCCGCGCTCGCGAGCCTTGGCCTCGAAGGCGTTGGCGGCGTCGCGGCGCGCGGCGGCGGCGGTCGCGGCCGGCCGGCCATGGACCTGCTGCTCGGCCGCCTCACGGCGGGCGTGGTAGCGGGCCACCGCGCGGGAGAAGCGCTCGTCGACGGCGATCTCCTCGGCGTCACCGGCGTCGTCCAGGCGCGCCCAGGCGGCCTCGGACTGCTGCACCGTGGCCAGCGAGACTTGCCATTCGAACACCTCGGCCAGCCCCTCGACCTCGCGCAGCAGCTGAGACTTCTCGGCGCGCCGGCGCCGGACGTCATCGGACTCGCGCGGCTTCTTGGCCTCGGCCGCCTCGACGAGGTCGTCGACCTTCTTGCGGGCCCGCTGTTTCACGGCCTTGTTCTTGGCCTTCTGGGCCACCTGCTCGAGCAGGTCGCGAGCCGTGAGGCGATCGACGGCGAGCAGCCCGAGCTCTTTCACCGTGGTATCGACGGCCAGCGCCCGCAGCACCTCGGCGTCGTCGATGCGCGCGACCGCGGTCTGCCGGATCTCGGGCGAGCTGGTCGCCCGCGCCAGCTCGGCGAGCGCCCTGGCATCGCGCAGCTCGTCCAGGGCCTGCTGCCGCACGCCGCGCACCGCGGCGCGACTGGCGACCTCGGCGAGGGCGCGCTGGTCATTGAGCTTGAGCAGACCTGCCAGCGCGACCTCGGCGAGGGCCTCGTCGTCGTCCTGGCACGCGCTCGTGACCCAGATCTCGGCGGCCCGCGAGCCGGCCAGTCCGCGCAGCACGCCGTCGGCGTCGCGGGTCGCGATCTCGGCCAGCACCTCGACCTCGTCGAGCTTCTCGATGGCGACCCGGCGGACGCCGGCATCCTTGTCGGTGCGGGCGACGGTGGCGAGGACGCCGGCTTCGTCGGAGGTCAGGGCGCGCACGGCGTCGAGGCGAACGCGAACGTCACTGTGGCGATACTTGGGACGGAACAGGTCGACGATGCCCATGAGTTGTTCTCCAGCCAGGTGGAGCGACGTGCTCCACGGAATCTCGCGAATCTATGGGACCTGACGGCCCACGACAAGCTCCGTTGGCGACCCGGCTCCACAAGCCCAACTGCCCTGGATCGTTGGCCCTCGCGTGTTGGCGTTCACACAGGCCTGACCACCGCCGGTTCTTGCGACGGTGGTGTCGCGGTGTACGCCAGCTGCACACGGAGGACCGCGACGACGACGCGCCAAGTCCGCGGTACGAATCAGGCCAGCGCCTGGCCCGCGCACTGCAACAATCCGGTCACCAACAGATGCCGTCCATGCGTATGGTTCTCGAGTCGGTGGGGCACCCACCGAGTGTGCCCCGCCGCTCCCATGTGCTCGCCCTGCTGTCCGTGGCCGCGTTCCTGGCCGCGTGCGCCGCGGACGACGCGCCGCCCGGCGAGTGCGAGGTCAGCGGTCGCTACCTGCCGTTGCGACCGGGCCTGAGCTGGACCTATCGCGTCTCGGACAGCGCCGGCGTCACCGAGAAGACGCAGACCGTCGGCGCGCTCGAGGACGTCGGCGGGACCAAGGCCGGCACGATGGCGTATCGGCTGACGACGGTGAAGGCCGGCGGCACCGTGGTGAGCTGGCAGGAGGATCGCGGCGACTCGGTCCGCCGTCACAAGGAGCTCGACATGGCCGGCGGTTCGCAGACCACCGAGCTGTACGAGCCATCTCGGCTCCGCCTCGACGAGAGCGCCGCGCACCTGGTGGCGGGCGCGTCGTGGATGGAGAGCTACTCGGAGATCGTGACCGACGCGACCATGGTGACCACCACGACGGCCAAGACCGAGCAATGGCGGATCGAGATCGCCGAGGAGACGGTGATCGTGCCGGCCGGCACCTTCTGCGCCCTGCGCGTCGCCCGCACCAGCGCGACGGCCAGCGGCGGCGGCTCCGACAAGGCCTTCTGGTTCGTGCGCGGCCTCGGCAAGGTCAAGGAGGTCGGGACCAACCAGACCGAGGAGCTGATCAGCGTGACCGGGAACTAGGATGAGTCGCGGCGCCCTGGCCGTCCGCGGCATCGAACCGATCGACGTCGAGTCGGCGCTGGTCGGGTTCGTCGCCGCGACGCCCGAGTTGCTGGCGCGCCGGGAGCTCTTGCGCCGGGTCGACACCAAGTTCGCGGTCACCGTGGATCGCCTCCCGGCCATCGTCACCGCGCTCGCCCAGCACTATGCCGTGCTCCGGGTCCCGGCCGGCGACCTGGCGACCTATCGCAGCCTCTACTTCGACACCCCCGACCTGCGCTGCTTTCACGACCATCGCCGCGGTCGCCGGGTTCGCCACAAGATCCGGATCCGGCACTACCCGGACCGCGCGCTCACGTTCCTGGAGATCAAGACCAAGCGCAACGAGATGGTCACCGACAAGCACCGCCTGGCCCTCGGCTACGGCCTCGAGGAGCTGGGGGCGCGCGAGCGCGACTTCCTGCGCGCTCATTTCGGCCCCGACGTCGACGTGCTACAGCCCGAGCTGGTGATCGGGTTCCGTCGCCTCAGCCTGATCGGCGTCGCGACCAACGAGCGGGTCACGATCGATGTCGATCTGGCGGCCGTCAGCCTCGACGGCAACCGGGTGTCGTTCGGCGATCTCGCCGTGATCGAGATCAAGCAGTCGCCGTTCTGCGTCCGCACGCCCGTGATGCGGGCGGTGCTGGGCGCCGGGTTGCGCGAAGCATCGATGAGCAAGTACACCACGGCGATCGCGGTCACCCGACCGGGACAGCGCCACAACCGTCTGCTGCCCGATCTGCGCGCGATCGCAAGGAAGTCCACGTGAACCACGTCCGCCAGGCCCTGATCATCGTTGCCGGGCTCTCGATGCCCGGCGTCATCGTGGACGCGGCCGCCGAGTCGCAAGTCTGGACCGAGGTCGGCGTGCGTCACGACCTGAGCAAGCGGTTGACGCTGACCTTCGATCAGCACCTGCGGTTCGACGCCGACGTGTCGCGGGTCGGGTCATTCATGCCCGAGCCAGGCCTGGCGTATCGGGTCCAGCCGTGGCTGCGCGCCGGCGTCGGCTATCGCCTCGAGTACGAGCGTGACAACGGCGGTGACCTGGTGGCGCGGCATCGGCTGTTCGGGTGGGGCCGGGTGCGGCGCGACGTCTCCGACCTGCGGCTGGAGTACCGGTTGCAGCTGCAGGAGCAGCGCCGTGCCGATGCCAACCCGGTCTACCGCCACACCGTGCGCAACCGCGGCGAGGTCTCGTTTCGTGGCCTGCGGCCGGTGGTGCCGGCAGCGTCGGTGGAATTGCACCACGTCCTCGGAGAGGACGGCAACACCGCCCACCTCGGCAAGATGTGGCTGACGGTCGGTCTCGAATACGGACGCGGCGACCTGGCGTTCGATGCCTTCTATCGGGCCGAGGTGGCGCAGCACGACCCTGGCGATCCGACCGTGCACATCCTCGGTGTCGGCGTCCACTACGAGCTCTGACTCCTGAGCTAGCTGGCCGCGAAGGCTTGCTGGGCGCCGTCGAGGCCGCCATGAGTGGCCAGGTAGGTGGCGGTCGTCGGTGCCAGGGTCGCCAGGCGACGCAGGCCGGCGCGGCCGTGCTCGGTGGCGACCCAGCGTTCGAAGAAGTAGGGCGCGCGCCGGTCGAGGCCGCCGGCCGGCGCGGCGGCGACCGCGGCGGCGAGCTCGTCGATGCCGGCGCCGGTGAGCGCGCTGGTGCGGAAGATCGGCCGATCGCCGGCGCCAGGCGCGGCCAGGCGCAGGCTGGCCGACAGCGTGTGATAGGTCGCCGACGCCGCCGGGTCGAGGTCGCCCTTGCTGACCACGAAGGCGTCCGGCACCTCCATGATGCCGGCCTTCATGAACTGCACGTGATCGCCGCCGTGTGGCTGAAGGACCAGGAACGTGCGGTCGGCGAGCCGCACCACCTCGACCTCGCCCTGACCGACGCCGACGGTCTCGACGATCACGGTCGTGAACAGTCGCACCAGCACCCGGCAGGCCTGGTGGGTGGCGCGGGCCACGCCGCCCAGCTCGGCGGCCGACGCCTGGCTGCGGAAGTACAGCCGTGGCTCGTCGTGCGGGAAGCGGACCCGCGTGCGATCGCCGAGCAGCGCCCCACCGGTCAGCGGGCTCGAGGGATCGACCGCGACCACGGCGACCCGCTGGGCCGGATCGGCGGCGATGATCCGGTTGGCGACCGCGCCGACCAGCGTCGACTTGCCGACGCCGGGCGCGCCGGTGATCCCGACCACCCGGCCGATCCCGAGCGCAGCTGCGGCGTCGAGCCGGGCCAGCGCGTCACGTCGCACCGCCGCGGCCTCGGGGCGGTCGTCCTCGAAGCGGGTGATCAACCGCGCGATCGCGCGCTTGTCGCCGGATCGCGCGGCGTCGATCAGCGTGGCGATCGCCGGCTCGCCGTCCTGGCTCACCCGGGGCGTCCCTCGATCACGTCCATCATGCGCTCCATGACCTCGCCGAGCTCGTAGTCCGACGGCGTGAACACCTTGCGGACGCCGAGCGCCTCGAGGGCGGCGATGTCGCCCTTGGGAATGATGCCGCCCACCACCAGCGGGATGTCGGCGCCGCCGGCGGCGGCCAGCGCCTTCACCAGCTGCCGGGTCAGCTCGACGTGCGAGCCGCTCAAGATCGACGCGCCGATCAGATCGGCGTCCTCCTCGACCGCGCTGTGGGCGATCTCCTCGGGCGTGAGCCGGATGCCCGAGTAGACGACGTCGAAGCCGGCGTGACGGGCCGCCACCGCGATCACCTCGGCGCCGTTGGAGTGGCCGTCGAGGCCGGGCTTGCCGACCACCAGCCGTGGGCGATGGCCGCGGGCGGCGGCGAAGGCTTCGATGCGAACCCGCAGGCGAGCCGCGCGGGTCTCGTCGAGCTCGAGCCGCTGGCCGGCGACCCCGGTCTGGGCTCGGTATTCGCCGAACACCGACCGCAGCGTATCGGCCCACTCGCCGGTCGTCACCCGCGCCAGCGCGCACTCGATCGAGGGCTCCATCATGCCGTCGCCCGAGCGCGCCGCCGCAGTCAGCGCGGCCAGCGCGTTCCGCACCCGGTCGGGGTCGCGCCGGTGGCGGGTCTCCTCGAGCCCGCGCAGCGCGTCGGCCACCGCGCTGTCGTCGGCCTTGAACACACCACCATCGTCACCACCGACCAGCGGCGAGGGCAGGGCGTCGGTCCACTTGTTGACGCCGACCACGACCTGCGCACCCGAGCCGATCCGCGTCATGCGCTCGGCCATCGACTTGACCAGCGCGCCCTTCATGTAGCCGGAGTCGATCGCCGCCCGCACTCCGCCCATGGCCAGGATGCGCGCCACCTCGGCCCGCGCGCCGTCGGCGATCTCGGCGGTCTTCGAGGCCACCACCGGGCTGCCCTCGAACAGGTCGGGGTAGTCGAGCAGGTCGGTCTCGAAGGCGAGGATCTGCTGCAGGCGCAAGGACCACTGCTGATCCCAGGGCCGCGGCAGGCTCATGGCCTCGTTCCAGGTCGGCAGCTGCAAGGCGCGGCAGCGCGCCTTGCGCGACAGCGTCACGCCCAGGGTCTCGAGCAGGATGCGCCATGCGTTGTTCTCGGGCTGCGCCTCGGTGAGCCCGAGCGAGTTGACCTGCACGCCATAGCGGAACAGGCGCAGCTTGGGGTCGGTCACCGCGTAGCGCTCGCGCGTGATCTCGTCCCACAGCTCCGCGAACGCGCGCATCTTGCACATCTCCTCGACGAACCGGATGCCGGCGTTGACGAAGAACGACAGCCGCCCCACGCAGCGCGCGACCGCGGCCTGATCGATGCGGCCGCGCTGCTGGATGAGATCGAGGATGCCGATCGCGTTGGCGAGCGCGAACGCCACCTCCTGCACTGGCTGCGCGCCGGCCTCCTGCAGGTGGTAGCTGCACACGTTCGACGGGTTCCACTCCGGGATACGATCGACGCAGTACTCGTAGGTCTCGGCGACCAGGCGCAGCGAGTGCTCGGGCGGGAAGATGTACGTGCCGCGGGCCAGGTACTCCTTGACGATGTCGTTCTGGGTGGTGCCGCGGAGCTGGGCCTCGGGCACGCCGCGCTCGCGGGCCAGCGCCACGTAGAGCGCGAGCAACCACATCGCGGTGCCGTTGATCGTCATCGACGTGTTCATGCGCTCGAGGGGGATGCCCTCGAACAGCACGTGGAGGTCGTCGAGCGAGTTGATCGGCACCCCGACCTTGCCGACCTCGGGCAAGGCGATCGGGGCGTCCGACGAGTAGCCGCACTGGGTGGGCAGATCGAACGCGATCGACAGGCCGGTCTGTCCGCGTTCGAGGTTGGCGCGGTAGAGCGCGTTCGAGGCCCGCGGGCTCGAATGCCCGGCGTAGGTGCGAAAGATCCACGGCGCGTCGCGCACCACGTTGCCCTTGGCGTCGTTCAGCAGGTGCGACATCGCCACCACTATAAAGAGGTGACGCGCTGCGGCATAGCGCGATCGGGAAATGTGCAGATGAACCGGGTTTCGGTAACGACCCGAACCGAGATTACAAACGTGCGTCGTCCACACTCGGTCGATGAAGAACCTGGGCCCTGTTCTGATCGCCATCGGTCTGCTCGCTCCGGCCACCGCCGCCGCCGGCGTGAACGTCGACTACGTCGCCCGCGCCGGCGACGACTCGACCGCGGAGCACGTCACGGTGGTGCGCTCGCGCAACGCGATCACCGGCTTCACGACCACGGTCTCGTACGAGAAGGGCGCGCTGCTCGACGAGCGCGAGGACGGATACACGGTCGAGCTCACCACCGGCTTCGGCTTCGTCCCGGCGTGGTCGTTCCTCGGCCTGCCGCGCTTCGCGGTCCTGTCGATCGACGCCGCGCAGATCGAGGCGATGGTCTACGTGCTCGATTGCGACCTCGAAGGCTTCTGTGATCAGGTCTCGGCCACGCCCGCCGAGGGACGCCTGGAGGTGCGCTGGACGGCGACCGGCGCCACGACGCACGGACCCGGCCGCAACTTCGCGACCCCGGCCCACGCGTCTGGACTCGCCTTCGACGGCGAGCTCGACCTGGTCGGCGATCTGTCGGGCGCCGCCTGGCGCTGACGTCACTTTGCTGACCGCGGCACACGTCCCAGTGGTCCCCGGGGACCGCGTGCGCCAAGTGTCGACGACCTGATGGCCGACGCTCGGCCCGGCGGTTGCGATGGACGGGACCATGCGCGTTCCTGCCCTCATGCTCCTGCTGTTCGCGGTCGCCACCCTCGGCGCGTGTGACGACTGCGGCTCGTCGCCCGACGCCAGCCTGGACGCGACCGGGCCCTCCGGCACCGTGGTCGGCCGCGTGATCTCGCCCCACGTCGGTGGTCTCGATGTCGTCCCGCGGGCGGTCGTGATCCATCCGTCGGGCGTCCGCGTGGTCGCCGGTGACGACGGCAGCTTCGTGCTTGCCGGCGTCCCGGTCGGGCCGGCGACCCTGCGCATCGAGGGGCCGCGCGCCGCCGAACCCGATCATCCGCTGAGCTACGCGCCCGGCTTCGCCACCGTCGAGGTCGTGGTCGACACCGAGGTGGCGATCGAACCCGCGCTGCTGCTCGGCTGCGAACGGAGCTTCGATCCATCGGTCGCCAACGTCCTGCCGCTCCGCGGTTGCGGCGCCGACCGCGGCTCGCTCGAGCTGCCGGCGGGCGCGATCGCCGACGACGCTGGCGTGTTCACCGGCCGGGTCAGCGCCGAGATCGCCGTGGTCGACCCCGCCGCGGCCGGGATGCAGGTCCTCGCGCTGTCACCGCCGCCGACCGCCGAGCCGGTCGAGCTCGCGGCGGGCGTGTCGGTGCGCCTGCGCGACGCCGCGACCGGCGCGCCGCTGCATCTGGCGCCCGATCGGGTCGCGCGCCTGCGCCTCCCGATCACCACCGCCGCGGCCACGATATCGCTCGCCTGGCGTGACGACGACGGGGCCATCACGGCCCGGCCCGAGCTGGCCGCGACCACGAGCCAGGACGCCAGCGGCACCTACGCCGTGCTCGACGTCGCGCACTTCTCGTCTTACATCCTGTACTGGGCGGCCGGCTGGCGCACGACGGCCGAGCTGCGGGTGCGGGGCTGGATCGGCAGCGCCAACAGCTGCTCGGCCGGCTGCATCATCAGCTCGACGTCGGGCCAGGACGTCAACCCGACCTGCGCCGGCACGGTGTGCGTCAACGACTCGACCTCGGTCGACGTGCGGTGGGGCACCGGCCAGGTCCACGGCACTGCTGGCACGCCCATCCGGGTCCCGTCCGACACCCAGGTGAGAGTGCGCCTCCGCCACACCAACGCGCTGGCCCGCACGGTGGGCGGCACGCCGATCTACGATTCCGGGTGGTTCGGGCTGTGGACGCCGCCGGCCGGCCAGCGCGCCGAGGTCGGACCGATCGCGGTGCCGGCGGTGCCCGAGGGATGCGCCATGCTGACGCTGTCCGCCGGTGCGTGCAGCGGCCCGTTGCGCGTGTACCGCGGCGGCGAGCTGATCCAGGCCTCGTACGGCGACTTCTGCGCCGCCGCCGGCGCTTGCGTCATGTTGCCGGCAAGCGGCGACCAGGGCCTGTTCGTCGAGACGCCCGGCGGGCGCCGGGTCACGCTCGACGGCAACCCGGCGTTCGGCCAGTCCTGCGGCGGCGGCAGCTGCACCACGCTCGGCGCCAGCCCGCCCACCCCACCCCTGATCGGCGCGTCCATCGCGGTGACTCACCGCCACAACATCGCGCTGACCACGGCCACGCCGGCCACCGGCGATCCCGGCGTCGAGTTCGTCGTCGACCTCGATGGCGCGACCAGCACCGGTCCGATCGACACCTTCGCGTGGACCGTGTTCGCCATCGAGAGCGGCGCCGAGCTGCCGATCTGGAACGCAGCCGGCGCCGCCACCGGCACGACGGTCGGCCTCGACGCCGGCACCTACCGGGTCCGGCTGCGCGGCTATGGCGGGCGCGGTCAATGGGACGAGACCACCACGACCGTCAGTCTTGGCGGATCGCCCACCGATCCGGTGGCATCGTTCACGGTGAATCCGGCGGCGCCGGCCGCCGGCTCGTCCTTCGAGCTGAACGCGTCGGCCTCGACCGCCGCCAGCTCGATCGTCAGCTACGCCTGGGACCTCGACGGAAACGGCACGTTCGAGAGCACGCAGGGTCACCCCATCACCCACTACTACTTCGCGACCCCCGGCCCGCGCGCGATCTCGCTGCGCGTCACCGACGATCAGCAGCGCACCAGCCAGACCACCCGCACGGTCACCGTCACCGGCGACACGAACTCGGTCACGATCACCGTGAATCGCGCCGGCAACACCGTGGGCGCCTACGTGATCAGCGTCCCCGCCGGCATCGCATGCTCCGAGGGCACCGGCGCGGTGTGCACGGCCACCTTCCCGCGTGGCACCAGCATGCACCTCGACGCCTACGTCAGCGGCACCCCGGCGCAGAGCGCGTGGGGCGAGGTACCAGGCGCCGACGGGTACCAGCTCTTCCTCGGCAACGTCCAGGCCGATCGTTCGGTGACTGCGACCTTTCCGTGATGCCCCGTCACGGCCTCCGGTCGACGACGACGCATAGCGGGTGAGCGCGGGCTGGTCGGCGACCCGCGTGTGGGAGAGCTCGGGTAGCGGTGGGATGTGCTCGCGGGTACGCACGATGTCCGCCGGGGTAGCGACGCTTGCGAACGGTGACATCGGGACGCCACACTGATGAGATGACGTCGCGTACCAGAACCGCGCCCGATCGACGCAGTGGGAGGCCGACCGAGCGGGTGGTCTGGACCATGCTCTCCGCCGAGGACGTGTGTGTCGGCGACGTCCTGGTGTGGGGCACCGTGCTGGCCATGGCCTGGGGTGGCCCGCTCGGCATCGAGGCGTGGCGGATCGTGATCCAGGACCATCACCGGCCGCTGTGGCTGGCACCAGGTGAACCGGTCCACTGCCGCCAGCGCGCGACCGCGTCGACGCCGAACCCGCTCGCCGGCGTCGTGGGCAGTGGGAGTCCCGTCGGCGATCGCGCCACCAACCTACGCCAGCTCGTTCGCCGCGTCGCCGCCGAGTCGGCACGACGCCAGCGTCGCTGACCGATACAATCGCCCAATGGCCGTGGACGGCGAGTGCGACGTCGCGCTGATCGGCGCCGGGATCATGAGCGCGACCCTGGGGACGCTCCTGGGCAAGCTCGAGCCGACGCTGCAGGTCGAAGCCTTCGAGCGCCTCGATCGGGCCGCCGCCGAGAGCTCGGATGCCTGGAACAACGCCGGCACCGGGCACGCGGGGTACTGCGAGCTCAACTACACGCCGCCCGCCGCCGATGGCAGCGTCGACTGCACCAAGGCGGTGCGGATCGCGGAGCAGTTCGCCACCAGCCTCGAGCTGTGGCGCGCGCTGGTCGCCGGCGGCGAGCTACCGGACGCCGCCTCGTTCCTGCGCCAGGTTCCGCACCTGAGCTTCGTCGCGGGTGAGGGCGACGTCGCGTTCCTGCGCGCGCGGGCGCGCCAGCTGGTGTCGTGGCCGCGGTTCGGCGATCTGGAATACAGCGAGGACCCGGAGCAGATCGCGGCCTGGATCCCGCTGGTGATGGACGGGCGCGACCGCGGCCCCCCGGTCGCCGTCACCCGCATGACCCGCGGCACCGACGTCAACTTCGGCGCGCTCACGCGCGGCATGTTCGCCGCGCTCGCCACCCGGCCGGGCTTCGCGCTGCACCTCGACCACGAGGTCGTCGACCTGCGCCGCGATGGCGGCGGCTGGCGCGTCGACGTGCGCGACCTCGCCAGCGGCGACCAGCGCACCGTGCGGGCGCGCTTCGTGTTCATCGGCGCCGGCGGCTACTCATTGTCGCTGCTCGAGCGCACCGGGATCCCCGAGGCCCGAGGCTACGGCGCGTTCCCGGTCAGCGGTCAGTGGCTCCGCTGCACGAACCCGGAGGTCATTGCGCGTCACCACGCCAAGGTCTACGGCAAGGCCGCGGTCGGCGCGCCGCCCATGTCGGTGCCCCACCTCGACACCCGCTGGATCGGCGGCCGGCAGGAGCTGCTGTTCGGGCCCTACGCCGGGTTCACCACCAGGTTCTTGAAGCGGGGCTCGGCGCTCGACCTGTTGGGATCGATCGGCATCCACAACCTGCGCGCGCTCCTGAGCGCCGGGCTCGAGAACCTCGACCTGACTCGCTACCTCGTGGGTCAGGCCATGCTCTCCACCGAGGAACGCGTCGCGCTCCTGCGCCGCTACTGCCCGCGAGCGAACGACGACGACTGGGACGTTCAGGTCGCTGGTCTGCGCGTGCAGATCATCAAGAGCGATGGTCATGGCGGCGGCGACCTCAGGTTCGGCACCGAGGTCGTGACCAGCGCCGACGGCACCGTCGCCGCGCTGCTGGGCGCATCCCCGGGTGCATCGACCGCGGTCTCGATCATGCTCGAGGTGCTGGCCCGCTGCTTCCCCGCGCAGTGGGCCTCGCCGATCTGGCGAGCTCGCCTCGTCGAGCTACTGCCGTCGCTCGGCTGACACGCGATCGGGTCAGCCGCGCAGCAGGTCGACGCTCAGCTTGGCGACCAGCGCCAGCGCCACGGCGACGGCGGCGACGCGGACGATGGTCCCGCCGCGGGTGAGCACGATGTGGGCGCCGACCAGACCGCCGATGAACTGACCGGCGGCCATCGGCAACGACACCGACCACATCACCATGCCGCTGGCGGCGAAGGCGATCACGGCGGCCAGGTTGGACGCGAAGTTGACGACCTTGGCGTTGGCGCTGGCCGCGGCCGGCGCCTCGGCGAGCAGCCACATGAAGCCGACGATGAGCAGGGTACCGGTGCCGGGCCCGAAGAAGCCGTCGTAGAAGCCGATCGCCAGCGCCAGCGCGACGGCGATCGCGAGCGGGCGTCGTGGCGGCGCCGCGCCGGTGCGCCGCGGCACCATGACCAGCACCGCCGCCGCCACCAGCAAGCCGATCACCAGCGGCTCGAGCGCCCGGGCATCGACGTACGAGACGATCACCGCGCCCGCGGCCGAACCGGCGAAGCCAGCCGCGAAGCTGGCGGCGCTGCGCCGTGGCGCGAGCTGGCCGGCGCGGGCGAAGCGCAGTAGCGCCGCGCCCGAGCCGAAGACCGACTGGCCCTTGTTGGTGCCCAGCGCCACGTGCGGCGGCAGGCCGGCATGCAAGAGCGCCGGCAGCGTGAGCAGGCCGCCGCCGCCGGCGATGGCGTCGATCACGCCGGCGACCAGCGCCACGCCGCTGAGGGCGATCGTGGCGCCGAGGCTGACGTCCATCGATCGGATGGTACGTCAGCACCCGGCACGAGTGGAGCTCAGCGCCGGCGGCGGCGCGCGAGCCAGATGGCGGCGAACGCCATGACGACCGCGATCAGCTTCCACGGCAGCGACGACGACGACGACGGTGCCGTCGAGCCGACCTGCGCCCCGCCAAGATCACCCTTGCCGAGCTCGATCGCGTAGGCGGCAGCGAGGCGCGCGAACTTGACCGCATGCGCGGCGTTGTTGCCGCTCAGCTCGAGGGTGTCGTCGCGGGTGTGGATCTTGGTGTTGCGCTGGCTCATCCGCGACTCGAACGGCATCGACGCCGGGACCCCGATCCGATTCCACGACGCGTGATCCGAGCACGCGTATCCGCACGCATCCCAGCCCCAGGTCGCGCCGACGTAGCCGTCGATGAGCCGGATCAGGAACCGGTTCTGGGCCGCGCTGGTGAAGTCCTTCATCAACCAGATGTCCCGATCGGAGCCCTGATAGTTGGTCATGTCGAGCTGCAGCGCGCCGACGACCTTGACCTTGCGTTTCTGGTAGTCGCGCGCGATCGACAGCGAGCCGCGCAGGCCGACCTCCTCGGCCGCGTACGCCATCAGCTTGATGGTGCGCGCCGGCCGGACGTCATGGGCGAGCAGGACGCGGGCGACCTCGGTCAAGGTCGCGATGCCCGAGGCGTCGTCGTCGGCGCCGGGGGCGTTGGCCGCCTTGCCGCCGACGGCGATCGAGTCGAGGTGGCCGCCGATCACGATCACCTCGTCGGCGCGGCTGGTGCCCGGGATGGTCAGGATCACCGACTTCTGCGCATAGCCGTGATCGACCAGCTCGATCGTGACGTCGGGTCGGATCGTGAAGCTGCGCCACCGATCGCGCAGCCAGATCGACGCCGCGGCGCCGGTCGCCGAACGGTAGTAGCGGTTCTTCATCGCCGACAGCTCGCTGATGGTGCCCAGGATCGCGGCACCATCGATGGTCGGCAGCACGGTCCGGACCATGGCCGCGCGATCGAGCGTGTAGTCGACCTCGCCGCCGTCGGCCGGTCGCTGCAACGAGGCGCGAGCGTCGGCCAGCGAGTCGTGCACCATGTAGCCGCCGCAGCGGGCGTGCTGTTCGTGCATCGCGTGCGATAGCGCCTCGAGTTCGGCCTCGTCGTAGGCGAGCACCGCGACCACGCCATCGGTCTCGACCATCTGGATGCGAGCGCCGTGCAACGACGCCACGCCATGGGCGGTCCCGATCGCGTCGGCGCCGATCGAGATGTAGACCTCGCGTGGCGCGGGCGACGAGCATCCGGCGAGCAGAACAGCGATCAGGACCGGACGACGCATATCCACGAGTCTACTGCTACGTTCGCCCCGATGCCCGCCTCCGCCGAGCTCGGCCCGGTTCCCGACGCCATCGCGCGCGCCTACGATCCGTCCCGCTTCCGTGCCGACGGCCATCGCCTGATCGACCAGCTCGCCGATCATCTCGCGGCGTGTACGTCCGCCACCGATGACGGCCTGCCGGTCATCCCGTGGCTCGCGCCCGCCGACATGCTGCCGCGCTGGCCCGCCGACTTCGCCGACCAGCCCGCCGACGATCTGGTCGACACCCTCACTGCTACCGCTGCCGGCTCGATCCGGCTCCACCACCCGCGTTACCTCGGCCACCAGGTGCCGCCGCCGGTGCCCGGGGCCGCGCTCGCCGACGCCGCCGCCGCGCTGCTCAACAACGGCATGGCGGTCTACGAGATGGGCGCGGTGGCGACCGGCCAGGAGCTCGCGGTGGTGGCGTGGATGGCGCGCGTGCTCGGCATGCCGGACACCGCCGGCGGGCTGCTCACCTCGGGCGGATCGGTCGGCAACCTCACCGCGCTGCTCGCGGCCCGTCAGGCCGCGGCGGGCTTCGACGCCTGGACCGACGGTGCGGACGCCGGACCGCCGCTCGCCGTGCTGGTCGCCGCCACCGCCCACTACTCGATCGCCCGCGCGGTGCGCGTGCTGGGCTGGGGCGCCGGCGGTGCGGTCGAGGTCGCGGTCGACGAGCGTTACCGCATGCGCGCCGACGATCTGACCCGCGCTCACGCGGCGGCGGTCGCTGCGGGTCGGCGGCCGATCGCCGTGGTCGCGTCGGCGGGTTCAACCGCGACCGGAGCCTACGATCCGCTGCCGGCGATCGCCGACTTCTGCGCCGCCCACGGTCTGTGGCTGCACGTCGATGGTGCCCACGGCGCCAGCGCCGCGCTGTCAGCGCAGCATCGCCACCTGGTCGACGGGATCGAGCGCGCCGATTCGGTGGTCTGGGATGCCCACAAGCTGCTGGCCATGCCGGCCTTGTGCACCGCGGTGCTCTACAAGGACGTGACCCGCAGCTACCAGGCGTTCGCGCAGGAGGCGTCGTACCTGTTCGCCGCCGAACGCGAATGGTGGAACCTGGGGCTGCGGACCGTCGAGTGCACCAAGCGCATGATGGGCACCATCCTCTACGCCAGCCTGCGCGCCTACGGAGTCGGCTTCTTCCGCGCCTATGTCGAGCGGGTGTTCGCGCTCGGCCAGGCCTTCGCGGCGCGGGTCGCCGCGGCCCCTGACTTCGAGCTGGCGGCATCGCCGGACGCCAACATCGTCGTGTTTCGGTACCGTCCGGAGCCCGAGCTGGGCGGGGCGGCGCTCGACGAGCTGCAGGCGGTGATTCGCCGCCGCTGTCTCGAGGACGGTCGCTGGTACTTCCTGTCGACGCGGCTGGGCGGCGCGCTGTGGCTGCGCACCGCGCTGATGAATCCGCTCACCGGCGTCCGCGAGCTCGACGGTGTGCTCGACGCCATCCGCAGCGCCGCCGCCGCGGTGCAGCGATGACGTTGCCGTGGGCGCCCGCCGACCTCGGCGTCGACATCGCGCCGCTGCGAACGCCGGGCGACGACCATCGCTACACGCTCGACATCCCGCGCCACTGGGACTTCCTGTTCCCGTCGGGTGGGGTGGTCACGTCGGCGGCGCTGCGCGCCGCCGAACACGCCATCGGCGATCCCAGCTATCGGCTGGTGTCGGCGACCGCCATGTTCTGCGAGCCGATCCACGCCGGCGCGGTCGCGATCGACGTCGAGATCCTGCGCGCCGGCGGCGCCGCCGTGCAGACGCGAACCCACCTGCGCACCCCGGGTCAGGCCGGCGCCCAGGTGATCGCCACGTTCGGGCGCGATCGCGCCGGACCCGACATCCGCGGCGCCGCGATGCCCGACGTGCCGCCGCCCGATCGCTGTCCCGATCTGCTCGCCGACGATGGCAAGAACCCGCACCTCAAGGCGCGGTTCTTCGCCAACGTCGACGTTCGCCTGGCTTGCGGCGCCCGCTTCTGGACACCCGACTTCACGGCCGGGCCGGCGCGCTATGCGCGCTGGTTCCGTTACCGCTGCCCGCAGCGCGACACCGCTGGCCGCTTCGATCGGCTCGCCCTCGCGCCGATCGCCGACACCATGCCAGCTGCGCTGACCCACGCCGTCGGTCCCGGGCCATACCGCTTCCACGCGCCGAGCCTCGATCTCACCGTCCACGTCGTCGACGATACCGAGCGCGAGTGGGTGCTGGTCTCGGCGTATGCGAGGCGGGCGCGCGCCGGCTGGGCGATCGGGGAGGCCGAGCTGTGGGATGACACCGGCCGCCTGCTCGCCTTCGCGTCGCAGGCCATGTACATCCGCTCGATCAGCGGTGACCCGCCTGTGAGGGACGCCACCGAAATGACGTGATGAGGTGGCGAGGTCGGAACGAGGCTACAATGGAGACGAATGACGCGCGTCTCGACGTGGATCTGGCTGGCGGCGCTGGCGGGGCTGGTGCTCGGCGCCGGTTGCGCGTCGAGCACGGTGAACGACGACGGTGACCTCGACGCCGCCGCCACCGACGCCGAGCCCGACGCCGATCTGACCGACGCGCCGGTCGGCCATGACGCCGATTGCGGTGACGTGCCGTGCGACGGCATCCACGTTCACCCCGGGGGTGCCGATACCAATCCCGGCACGCGGGCGGCGCCGATGCTGACCCTCGGCGCCGCGATCAACCGCGCCAGCACGCAGAGCAAGGCGGTTCTGGTCGCGGCCGGCACCTACAGCGAGGCGCTGTCGATGCGCGCCGCGGTGTCGATCTACGGTGGCTTCGATACCAACTGGATGCGCACGCCGGGCGCGGTCACCATCATCGACGGTGGCGAGATCGGGCTGCGCTTCGTCGCCGTCAACGCGGTGACCCGGCTCGACTCCGTGACCGTGGCCAGCGGCGACGCGGTCAGCGCCGGCGACAGCTCGATCGGCATCCTGATCAGCAACTCGGTCGGCGTCGAGCTGGTCGCCGTCGAGGTCGCGCCGGGCCGCGGCGCCACCGGCAACCCGGGCGCGAACGGCGGCGTCGGTGCCGTCGGTGGCCCCGGTGGCCCCGGCAATCCCGGCTGCGAGAACTCGAGTGGCTTCTGTTCGGGCTGCTCGCGGCCGGCCGGCGGCACCGCCGGCGCGTCGAGCTGCGGTCGCCCGGGCGGCGGCGGTGGTCAGCCCGGCAACGGCGGCGGGAGCGGCGTCGCGGGCGGCATCGGCTCGATCGGCATCACTGGCGGCAGCGGTGGCGGCGGTGGTGGTGGTGGCAATGGTAACCCCGGCGCAACCGGTGGCACCGGCGGGACCGGCGCGCAGGGCTCGGCGGGCGCGAACGTCGGCACCTTCGCCGGCCTCGCGTACACCCCTGCCAGTGGCGGTGACGGTGGGACCGGGTTGCCCGGCAACGGCGGTGGTGGCGGCGGCGGTGGCGGCGGCGGTGATGACAGCTGCGACTCCTACGGGTCGAGTGGCGGCGGTGGTGGTGGTGGCGGCTGCGGCGGCACGCTTGGCACCGGCGGACGCGGCGGCGGCGGATCGTTCGGCGTCTTGATCAGCGGCTCCACGGTGACGATCCGCGGCTCGATGATCACCAGCGCCATCGGCGGACAGGGCGGGCGCGGCGGTAGCGGTGGCGGTGGCGGCAGCGGCGGCGGATTCGGCAACGGGGGCGCGTACGGCGGCTCCGGCGAGCAGGATGACGGCGGCATGGGTGGCCGGGGCGGCGGCGGTGGCACCGGCGGTCGCGGCGGCGATGGTGGCGGCGGCGGCGGTGGGCCGTCGATCGCGCTGGTCTGTGTCGGTGCCGTGGTGCTCACCCGCGACAGCACGACGCTGGCGCCGGGCAGCGGCGGCGCCGGCGGGCTGGCGACGGTCGCCGGCGCGCCGGGTCTATCGGCGATGTCTCGCGGATGTCCGGCGCCCTGACTACCTGCCCTCACATCGCCAACGCCACGATCCGGCTTGCGCTGGCTGCGTCCGGTTGGGATCCTTTCGGGCGTGAATCCTGGGGTAGCGAGCGCCGGAGCCGCGTCCAACCAGTACCAGATCCTGGGCCACCTCGCGACGGGCGGGATGGCGGAGCTGTACCTCGCGCGCGCCGTCGGCATCGCCGGGTTCGAGCGCTACGTGGTGCTCAAGCGCATCATGGCCGAGCACTCGCGCAACCATCGGTTCATCACGATGTTCCTGGACGAGGCGCGGCTGGCCGCACAACTCCATCACCCCAACATCGCGCAGGTCTACGACATCGGTCGGGTCAGCGACTCGTACTTCTTCACGCTCGAGTACGTCCACGGCGAGAACTGCCGCGATGTGCTGCAGCGGGTCGCGGGCCTCAAGCGCCAGATTCCGATCGAGCAGACGCTGGCCGTGATCGCCGGGGCGGCCGCTGGCCTCCACTACGCCCACGAGAAACACGGCCTCGACCGCCAGCCGCTCGGCATCGTGCACCGCGACGTGTCGCCGTCGAACCTCATGGTCTCGTACGAGGGCGCGATCAAGCTGGTCGACTTCGGGATCGCCAAGGCGGCGCACCGGATGACCGAGACCCGGTCGGGCGCGGTCAAGGGCAAGGTCGCGTACATGTCGCCCGAGCAGTGCACCGGCCATCCGCTCGACCGCCGCAGCGACATCTTCTCGCTCGGCATCGTCTTCTACGAGATGGCGACGATGACGCGCCTGTTCAAGCACCCCAACGACTTCGAGACGATGACCAGGATCGTCAACGGACCGATCCCGCCGCCGACCAGCCGGCGGCCCGAGCTGTCGCGCCAGCTCGAGGCGGTGATCCTGACCTGCCTGGCCCGACGCCCGGAAGACCGCTACCAGACCGGCGCCGATCTGCTGCAGGCGATCGATGCCTTGGCGGCACACGAGCGGCTGTCGCTGTCGGCGCCGGCCCTGGGTCGCTACCTCCGTGAGCTGTTCGGCGAACGCCCCGAGCCGTGGGACGAGCTCGAAGCGGCCGGCGAGCACACCGGGTTGGTGACCATCGAGACCACCAGTTCCGGGCTCGACCCTGCCGGCGACGCGCTGAGCGCCGGATCGACGCAGCGTTCGTGGAGCGCCGGTGGTGGCGGTGGCCGCGACTGGCTGCCCGGTTCGTCGGCCGCGCTGGTCTCGGCGGTGTCGGTCCTGACCTCCGGCGCCACGCCACCGACGATCGATCTGCCGGCGGAATCACCGGCATACCCCTCCAGCCCGCCGGCCGTGCCGGTGCGGCTGGTGCCGGCGCCGCTGTTGACCGCTGCGCCGCCGATCCGATCCGGGGCGCGCCTGCCACTGCAGCCGCCGGCGATGGACGCGGCGGAGGGATCGGATCCGGACGGCGCGGCGACCGTCGTCGGGCCGGCCAGCGGACCGCTGATCATGCCGCCGCCGCTGATGGTGCGCGACACGCCCGATCGCGATCCGTCGTGGGGCGGAGGCGGCGACCGCGATCCGTCGTGGGGCGGCGGAAGCGGCGCCGCGGAGATCGACCTGCGGCCGCGCCATCGCTGGGTGCTGTGGAGCGCGCTGGCCACCGTCGCCATCGGCGTGATCGCGATCGTCGTCGCGTCGGGGGGCAACCCGGAGTCGGGCTCGCCGGCGGCGGTGCCTGCGAGCGCCGCGCCGCCAGCCGCCGTCGCCGACCGACCGCCGCCAGCCACCGTCGCCGACTCAGCGCCGCCGCCGCCAGCCACCGTCGCCGACTCAGCGCCGCCGGTGGCCGCCCCACCGCCGCCGGCAGCCGCGGTCGCCGACCCGCCAGCCACCGCGGCGACACGCACGGTCGGCTCGACGAAGACCCGGCCGAGAACGTTGAAGGCGAAGCCCGATCGCATCCGACCCGGTGACGGCAGCAGTGCCGACCGGGCCACCAAGCCGCCGAAGCCGCCGGTCAAGTGCGGCGGACTCTATCCACCGTGTGACTGAATGACCGACCCGCCCGAACCGACCTCCGTCGCTCGCGTTGCCCGCACCATGGCGCTCGCCGTCGCGCTGCTGGTCGCGGCCCGGCCCGCGTTCGCCCAGCCGGCCTCGACGCACGAGACCGCTGCCACCGCGGCGTACGAAGCCGGTGACCTCGCCACCGCGTTGCGCGAATTCGAGGCCGCGTACGTGGAGACCCGGCGCCCCGATCTGCTCTACGTCATCGGCCGCCTGTACGCCGAGGGCAAGGACTGCGGGCGCGCGAACGATCACTTCATCCGCTTCCTCGCCACGGGCCCGGGCCCCAACGCGAGCGAGGGCGCGAACGCCGAGATCGCCAAGTGCCAGCAGGTGCTCGACAGTCAGCGCGCCGCGGGTGGCGGATCCGATCGTGGCGCCTCCCCGATCGGCACTCCACCCTCACCACCGCCCGACCCCGTGGCCGTCGCAGCGGTCGACGGCCGGCGGTTCTTCAAAGACAAGCTCGGCCTGGCGCTGCTCGGCGGCGGCGTGGCCGCCGAGGTGGTCGCGGTGCTGATCTACACCCAGGCGCGCAGCGCGCAGTGCGGCGATCCGGTGTGTAGCAACCTGACCTACGACGCGTACCAGGCGGCCGAGGATCAGGCCCGCTCGAGACGGCTGACGTCGGTGATCGTCGCCGGCGTCGGTGGCGCGCTGCTCGCCGGTGGCGTGGTGCGCTACCTGACCCGCGACGACCGCGATCGCGAGACGTCGCTGAGCGTGAGGCCGACCGGCGGCGGCGCCGAGGTTGTCCTCGGCGGCCGGTTCTGAGCTCGGGTCTCGAGGGCCGGCCGCGGTTCTCCTAGCGTCGATCGGCGGTGAAGCCGGTGGTGAACTTGACGGTGGCGCCGAGCACCAGCGCCTCGAGCTCGCCGTCCATGTTCGGATCGCCGGCCCACAGGCAACCGCCGGAGTAACCGACCGTGACCAGGCCGGCGTTCATCGCCACCGACTCCCAGTCGCCGGCGCTCGCGGTGCCGGTGTTCTCGAGCGTGGCGTCGGCGATCGACCAGCCGATCAGGGCGCAGTTGATGCCGTTGGTCGCGATCCCGGCGCCGAGGTAGAGCCGGAACGTGCGGCCGTTCTCGCCGATCACGCCGAAGCGCTCCTCGTTGCGCGTCACGACGTCGCCGGTACACACGTCGTCGCAGTCGGGGTTGTTGGTGCCAGCGCCGCAGGTGCCGGCCACCGGCCGCGCCAGCGCGCCGGTGCAGCTCTGCACCGGCAGGGTCACGTACATGCGGTGCTCGAATCCGACGTCGCGCTGCTCGGCGAGCACCGCGCTCGGCCACGCCTCGCTCGGGCACAGCACCTCCGGGCGCGCGCAGTCGAGGTCGAACGTCAGCGGCCGGCCCTGGTGGGTGATCGTCACGCTGCCACCCTGGGCGCCGGTCTCGGCGGTGTAGACCGAGCCGCCCACGGTGATCTCGACGCCCAGGCGGTCGTCGTAGTTCACGTCCCACCAGCCGGTGACATCGGGCGCCGGCGACCGCGAGTTGGCCGCGCAGCCGTCGCCCTGGGCGCCGGTGAGAAGGGGGAGGGCACACATGGTGAACGAGGCGATGAGGGTCTTGGTCCGCATGACTGGAACCTTCGCAAGCCGGATGCCAGGCGAAGGTCGGGCCACCTGTGGATAAACGCCACGATCGCCAGCTGGATCGTCAACGGAAGCGCATGGCTGTGACCTTCGGGATGCGCTTCTGCCTGGTTACACCCGCAGGAATTGCCTACACTGCTTCTTCGTGGCGGACGGAAACGCTTGGCGCCTCGTCAGCCGATGCGTGACGGTCGAAGACCTGGTGCGGGCGTTTCGCACCTTCGCAACGGCTGACGGTCTCGAGAATGTCCCGGTGACCGGAACTGGCCCGGCCGACGGCGCGAAGCTCCGTGTGACGCTGTCGCTGGCGTCGAAGGTCGCGGTGCTGGATGGCGATGCGGTCGTGGCCACGGGTCCCGGCGTGCTGAGCATTCGCTTCGTCAGCATCGACGTTCGCGGCAAGGGCCTGCTCGCGTACATGGTCGAGCACCGTGGCACCCAGCACCCGCCACCACTGCCCCGCCACCTGGTGCCGCTGGGCGCGCCGCTCGGGACCGGCGCCCGGGGTGATGGCTCGGCGACGTGCACGATCGAGTCGGTGGCCGCCAGTGGGCCGGTGCCCGTGCCCCGGCCATCCGAGCCGACGATTCGCGGTCCGGCTGTGGCTGTGGCTGTGGTCGACGCCGCGGCGAGGCCGAAGCGCGAGATGCAGAAGACGTTGATGGGCATGCCGACGATCGGAGCGCCGGCGCGAAGCAAGCCGGCGACCGCACCGCCGCCACCCGCGCCGCCCGGCGTGGTCGCGACCGGCACGCCACCGGGCGTGCCCGCCGACAGCCTGCCGGTGCCCACGCTGCGCGGCGGATCGAGCGACACCGCACCGACCCAGCCGACCCGTGGCTCGGGCACACCATCGCCGGCCATCGCTGCGGCCGCGCAGGCGCTGGCGGCCGCGCCGCTGCCGTTCGATCAACTCGTCACCGTGCGGACCGCGGCGCCGCGTCGCGTCGTGGCCGCACCGTCGGGACCGGTCGACGACCTGCCGACCCTCCCCAACGAAGATCTCGTCACCGATGTGGCGGTGGAGCTCCCCGATCTACCGTCGGACTACGTCGACCCGATCGTCGAGCCGCCATCGATGCCGGCCCCGGTTCCGCTCGCCCATGCGCCGGCCGGATCGTCACCGGGCTGGCCGGTGCCGCCCGGCGCGGCGATGCCCGCGATGCCGGTGATGGCAGCGCCAGCGCCGCACTATCCGACTCCGTATCTGCACCCTGGCGCACCGCTGCCGGGGACGGCGCCGGTGAGCCCGCACCAGCCTGGCTACGGCACCGGGCCAGCCGCGGTGGTCGACTGGCGGGCGGTTCCGAACCAGGTCGAGCTCGACCAAGACATGACCGAGATGGTCCAGCTGGTGCGGCCAGGTGTGCGGCGCCGCTGGCCAGTGATCGCCGTGACCTCGGGCGTGATCGTCATCGGGGTGGCGGCGATGGTCATCAGCGCCGCCAGCAGCGGCGACGGCGATGAGCCCGCTGCGGTCGCCCAGCAGGCCGTGACCGCAACGGCTCCGCGATCCACCGTGCCGCCCGCGGTCCCGGGATCCGATGCCGCGGATCCAGGTTCGGGCGAGGTGGCGGTCCCCAGCCCGGGGCTGGCGACCGAGTCGCCGCCGCCGTCGCGCTGTCGGGTGGCGTTCACGTCGAGCCCGGCGGCCGCCGAGGTGACGCTCGCTGGCCAGGTCATCGGCTCGACGCCGTTCACGCACGACGGACCGTGTACCGGCTACCAGGTCACGTTCCGCCGCGATCGGTACCAGCGCTTGAACCGCGAGGTCGGCGCCAGCGCCACCGCGATCGACGTCCGGCTCGAGCGACCGATGTTCCGCGTCAAGGTGTCGTCGCGGCCGTCGGGTGCCACCGTGACGGTGGGCGGCAAGCAGGTCGGCAAGACCCCGGTGACGATCGCCTTGCCCGGCTTCGAGACCACGTCGATCGTCCTGACCCGCAAGGATCACGCACCGGTCACGCAGCGCGTGTACGCGGGCAAGAGCGGGCAGCGTGTCGATCTCAAGCTGAAGCCACGTGGGCGCCAGTGAGCCGCAGGCGAACGTTCAACAATGACGCTGGGTATTCGGGGCCACGGGTGCGGTGCGAGGTCTGGTTCGTGACATCCGGCCGGCGCCTCGTCGGGGCGAACCATGTTCGACCGGTCCTGATCGTGTGCTAGAGCCGGCAGCGTGATCCACGTCCTGATCGCGTCGTCCCTGCCGCTGGCGATCTTCTTCGTCGGCTGGTGGCGGCGCGGCCGCCGCGTCACGGTGCGCAGCCTGGTGACGCTGGCGATCGCCGGCGCGGTGTCGGGCCTGTGGGCGGTGGTGCCCGACACGCCGCGGTTGTGGGGCGATCAGGCGTACTACGTCGAGCTGCACCACCGTTCGTACTGCGACGCGTGGTGGTTCCACTGCGCGATCGACCGCCGCGACGCTGTCGACAGCTCGATGCTGTTCCCGGTGCTGTTCGTGCTGGCCGCGGTCGCGGTGCTGACCGTGGCGTGGCGCGAGCTGGCGCGCTGCGAGGAGCGGCGCTAGTGGCCCACGCCAACCTGCACATGGCGGTGGGGATGATGATCGGCAGCGCCGCGACGATCCTGCCGGTCGCGCGGGCCTGGCTCGGTCGGAAGCCGCTGGCGCGTCCGGTCGGTCGGATGCTGGTCGCGGCCTACGCGCTCGGCGTATGGGCGCTGGTGCCCAACCTGGTCACCGCCGCCGGTGGACCGGTCGCGGTGCACACCGCGTCGTGGGCCAACGTCTTCGTCGGTCACGCCGTCATCGACGCCCGCAAGGATGGCGGCCTGCTCATCGGCGAGCTGATCCTGGTCGTCGTGCTGGGCTTCCAGTACACGCTGCTGGTAGCGGCGATCCACCGCGCCCGCAGATCAGGGCGCTAGTCGCGGAAGCTCGAGCAGCCCGCGCCGGGTCGCGATCCAGTGCGTGGCGCCAACCCGCAGCGCGGCGGTGACGTCCTTGCCGGGTAACCCGGTGGCCGTCGTCCACGTCGCCGTGGTGCCATCGCCGCTGCGCAGGCCTTCCTGCGTCGACGCGTACAGCGTGTCGCCGTCCCAGCGCAGGCCGCCGGGGTTGATCCAGCCGCCACCCAGGCGCGCCGCCGTCGACGGCATGGCGGCGCCGGCATCGCCGAGGTCGAAACGCACCACGCCACCCTTGTAGCCGCCGACCCAGACCGAGCGGCCGCGGGCGGCGATCGCCATCACCCAGTCGTCGTCGAGGTGGCCGGTGGCGACGGCGAACCGCTGCCAGCCGGTGCCGCGATCGCCGGCCTTCACGGCGGCGGTGCTCGGCCCCCGCCACACGCCGGTGGTGGTGCCGAGCCAGATCATGCCGTCGACGTCCTCGGCCACCGCCCACACGTTGCCGATCTCGGTGCCGGGCGGGCCGAGCGGGGCCGGCCGTGCGTCGGTCACGATCACCGCGCCGGTCGACGTCCCGGCGACGATGCGGCCGTCGCGCAGGCGGGTCAGCGCCAGCACGCTGCGCCCGGGCAGGCCGTCGCGGCGGGTGAGGCGGCCGACCGCGTCGCCATCCAGCGTCATCAGGCCGGCGGCGGTGGCGACCCACAGCCGCGACGCCTTGCCGGGCCGCGGCTCGACCAGCACCGCGTTGATGCGGCCGTCGAGATCGGGGTGTGCGACGGTGCGCCAGGCGCCGCGCTCGTGCACCGCCAGGCCGTGATCGAAGGTCCCGACCCACAACCGCTCGCCATCGGCGGCCAGGGCCGAGACGTCGTTGGAGAGCAGGCCGTCGGCGTGCGGTGCCGCGCGCCATGCCGCGCCGGCGCCGGGCCGCAGCCACAGGCCATCGAGGCCACCGGCGCACGCCCCGCCGTCGTGCTCGGACAGCGCCTGCGCCAGCACCAGGCCGGCGGGCGCGCCGTCGAGGGCGATCAGCCGCCCGCGATCCACCCGCCGGAGTCCCTCGCCGAGACCCGCGACCACGATCGCGCCGTCGACCGCGGTGACGCGGGTGACGTGGCCGCCGCCGAGGTCGCGGACGCCATCGCCGTCGCGGACCAGCAACCCATCGGTGGTCGCGATCCATAGCCGATCAGCCGCGGGCCCCGAGCCAGCCGCCGGCCCGGCGTACATCGAGGTGATCGCCACGTTCGGATGCGCGACCCCGAGCGTCACCGGCTCGAGGCGACCACCGCGGAGCTGGAACAGGCCGGCGGCGGTGCCGGCCCACAGCGAGCCGCCGCTCGAGACCAGCGCCGCGACCCGGCCGCGCGCGGCCCGGGTGCCGCCTTTGAACGGCACCGTGACGCCCTTGCCGCGCGCGCCGAGCTTCACCACGCCGCCGTTCCAGGTCGCGGCGTAGAGCGCGCCGTCGTGGCGGACCAGGTCGCGGATCGCGGCACCGGCGATGCTGCGCGTCACCGCCAGCGCCTCGCCGTCGATCCGGATCCGCGCCCCGCCACCGTCGGCGCCGATCCAGACCTGATCGCCTTCGCGCACGATGCTCTCGATACGCGTCCCGGGCAGGCCGTCGCGGGCGGTCCACACCGCGCGCTGAACCCCGCTGGCATCGACGAGCACCAGGCCACCGCCGGTGCCGACCAGCGCGCCGCCGGTGGCCAGCGGCAGGCACGCTCGCACCTCGTGGGTGTCGCTGTGCACGCGGGCCGGCGCCGCGGCCGCCGCGGCCGGGACCGCCACCGCCGCCAGCGCGGCGACGATCACCTGGCCGCGCGGCGTCACTGTCCGATCACCAGCTCGAGCGCGGCCTGGTTCAGGGCGTGGTCGCGCACCACCACCCGCAGCGTCACCGGCGCCGCGGCCGCCGCGGTCTTCCACAACCCCTCGAACCGCCCCCACGAGGTCTGCGCCAGCATCAGGATCTCGCCACCGGGCAGCACGACCTCGACGCGGTCGGCATCCTTGCGGCGCGAGCTGGTGGTCGCCAGCTGGCGAGCCTCGATCCGGTAGCCGTCGGCGGTGCGGGTCGCCGTGAGGCGCATCGCCGGCGCCACGGTGTCGACCGTGTAACCGAGGTGCAGCACCTCGACGCGGCCGTCGGCGTGGGTGACCGTCACCCGGGCCTGGTAGTCGCCATCGGCGGTGTCCTTGTCGATGAGGAAGCGCACCATCCAGGCATCGACGTCGCGGTCCCACTCCGCGACCTTGGTCTCGCCCCACGGAAACGTCACGATCACGGAGCGCGCGTCGCGCGGCGCCGGGATCTTGATCTCGGGGTCGCCGGGCTGGATCTCGTCGGGGCTGAGGCTGGCCTGGCGAGCGCCCAGGGTGTCGAGATCGCCGCCGGTGACCTGCGGCGCCTGCGCCAGCTGCTGCTCCTCGGCCTTCTTGCGTTCGATCTGATGCAGCTTGTACGCCTCGTCGCTCTCGAGCACGAGCAGCGACGTGTGCCGGGACAGCACGCCGTGATCCTGGCTGGCCTTGACGATCTCCTCGCGCGGGGCGTCGGCAGCGTCGAGCGCCGCCAGGTGCTGGACCGCCCAGCGCTGGGCCACGGCGGCGGTGTCGACGGCGCCGGCCAGCATCACCTGCTGGGTTACCTCGGAGCCGGCGACGTCGCCGGTCAGCGTGAGCGACGCGGGGACCGGCGCGCCGGTCGGGGTGTGCACGATCGCCACCAGGGTATCGCCGTCCCACAACGTGGTGGCGCGGTTCGGGTACAGGACGCCGCTCGCACCGGCGTCGAGCGCGAGGTGGGCGTTGCGGATCCGGCCGGCGTCGCCGCCGTGGGCGGCGGCGAGCGCGAAGCGGGCAGCGTCGATCGAGCGCCGCACCATCATCGCGCGTCCGCCGCTATGGCCGGCGAGGTCGGCCCATAGCTCGGTCGATGCGCCCTTGCCGACCAGCGCGGCGTGGATGGGGGCGCCGGCGGCGGCGGCGAGCGCGGCCAGCGGGGCCTTGCCCAGCTCGCCCCAGGTCGGCACGCCGTCGCCGATGTAGATGATATCGGTGGGCGACAGCCGGGTCGCCGCCGCCAGCGCGGCGCCCACGTCGCTGGCACCGTCGGGTTCGATGCCGTCGAGAAACGCGGCGGCGTCGGTGATCGCCGACGGCGTCGCGGCGACCATCTCGGTGGCGTGCGCGACCACGGCGACGTCGCTGGCCAGGACCATGAAGCGGTCGCGGTCGCCGAGCTCGCCGAGCGTGGTGCGCAGGAGCTCCAGCTGCAGCGGCCGGCCCTCGAGCGTGCTGCGCGAGGTGTCGAACACGACCACCAGGCGACGGGGCGGACGCGCACCGGCGCCGGCGGTCGCATGACCGCCAAACAGCGACCGGGCCGGGGTCACGCGGACCGCGGTGTAGGTGCCGTCGGCGCGCACCTCGCGCATCACCGCCGCCACCGTGGTGGTCACCGGCACGCTGAGGTCGAGGCCGCCGGCGACGTTGGTCTCCTTGGCGGCGACCTTGCCGTCGACGGTGACGGTGAGGGCGCCGATCGTCGAGGTGCCGCCGGTCTCGGGCAGCCCGACCGTGAAGTCGTAGGCCCAACCGTCGGCGTCGCGGGCCAGCGGCGTGGTGTAACGGATGACCACGCGCTTCTCGCTGCTGGCCTCGATCGGAAACACCCGCAGCTTGAACCAGTTGCCCTGCTCCCACTCGAGCAGCGCCGGGTCCTGCATCTCGTCCACGATCTTCTCGTAGACCGCGCGCGCCTTCTCGCGCTCGACGATCTCGCCCTCCATCATGCGGCCCGAGATCTCCATCGCCATGCCGGTGAGGATGGCGCCGTCGGGAACCGGAAACCGGAACGTGCCCTCGCGGGTCTCGGCGGCCGGGTTGAAGAACACGTGCTCGACCTCGGTCATCGCGAGGTCGCCGGCGGTCTTGACGCGGACGTCGACCTTGCGCAGGGCGAGCGGTTCACCGATCTCGCTGGCGCCGCGGGCCTCGAGGCGGCCGATGCCAGCGCCGTCCTGGTCGTGCTCGAGGCCGAGGCTCCAGTCGGCGAGCTCGGGGCGGGCGCCGGTGGCCAGCACCTGGGTCGTACCGTCGTTGCGCGCCGCCAGCAGCACGTCGCCGGTGATCGCCAGCGCGCCGTCGCGGCTGGCGACGGCGACCGGGATCGCGGCGGCCGAACGGCGCAGGCGGCTCTTGCCGGCCAGCGCCTCGACGTACACGCCCTGATCGTCCTGAGCCAGGCGCAGGCGCGCACCGGCACGCAGCCACAGCCGACCGGCGGCGTCGCCGTGGCCGATCGCGACGATCGCGCCCTGGCGCGTCACCTCGATCTCGCGCACCGCCGTCATCGGCGTGCCGGCGGTGAGCGGGCGCCAGGTCGGATCGGCGCCAGTGCGGACCCGGACCACGCCGCGGGCTCGGACCAGCTCGAGCGGCAGGCGCAGCGGCGTGCTCGGAAGGTCGGCGCGGGCGGAGCCGCCGGCGAGCGCGCCGTCGGGATGGCGCGCGGTCGGGGCGGAGCCGCAGGCCAGCGCGGTGGCGGTGGCGCCGAGCGCGGCCAGGTTGCGGATCGACGCGGTCGAGAGCAGGGACTTCATCGCGAGCCTCCACGCGCGACGTTGATCCGCGCGACAGTGACGGTGTCTTCCTTGTTGAACAGGCGGTAGGGCAGGACGTGGCGTTGCTCGCCGGGCTTGCCCTCGTCGAGGACGATCACGACCTCGCCGCGAGCCTCGGAGATGTTGCCGCGGCCGACGCCGAAGTAGTTCACCTGCACCAGGTAGGTGCCGGGCCGCGCGCTGGGCGCGGTGTAGCTCTCGGGGCCGTAGCCGGTGGTGATGTCGTCGTACAGGGCGTCGCCGAGCGCACCCTGCTTGTGCTGGTAGTAGACCCGCTCGCCGGTCGGGTTGGTCACCCACAGGTCGACGTCGCTGCGATCGGTGTCCCAGGTCAGGTAGATCTTGATGTCGTTCTCGCTGCCGCCGGTCAGCTTCAGCAGGGCGATCGCCTGGTCCATGGCGGCGGCGTCGGCGGGCTGGTCGCGGGCCAGCTGGTGGTAGACCTGCGCCAGGCGCTGGCGGGCCGGGTAGCGCACCGCCTCGGGCGTGGCGGTGTCGCCGACGATGGCCTCGAGACGCTGGCGGGCCTCGGCGTTGCGGCCCATGCGCTGGGCCACGTCGGCGAGCTCGAACGCGAGGCGGCGGTCATCGGGCGACATCAGGGCGGCGGCGGTCAGCCGCTCGTACGCGGCCTCGAGATCGCCGGACTGCTTGAGCGCGCTGGCCAGGGCGCGCTGCGCGCTGGCGTCCTTGGGCAGCAGCTCGACCACCGCCGAGTAGGCGCGCCGGGCCTGCGCGCGCTGGCCCAGCTCGCTGTACAGGTCGCCGAGCAGGCGCACCACCACCAGGTTGTAGGCGTCGGCGGCCCGCCACGCGCGCGCCGCGGTGACCGCCTCGTCGAGCTTGCCGGCGCGGTGCAGGGCCCGCACCAGCGTGAAGCGGGCGCCGCGATCCTTGGCATCGGCGTCGACGGCGGCGCGCAGCTTGGCCAGATCGGCATCGGTGACGGCGTCACGCGCGCCGGCCGGCTCGCGATCGCCGGCGATCACGGACAGGCGCGACGTCGCGGGCGCCGGTGTGGCCGCGGCGCGGGTTGCCGCCAGCGCCAGCGCGGCGGCGAGCAGGACAAACGGGAGCTTCCTCATGCGGTGTGGATTTGCATCGCGGGTGCCAGCGCGAAAGCCGGCGCGGATCGCGGAGTTGGGCGCCAGCGTGGGCGGGGCGACACGCTGCCGACCGCGCCGCGGACACGGCCTCGGGTCGGACCACCACCGATTCCCCCGCTGCCGCCGAACCCAGGTCCTCCTCGCACGACCTCGCGCGCCGTCGCGGGGGGCTCCGACGGGTCCCAGCCGGCGACCGCGTGGGCGGTGGTGCTTTTGGGTGCGACATCCGGCGCGACGCTCCGTCTCCGCGGTGAACCCCACGGAGAACCACGCATGATCACGCACGCTCGTTTCCTGCCCTTGCTCGCATCCCTGACCCTCGGCCTGGCGCTCACGGAGTCCGCGCACGCCGATACCCCGCTCACCGAGATCACGGCCTACGAGGACGGCTTCGCGCCCCAGGTGGTCTACGGACCCGCCGCGGTCCCGGCCGGGATGAAGGGCAATTTCTCGATCGTCAACGCGCTGCCGGCCCTGACGCCGGTCGAGCTCGTCGTCGAGCTCGATGACGACGGACAGCCGGACGCGTTCTCGACGGTGACCTTCGTCATCGCCATCGAGAACGGCGGCAAGGTGCCGATCGACATCTACCGCGTCAACTCGTTGCTCGAGGACCGCCACTGGGTCGTCCCGACGTTCACGCCGCAGCGCCTCGCGCCGGGTCAGGTGCTGCTGGTCAAGGTCGTCTTCGCACCCAAGGCCGCCGGCGAGTACAAGGGCATCTTCGACGTGTGGGCCGGGTGGCGCCGCAACTACGAGTCGACGCGGGCGCGCTTCCCCGGCCTGGCGCGGGTCCGGACCCACGACTGGATCGAGGTGCCGGACGGCGCCCAGCGCCAGCCGTGAGCTTGCGCGCTCCCGGCGGCCGAGCGCAGCGCGGTCCGCGGTACGTTCCGCGCCATGACCACCGGACGAGTGTCTCGCGAGCGGCGCGGCCACCTGCTGCTCATCGGCCTGGACCGCGCCGCCAAGCGCAACGCCTTCGATCTGCCGCTGTGGGACGACCTGTGTCGCGCTTACGCCGAGCTCGAGCGCGACCCCGAGCTCCGCGTCGGCGTGCTGCACGCCCATGGCGATCACTTCACCGGCGGCCTCGATCTGCCGGCCTGGGTGCCGGTGTTCTCGTCGGGCACGTGGTCGATCCCCGATGACGGGATCGATCCACTCGGCCTCACCGGCCCCCGCCTCAGCAAGCCGATCGTCGCCGCGGTGCAGGGCATCTGCCTGACCATCGGCATCGAGCTCCTGCTGTCGACCGACGTCCGCATCGCGGCCGACTCGACCCGCTTCGCGCAGATCGAGATCAAGCGCGGCATCTATCCGGTCGGCGGCGCGACGCTGCGCTTCCCACGCGAGGTCGGCTGGGCCAACGCGATGCGCTGGCTGCTCACCGGCGACGAGTTCACCGCCGCCGAGGCGCTGCGCATCGGCCTGGTCCAGGAGGTGGTGGCGCCCGGCGAGCAACTGGCCCGCGCCACCGCGCTCGCCGAGGTGATCGCCGCCCAGGCGCCGCTCGGCGTCTACGCCACGCTGGCCTCGTCGCGCGCCGCCGTCCCGGCCGCCGAGCATGCCGCCGCCGCCCGCCTGCTGTCCGATCTCCACCCGCTCATGGGCAGCGAGGACGTGCAGGAGGGGCTGCGCGCCTTCGCCGAGCGCCGGTCCGGTAGCTTCCGCGGCCGCTAGAACACCGACCGGTTTGAAACCGCAGCGAGTCCGATCGCTTGCGCTCCCCACCGGGCGTCCTGAGCCGGACCGAGCGCAAGCGAGGTCCGTGTCGAAGGACGGACTTCGTCGACATGCGCCCTTCGACTCGGCCGCTGCGCGTC